>JBJKSJ010000238.1:0-3277 GCA_046704085.1 Ktedonobacterales bacterium | reverse complement strand
GGTGGCTCCAGGCCCATCAACTGCTCAACCGCTCCGGCATAAGCCGTCTCATTGAGCATCGGCGAGAGGTAATCGGAATTATCCATATAGCGGATGCCGCCCATGTACGGGCGGTTTTCCAGAATCTTTTCAATGCCGCGATGGAGATAGCCGATGACGGGCGTGCAGTGGACCACTGTCTCGCCATCGAGCGTTAACACCAGGCGCAGCACCCCATGCGTCGAGGGGTGCTGTGGCCCCATGTTCAGGACCATCTCCTCCGAGCGAAAGCCCTCAGCGCCCTCGATATATTCAGGGGCGGGCTGCTGGTTCTCTTGATCGATTGCCATAATGTCTCTGCTCCTCTGGGGCTAGCTCTCGTCCTCGATGCCTTCTGATTCGGGAACGCCGGGCTGCTCAGGATAATGCGCGTCGCCAAACGTGGGCATGCCGGGATGCAGGCGCTCCAGCGTGCCCTGCCCCAGCCGCTTGGAGACCACGCGCTCGACACCCTGCTGCGCTTCGCCCGAAAGCGCCTCCTCTGGCGCAACCTCCGTCGTGGCGCGGTCATGCACCGTCGTGGGTGTGGGATGGAAGCTCTTGAGCAGCGGATAGCCCTCAAAGTCATCATCCAGCAAGATACGGCGCAGGTCGGGATGGCCCACAAAGACGATACCAAAGAGGTCATACGTTTCGCGTTCCAGCCAGTTGGCCGCAAACCAGAGGCCCACCAGGCTATCCACCTGCGGCTTGCCCGGCTCCAGCTTCACCTTGATTTGCAGCAGCCAGTTATTCGAGAGCGAGCGCAGGTGATAGACCACTTCGAGGTGATCGCGCATATCCACGCCGGAGACCGAAGAGAGCATCTCGAAGCTCTGTTCATCGCGCAGCACGCGGCAGACCTGGAGAAGTTGGCTCCGCTCGACCTCGATGCCCACGCCGCCGCCGCCCATCAGCAGGGGATGGCCCACCAGCCCATTCAGGCCATGCAGCGCGCGGGTCAATTCGGCGATATGGTCCGGCTGGAAGGCCAGCGGCGTTCGGGGCGAGAACGCGCCGGGCCGCGCGCGTGAGGTTAAATCCATCGAATCACTCCCTTCCGCCAGGCATAGACCAGACCGAGCGCCAGCACTACTATAAAGAAGATGATCTCGACAAAGCCAAACCAACTGAGCTGCTGGAAGACGACCGCCCAGGCGATCAAGAAGACAATATCCACATCAAAGGCCACAAAGAGCAAGGCAAAGACATAAAAGGCGAGGGGATATTGGACCCACGCGCTGCCCAGCGGCGTCTCACCTGATTCATAGATGATATGTTTGCTGCGCGAGGCTTGCTTCTTAATTGTGAAGCGCCCAACAAATTTTGCGGCGGTCAACCCTGCTACCACCAGGCCACAGCCCAGCAGAAAGAAGAACACCGCGTAGAGATAACCGATATTCGCCACAGATACCTCCAGAAAGCCGACGCAACCGCGCGAAAGAGCAGCCAGAGAAGTGTCGCCAGCACGGCTGAGCGGCCTGCGCTTTGCTTGTTCATGCCGTCTCACATTATAGCATAGGCCATCCCAGCCGACAAAGCGAGATGAGCAAAAGTACCTTGACAGCAAGCGCATCTCTGTGTGAGTGTATGTTGGAAATAAGTTATGTTATAATGGGCCAGTAGATGGGCTGTATTCTTGTAGGTTGAGATGCCACAGAACTGACAGGGATTGACCGCGCTGCCGGGTGATGCTATGATAGCAGCCATAGGCACGGTCTGAGCATAACCACCAGCTCGTGAGGTGGGTTGGACGGAGAGCGGCTGTGATAGAATGCGCCAATTGCCAGACAGCAAACAGCGACGACGCCCAGGAGTGTGTCAAGTGTCATCAACCCCTTGCGGGCAGCAAAAAAGGGAGTGATCCTATTTCTAGCCCACCACCTCCTCCAGACGAGGAGCCGGAGAGTGGTCCCAAGCTCGGCGGCGACAAAGGCCCGAAGCGGCTCACGGCTGGCACAGAACTACAACATAAACGCTATAAGATCGAGAAGGCTGTTGCCAAGGGCGGCATGGGCGCTGTCTACAAGGGCATAGACCAGCACTTCAAGCGCCCTTGCGCGGTCAAAGAGATGCTGGATAACTTCAGCAACGAAGAGGAGCGCGAGCAATCGCTGCAATGGTTCGAGCGCGAAGCGCACATGTTGCTGGACCTGCATCATCAGGCCATCCCCAAGGTCTTCGACTTCTTTGCCGAAAATGGGCATAATTATCTGGTCATGGAGTACGTCGATGGCCGGACGCTGGCCGATGTCCTGGAGCAAGAGGGCCAACCGCGCGGCCTGCCCGAAGCGCGCGTGCGCGCCTGGGCCATGCAGGTCTGCAACGTGCTGTCCTACCTGCACAACCAGAACCCGCCGGTCATCTTCCGCGACCTTAAGCCCTCCAACATCATGGTGACGAACGACGATAAGGTCAAACTGATTGACTTCGGCATCGCCCGCTCCTTGCAGGCTGGGCGCCAGGCCACCGTGATTATGACGCTGGGCTACGCGCCGCCCGAACAACTGGAGGGCAAACCCACGACCAGGAGCGACATCTACGCCCTGGGCGCGACGCTGCATCGCCTGCTGACCCGCCACGAGGCGACGAATAATAAGCCCTCGATCTTTGATTTCCCCACGATTCGCAGCCTGCGGCCAGAGGTCAGCCCGGCGTTCGACCAGATCATCGGCAGGGCGCTTCAGAAAGACCCGGTCAGCCGCTGGAACAGCGCCGCTGAGATGGAAGT
This sequence comes from Ktedonobacterales bacterium, assembly GCA_046704085.1. Taxonomy (GTDB): domain Bacteria; phylum Chloroflexota; class Ktedonobacteria; order Ktedonobacterales; family DATBGS01; genus DATBHW01. The sequence goes on along the minus strand of JBJKSJ010000238.1, from coordinate 528 downwards.
GGCGATTCAGCGCCTGCCGCCGGTCTTGCCCCCGCCTGGGCCACCAGGCGTGGCCGTGCGCCCGCCTGGCCCGCCTGTGGGCGTGGCGCCGATCTTCCCGCCGCCACCGCAAACCTTCCAGCCGCCCTCTGGCCCGGCGGCCAACTACATCAATCTGGCACGCTCGAATCTGGACCAGCGCCGCTTCTTCGAGGCGCTCAACGCCGCCCAGCAGGCGCTGCAATTTGACCCGCGCAACCCGCAGGTCCATAAAGTGCTGGGGATGATCTACGCGCGCAGCCAGCCGCCTGATACCACCAGAGCAATGGCCGCCTACCAGGCCGCGCTGCAACTGAACCAGAATGATGCCGAGACGCACCGGCTGATCGGTGATGTCTTCCTGTTTTTGCAGCGCCGCCCGGCAGAGGGTATTGCCGCCTATCAGAACGCGCTGCGCTATAATCCCAACGATGCCGAGGCGCATCGCCTGCTGGGCCAGTGCCTTGAACAGACCAACCAGCTTGACCCGGCGCTGATCGAGTATCGTGA
>JBJKSJ010000237.1:0-12618 GCA_046704085.1 Ktedonobacterales bacterium | reverse complement strand
CCACGTAGTCCTGCTGGCTTAGATCGCGCTGGCCCCATTCCAGATAGCAGCGCGCGATGTCTTGTCCGTTCGGGCTGTGTTCGCCGCTGGCGGTATATTCGTCGATAGCACGCTGATAGTTTCCCTGGTTCTCCAGCGCGCGCGCCTGGAGGGCATGGATGGTGGGAGCCAGCGTTACGCCGAGCAGGCCAACCAAGAGCAACAGCGCGGTGATCAGCGGCCAGCGTCGGCGCATCCAGTGCTGCTGACGGCGGCGGAAGAGCAGGATGAGCAGAGCCGCGCAGGCGCCGACGGCCAAGAGGGTGAGGCCGTCTCGCGTGGCGAAGCTGCCCCAACTGGGGGCGGTGACGGCCAGCACGATGAAGGCAATTGCTCCAGCTATGCCCAGCGCCCAGGGCGCCAGGCGCAGCAGCGCCGCGCCTGAGCCGGGTGGCAACATGGGACGGCGCACTGGTGGCGGCGCTGGCGGACCTTCGATCACAGCCAGGTCTGGCTCCGAGTCTGGCTCCAGTTCTTCAAGGTCTGCTATCAGTGGATCGGCCTCTGGGCCGAGGTCGGGAAGTGTTGGCGCTTCCGAGTCAGCCAGCAGCGCGTCAGCCTGTTGCTGAGCAATCTGCACGGGCGTGGGCGCGGGAATGGTCTCTGTCGCGGCGATGGAGGGCTGTTGAACAGGCAATGGGCCAGGCTGTATGCTCCCGGAGGGAACAGCGGCGGGAACAATCTCGCTCGCGCCCGCAGCGGAGGCTGCTGATTGATGGGAAGCAGGTGCCTTGCCACCGAAGGACAGCGGCGTCTCTCTCCAGAGCCAATCCTGCGGAGTATCGCCAGGGATAGCTCCAGCTTCGGTACTGCCGACTGAGAGCAGGTGAAGTGCGGCTCCGCAGTGTGGGCAGCGTTCACTCTGCGCGGCAACAGGGGCGCCGCACGATGGACAGCGAGAGTCAGGTATGGGCGAAGCAGCAAAATCCATACTCATTGCCAGACATCCTTTTAGAGAGATAGAGTATTTCAGCCAGGCATTGCAGCGTGGTAAAGCAGTTCAACCTATCGTCCGGGCGTGGGTATCTGCTAGGATTTTTAGCAGCGATCTTCGGCGAAAGTATAGGCGATGGAGCAGCCATTGTCAACCGGACGGTAAGCCAGGCGCTCATGCTATAATGCGCCTGACAGAGAACCAGCCTCGCAGACACATATGCAGGCCAGATGGTGTTCTGGATGGTGAAACGCAGTTGAGCAGACGTCGGATGTCTGCAAGGAGTTAAGCGAGATGAGCATAGGGCCAGAAAAAGCGCCAAGGGTGGTCTTTGTGCATGGCTCAGGAGATAGCGCGGCCTGCTGGCAGCGCCAGGTCGCGTTTCTGGGAGCAGAACGCGCGCTGGCAGTTGATCTGCCCGGTCATGGGACGCGGGCAGAGGATGCCGGGCCGCGTGAGATGAGCGTGCGCGATTACGCGCTGGATGTGCGCGCGCAGATGCAGGCGGCAGGGCTGAAGCGTCCCATCGTAGCTGGGCATTCGCTGGGTGGCGCGATTGTGCTGCAACTGGCGCTGGAGTGGGGCAATGAACTCTCCGGGATGATGCTGATTGGGACGGGCGCGCGGCTGCGCGTCTTGCCCGCGCTGCTGGAAGCGGCGCAGCGTGACCAGAGCGGAACGCTCCAGCAAGTACACGGCCTGTCGCGTCACGCGGCTGGTGCACCGAAAGAGACGAGTGCTTCGACGAATGCGCTGCCGTCGCTGGCCGCTGGTGTCTTTTATCGTGATCTGGCGGCGTGCAATGCCTTCGATGTGATGGCTGAACTGGAGCGCATCACGCTGCCGGCACTGATCGTTTGCGGGGAGCAGGACCAGATGACCCCGCCGAAATACGCGCACTATCTACACGCGCATCTGCCCCAGGCGACGCTGCGCATGATTCCTGGCGCCGGGCATGACATCATGCGCGATCAGCCAGAGGCGTTGAATCAGGCGATTGGCGCGTGGCTACAGACGACAGGGTTCGGCGCCTGAACACCGAACCCTGTCGTACCCTCTTTAGTTGCGCAAAAAGTGGGAGCCTGCTTGCAGGCTCCCACTGTTCCTAATGTTGCTCCAGATATTGATACGCGGCGACGAACTGCGTATCGCCGCTTTGCAGCGCCTGCGCCGCTGTCTGGTGATTCTCTTGTTCGACCAGCGGCGTATTTTCCGGGGTGCTGGGGCTGGGCATCGCTACGACCATATCAGGCGTGATGCCGCCGTTGCGGATGAATTTGCCGCTGGGAGTCAGGAATTCCTGGACGCCCAACAGCAGCGCTGAGCCATCAGGGAGAGGGAACGTCTCAAGGACCGTTCCAGTGCCGAAGGTGTGTTCGCCGATGACGATGCCGCGATGGTTATCTTTGATGGCCCCAGTGACAATCTCGGCGGCGCTGGCGGTATTGTTATTGACCAGCACAACGAGCGGAATGTCAGTGGCGAGGCCACCAGGCTGCACAGGCTGGGGTGTGATGTTGCCATTGCTATCTTTGACCAGGACAACATTATGCCCGTTGCCTGCCGGGATAAACTCGCTGGCGACTGCGATGGCCTGATCGAAGTAGCCGCCGGGGTTATCGCGCAGATCAAGGATGATCTTCTGCACCCCCTGCTTCTTGAGATCAGTCAATGCCTGGCGCAGCATCGAATCAGTATCCTGAGCAAACTGCATAATCTGGATATGCGCGATATGACTCTCTGGGAAGTAGTAGTAGGTGATGATCGGTGTCTGGATTTGTTCGCGCTTCAGGGTGACATCAAAAGACTGGGCCTGGCCTGGGCGCTGAATGGTCAGGGTCACTGAGCTACCCTCCGGGCCAACAATCAAGGTGTGCAGTTGATCGGCTGTGTCCCCTTTCACGCTCTTGCCGTTCACCGCGATAATGACATCGCCTGGCTTGAGTCCGGCGTTGGAGGCGGGTGTATTGGGAAAGACAACACCAATCTGCATGTATTGGCCGGTGGGGTCAGGCTGAAGGACCACGCCGATGCCCACGTAACTGCCGCTGAGCTGCTGCTGCTCTTGCTTCACCTCTTCGGGGGTCTCAAAGCGGCTGTGGCCGGTATCGCCCAGCGTGCCAACCATCGCCTCGATGGCAGCATAGGCCATTTGCTGGTGGTTAATGGCGCCTTTGTCCACATAGTATTGATCGATGTCGCTCCATGCCTGCCAGATGAGCGGGGCGTATGGCTCGGCGCTCTGCGGGGGGAGCAAAGCCTGAGTTTTGAGGGTGTGGCCCAGCCAGCCGCCGCCAAACCCCAGAGTGAAGATGATAATCGCGCCCAGAACCAGGCCAATGATTTGACCAGAGTTGCTGCTCCGGCGAGTAGGAGGGCGCGCCTGACGCGGCTGGTCAGGAAGCTGCGCTCCTGGCTCCTCATCGTGGCTGGGCGGCTGTTGAAGCTCGGTGACATTGAAATCGTTAAACAAGTGGTCCTCCTCTATTCAAGGGAGCAGGCAGACGCTCGCCTCTGCTGTGTCTGTAAGGAACTCTTTACCTGGAGATACACGGTGTTACCCGGCTTATCTTGTCTGGTATGGTAAGCTCTGGCAACTGAGGAAGTCAAGATTTGCCATATTTGGCTTCAGGGGAATGATGCTTTCGCTGCTGAGGGAGCAGAGCGCCAGGGGAGCAAACGCTCTACCTGCTCCCCTGACGCTCTGCTGTTGTTGAAACCCCCATCTGGCGTTGCTAGTGGGCGAGAACGCTGACGTTTGCCCAATCCAGGTCGGAGATCAGACCCAGCGATGTGGGGTTATAGCCCTGGATGTAGGGCTTGATGCGCCAGATGCCCTTGGGCTGCATATAGGGAAGCCAGGCAACGTCATTCACCAACTGCTGCTCAGCCTGGTTGTACAGACCCATGCGCATGCCCGGATTCTGTTCTACATCCGCCTGTGCCATGAGTTGCCAGGCAGTGAAGCCGTTGCCATCATGGTAGTTGGGGGCGTTGTTAGGAGACCCCTGGGCAAATTGCAGGCTGAGCCAGTCCTGGGGGTCTGGGTAATCGGCGCTCCACCCCAGGAGCCACATCTGCATGGCGCCAGGGCTGTTGTGGACGGTTTCAGCGAATTTGGTGGTGACCATGTCAATGAAGTTCTCTGGATCGGGTTCGACATTGACGGTGCCCCAAGGCCCGGAAAGAACGGTATCCCACATGTTGATCATGGCCTGGGCCGTGTGAAGTCGGTCGGTGTCGCTGTTGGGATAGGTGAGCGAGACTTTGAGCATGCCATTGCAGGTGGTGCAACTGGAGAAATAGCCCTTGATCAGCTTTTGGGCGGTATCGATGTCGCCGGTGACGGTGCGCGAATCGATACCAGGGGCGGTTAACCCATCGTAAAAGCCAGGCATGCCTTCTGGAACGATATGATTGGTCGGAAACGCCGAGCCGTTTAGTACGCGATCAACGATGAGCTGCTTGTTGAGCGCCAGTGCAAACGCCTGGCGCACAGCCAGGTTATCAAATGGTTTGGCCCCCTGGTTAATGCCCACATAGTTGGTGCGCAGCAGGCCAATTTCGTGAAAATCGGCCTGATCTCTGGCCGCCTGATATTCCTGGGATGGCACATCGCTATAATCGTACTGGCCCTGGCGATAGCCATTGTAGGCGTTTACCGGGTCGGCGACAAACTGCCGGACGATCTCTTTGAGCGTGACTTTGGGACCGTACCAGTAGGGGTTGGGGACGAGTGTCAGGGTCTTGCCATCGCCGTAGGATTTAATCATAAAGGGGCCGCTATCGCCGCCTTCATCCAGATGCCGGGTCCAGTCGGTATGGTCGGTATAATCGGTGCCGTATTTCGCAATCAGCTTCTGTTCCACCGGGAACGAGGTGGGATAGGTCAGGGCTTCCAGGAAATAGGCCACTGGCTTGTCCAGTTTAATCATCAGTGTCTGGGCATCGGGAACAAAGAGGCCGGTGTTGATGAGCGAAGGAATCTTTCCAGAAAGTCGATCCGCCGCGCCTTTAATATCGATGAGGTAGGTGCTGGCGGGAGGCTGGCCGCTGCACGTTGGCCCAGAAATCGGGACGCAGACGTTGGGATCGAGCGCGCGATCAATGCTGTAGGCAAAATCTTGCGCAGTGATGGGTGTGCCATCGCTAAAACGGAGATTTGACCTCAGATGAAAGGTATAGCTTCGGCCATCTGGGCTGACGTCCCAGTTTGTTGCCATATCGGAAATGACATTGAGGTTCTGATCGGTTGTGACCAGCCCCGCGTCGATGGTATTGATGACGCTGGTGGAATAGAGATCGGTCACGTTGGCCGGGTCCAGCACCAGATCATTAAAGCTGGCTGCGTGGGTGAGGGGCCAGTTAAAGATTTGATTGGCGTCGAGTTGGTTGCCACTATTGCTGCCTGTTCCACAGCCCACCAATAGAAAGGCTAGCAGGGCCAGGAGGCCAGCGAATAGCTGGCTTCCGTGAGCGCCTGATCGTGAATGTGTGTGCATGCTCTTCGCTCCGCCTGTCAGGATGGATGAATCAAGCCGCCAGACCTGCTCACGCTTGTGTATCTGGCGGCTCATTGTACTGGTTGACCTGCGGATTGTCAATTTGGGCAGCCCAATCGGGCTATTCAAGCGCAGGGTTATTCGTCTGCGTATTCGCTGGCTTCCTGCACAGCGTCCAGGGTGTGCCTCTCTCTGGAACGATGGGTAGCGACGCGCACGCCCACTGCGAGCAGGGTTTCGCCCTCGTTGTGCAGGTGCGCAGGCAGCGCCAGGTACTCTTCGGCGGCAGCCTGGGCCAGCAGAAGCGTATGGCCCTGATCGGCGGCGGCATCTCCCTGGCAGGCAACGGAGGCGAGGGTAGCGACTAATCCACGCGGCGGATGGCCGAGTTGGAGGTAGCGGCGTGTGGACGCCTGAGCGTCCTGAGCGTCGCCGCTTTCAAGCTGGCGCTCCAATGTGCGCAGCAATACCGGCGCCAGGATACCACCAACCAGACCACCAGTGCCCATTCTGGCACTGGGGACGTTCGTTTTGGCCGTTTCCCCCTGCTCCACATCGCGCAGCGCGTTGACGGCAGCGGCGGCGATAAAGAGGATCGGCAGTATCTCAATGTCCTGAATCTGGGTCACAGCGGTGCGCGCCGCGTTGGCAACCAGCAAGCCGTGCGCGGCGCGCAGCACAGCGGCAGCATCGGTCTCCGCTGTATCGAGGAAGCGGCGCGCGGCGGCCAGCGCAATCACGGACCCCACCGCAGGCGCTTTGGCGCCATTCATCAGCGCCGCCAGCACGGCGTTGCAGGTCTCTTCCAATGTACCTTGCAAGATCGCCTGGCGCAAGGCGGCTCCGGCAGCAGGATTATTCGCTGGGGCCAGGCGGGTACGCAGGGGTTTCAGGTCGTGAGCCGGGTCTCGCAGGAACGCCTGCACCTCAGCTAGAAACGGGGCATCGGGTTGGGAGGTTGCCAGATGGGGTGCCAGCCAGAAGATAAATGGTGGCAGCTTGTTGGCCCAGCCAGCCATATCAAGCACCTGGCTGGAGCGGTGCGCAAAGATGAGCGTATGCCCGTCGCCTGTGTAGTGTTCGGTGATCGCCTGGTAGACATTGGTCAGATAGGAGCGATAGTCCGTGCCAGTAGCATAATAGCCCAGCAGGAGTTGTTGGGTTCTGCTGATCTGCCCGGCGCACACCGCCTCGCGCAGCGCGCCGCCCATCCCCTGGGGATGGTTGATATTAGCCGGGAAGAGCGGTTCGGGCAATGCTGCCTGGGTGCGATGTCCGGCTTGCACCGCCGGAGTTGCCAGCGACAGGGCCAGCGTTAAGGGCAAGGCTGTAGCGATCAGGCGGCGTTCGTCATCATCGGATTCGCCGCTGGATGGGATGGAGCGTATCCAGTCAGCGATATGGCCGCCTGCCGCCAGGGCGCAAAGCGGGTGGCCTTCCGTGTCGCCCCAGGCGGCGGGAACGCCGACCTGTCCGATGATGAGGAAAGGGGAGACATGCTTGCGCAGCAGGTGAATGACCTCCCGCGCAATGTGACTTACCCTGGCGCTGGCAACCGCATCGATCAAGGGCGCGTAGTCAGTCGTATGTTTCACAGACACAGGTACAACCTACCTCCATTATAAGGTGACGTATGCCCGGCATCAGGCGCCGGTCGTCAGTTCGCGGATTTCCCGCTCGATGCGCGGGATCTCGGCATATTGCTCCTCAGCCAGCTTGTAGGCACGCTCTAGATACAACTGCGCCAACTTCCAGCCGCGCTCGCCCGGCTCCAGGGCGGAGGTAATCAAATCGCTCGCGCGGTACTTTGCCGAGAGCGGTTCGGCGGTCCGCCGCAGCTTTTGTTCGGTTTCACGCAGCAGGCGCGTGTCTTTGCCATCCAGGGCATAGCGGGCTGTGCCAATCAGTTTTGCCAGTTCATTCAAACGATCACGTTCCGAGAGGACACTGCCCATGAGGGCATCGACATCGAGATCATCAAGCGGAACCTCCTCGGCTCTCTGGCTGATGATGGGGCGCTGCTCGTGCTGGCTGATAAAGGCATTGGCGTAGTTGGTATACATGGTGGCGTAGACCTCGCCAGCCTCGGCAGGCAACGTGAAACGGGTAGTATCGTCATCCAGCCGGACGCTCGTGTCGATCTCGCAGAGGTCGTCGCCACGTAGCTCAGCTAACCGCTCCAGTTCGTCCAGGCTCTCGACCTCTTCCAGCATGGGCGGGATGGGGACATAATTCAGGCCGGCGGCCTCGCGTAAGCCCTCTGCTGGCATCTGCGCGGCGAGGATAGGTGGGATGAACTTGCCAATCGAAAAACGAATGGGGAGGACGACGCAATAGACGGCTAGCACGCGCTGTGGGTCGGCGCTGGTGCGGGCAAACAGGATCGCGTGTCCTTTGGGAGCCTGTGTATCCCCTAATAAGAAGCGCAGTTGCATGGTGTTTCCCTCCTGAGGGGCCTGGCGCTAATGGTTCTAGTTCTTACCCATGCCCCCCGATTGCCTGGGAGAACCGTGAGGATGACACTGGCGCGATGGCGCCAGTTGCTCTGCTCTCAGTAGCGGCTGCTCTGCTCTGGAGGGTGATTTCCCTCCATTAAGCGTATGATACGGCGGCTGGCGCCGAGATGCAACCTGGAACCAGGGAGGCGCTCTCAGTTCCCAGACACTTGCGGGAGGGCAAATCACTCTATTTGAGCCGCTTGCGCAGGTCGCTGATTCGCCGGGCTACGCTTTTATTGAACTCCTGCTGCTCTTTCGTCAGGGTACTGCCTTTCGTTGGGAGGCTCTCCTCAAAGGCTTTCAGTTGCGCGGCCATCTCCGCGCCGCCCGCCTGCCCGGCAAATGACTCTGCTAAGGCGCGGGCGCGCGCATCCTGGCCGATGCGGATGTTGCTCAGCACGGCGTCGCTGTAGAGATTGAGCCAGCGGCGCAAAAAGGCAACACGATCATCGGCAGCGGCTAGATGAGGCAGCGTGCGTTCCACCAACTCGATGGCGGCCTCAAAGGTGGGCACTGATTCTTCCAGTCGTTCGAGGGCGACCAGAATGCTGGCGTGCCCATAGAGTGCCTCAGCCTCGCCCAGCAGTTGCCCGGCGGCGCGATAGAGTTCTGCCGCCTCGGCAAAGGTGTTCAGGGCGTGGCTATAGTCGGCCACGCCGCGCTGGGCCAGGCCAATGCCGATCAGGGTGGCGCCGTGCGCGTTGGCGTCGGCGCCACCCTGGAAGCGCGGCAGCATCTCCTGGTAGCGTTCCAGCGCCTCATCCCAGAGTTCGCGGTGCAGCATCACGCTGGCAAGGCCGGTATTTGCCAGTCCCTCGCCAATCCGCTCTTCGGCGGCTCGCGCCAACGTGCCGGCTTCATTGTAGAGCGAGACGGCAGCCTCCGGCTGATCCTGTTCGAGTTCAATCCGTGCCAGGCTCAGCAGCGATTCAACCTCCACCGCTGGCGCGATGACCGCTTGTGCGACTTGACGGCTGACCTTGAAGGCGTCACTGGCCTGCTGGAACTGGCCTTTGGTGAGCAGGATTTCAGCCTGAAGGTGGAGCGCCTGCGCCCAGATGACCTGCCCGTTGCTGTTTGCCAACTGATTGGCAAGCGCGCTGGCCTGGGTAGTGGCCTGGTCCAGATGGGCGCGTGCCAGTTCCAGTCGGGCCAGACCAAGCTGAGCTTCTGCCAGTCCCAGTGGGTTGTGAACCTGCGCGAAGCGTTGGGCAGCCTCCTGATACGCTGTTTCTGCCTGCGCTGGCTGCCCGCGCTGGCGGGCAATCTCACCCAATCCCAGGATCGCTCCCGCTTCGCCTAGGGTACTTTCCGTATCATGCGCAAGCTGGCGCGCCTCGGTGAAGGTCTCGCTGGCCCGCTCAAGCTGAGTGCGCCGCCGCAGCGCCTCAGCCAGCCCCAGCGTGGCTTCTGCCAGACCGGGGCGATATTTGACCGCCTTGTAGCTGCGCGTGGCACGCTCAAAGACGGCCTGCGCCTGATACAATTGCCCGCGCCGCAGATGCACCTCGCCCAGCAGCCGATTCGTATCCGCCTCGCCCTGGCCGCTGCGGGCATTGCGATAGAGTTCGGCGGCGCGCTCGGCGCTGGCAAGCGCCTGATCGGGCCGTCCGCGCAGCATCGAAAGCATCGCCAGCCCCAAAAGCGCGTCGGCTCTGCCGAGTTCATATTCCAGGGTGCTGGATTCTTGAGCCGTCTCGCTGAAAAGTTGTCCGGAGTCTTCAAGCTGGCCGTTCTGGAGGTAGCAGCGCGCCAGCCCCAACCGGGCATCCACCGCGCCGAAACTATCGCGCGCGCGCGTAGAAATATCGAGCGCCTCCTGGTAGCGCTGGATGGACTCGTCAAAGCGCCGCTGCTGGCGGAGCATATCTCCCTCGCCGCGCAGCGCATCGGCGAGTCCCAGCCGATTGTTGATCGCTCGGTAGAGGCGGCCAGCTTCGCGATACTGTGTGCTGGCCTGTTCCAGATGCCCACGCCCACGTTCAATATGGCCGAGCGCCAGCAAGGCGCTGGCCTGCCCATTGGGCTGCTGGCTCTGTTCAAAGAGGCGTGCTGCGCGCTCGTAATACCCGCGCGCGCGGTCATGCTGTTCGCGCTGGCGCTCAATATGTCCAAGGGCGAGGGTGGCGGTCGCCTCCAGAACAAGCTGCTGGCTTTCCTGGGCAAAGCGAATGGCGCGTTCGTAGCTGGAAGCCGCCTGATCGAGCGCACCATTCTGGCGCAGCGCTTCGCCCATTGCCATGCGGCACTCGACCAGTTTGGCGCCATCGTTCAACTGACGAAAGAGCGTTTCTGCCTGGATCAGCGACTCCATAGCCGCATCAACGCGCCCCGCGTCAGCGGCGAGCATCCCGCGCTGTAGATAGCGTTCGGCTTCTGTTCTCGTCTGATTATCTATCACGTCAGGTCTCCTGTGATTCTGCCTGATGCGTTGTCCATAGTCTTTATGCCTGCAATCGTGATACCATGCCTCATTGTAGTCCGCAGGGGGCAAGAAGTCAAAAATAGGTGCTTTCTCCCTTGCTGGCTCTTGCGTGAAGTGGACAAGGTATGCTATACTACCTACGCACAGAGGCGCGAGGGCGCGAGATGAGCGGCGATCATGGAGGCCGCTGCCCGTTTCTCTTGGCACTCGACAACCGAATAGCCGGAATCTTTCGGGGTGTAGCGCAGTTGGCTAGCGCGCAGCGTTCGGGACGCTGAGGTCGGACGTTCAAGTCCTCTCACCCCGACCAGATGACCCCGCGCCTTCCTGGCAGCGATGGGCAGGTTAGATCAAGCGATAGAACAGGAGCATCTGATGGACGTGAACGAGGCACGCTTGGCAGGTCAGTATACTGGTTTGCCTGGTTGTCTTGTTCCGCTTGCAACCTTATTGCGAGCTTCCTGCGAGATGCCTTTTGTGATAGGACGCTGTTCTGGCTCTGCCTATCCACGCGGTCGGTGTAGACGGCGCTAGGCGGAGCGGACAACGTGGTGGGGTATCGCTTGCCCTGCTGAATGCTCCCCTCTCTGCCGTCGGCCCTGATGATGTGTCTCGAACGGTCAGAGGACAGAGAGGAAGGGTGTCATCTTATGGCGGTGCTGGTTCTGAATGCGTCGCTTCAACCCCTCTCCGTGATCCCGGAGAGACGTCTGGTTGTCCTACTCTCCAAACACAAAGTCGCTTTTGTGGATGAGCGCGTACGGCGGTTGATTGAAGAGGCGATCAACGCGAGGCGTCTAGACGTAGATGAGCCGGTCATTGTGCAGTTACTGGCAAATGTTCGGGTTCCCCGGCTGGTACTGCGGCCTACACGCGCTAATATCATTCTGCGCGATGAGGAGACCTGCCAGTACTGTGGGAAGCGTTCGCGCGATCTGACGCTGGATCATGTCATTCCGCGCTCGCGGGGCGGCCAGAGTACCTGGGAAAATCTGGTGGCTTGCTGCCGGGCGTGCAATGGCCGCAAGGGGAGTCGCCTGATCAAGGAGGTGGGCATGCGGCTAATACATCAGCCTCAGCCATTGGCGCAGGAATACGCCGGATTCTTCCTGCTGCGCTACCCGAAACTGCGCGAGGCGTATGAGAGCTTCCTGAACAGCGCGCAGGCGCCGCAAGAAGCCTCGGCCTGAGAACATCGGCTCTGAATCTTACCATAGCAATTTTGGATTCTGGCAGGGGTTTTGTCTCTCTAATAGCCTGGTTGTCTCGGTATTCATCGGAGTACTGTGGAAGCATTGAGGCTAGAGGGCGGGCACGCTCCTGCCTTCATCATCTCTCGCAGCGCCGATTGGCCGCTCAGGTTTCTCTTGCGCTTCAGGTTGAGTAGGGAAAGGATATGTAGCGGCTGTCAATGGCTGAGCAGTGCGTGGACAGTGCTTGTATGGCTGCGTGGCATATTTTCTGCGTTCTGTATCAGGTAAAGGGTCCATTCCCCCATCGATCCGCTGCGCGTATCAGGGAGAGCGCGGAGAGGCGAATTCGTTGGTCGCCAACTCAGCGAACCTTTTGCGCTGCTCGAACGTCAGATTGAATAGAAGTGGATGTGAGGGATGGACAATGCAGTCCCAGAAAAGGCGAGGTGGCAAACGTGTCCTTGACGACAAAGCGTTTCCTCTGTTTGCATGGGCATTTCTATCAACCTCCGCGTGAAGACCCCTTTACCGGCGAGGTGCCCCCAGAGCCAGGGGCAGCGCCTTATGCCAATTTCAACGAGAAGATCACGGCTGAGTGCTATCGTCCAAACGCCGAAGCGGGCAATTTTGACTTTATCAGCTTTGATCTGGGGCCGACGCTGGCGGCATGGATGGAAAAGTCTGCGCCGGATGTCTATGCGCGCATCATTGCTGCCGACCGGCAAAGTGTGCAGCGCAGCGGATATGGGAACGCGCTGGCCCAGGCATATAACCATACGATTTTGCCCCTGGCGACGGCGCGTGATAAGCGCACCCAGGTAGCCTGGGGTATGGCCGATTTTGCGCATCGCTTTGGCCGCGCGCCTGAAGGTATGTGGCTGGCCGAGACGGCGGCAGACCTGGGGAGTTTGGAGGCGCTGGCGGAGGCTGGTATTCAGTATACGGTGCTGGCGCCCTGGCAGGCGGGGGAGGAGATTGATGCGACCGAACCTTATCTGGTTCGCCTGCCCAGCGGGCGCGCTATGAC
>JBJKSJ010000236.1:0-16417 GCA_046704085.1 Ktedonobacterales bacterium | reverse complement strand
GGTTCGCTGTGCCATTAGTTCGTCCCTTCTTCGGCGGAGACGCAGGTCGCGCGGGCGGAGGACGTTGGCCGACTTTCCGCTTGCGCGGCTGCCGCTTGACTGGAGCGGGCGCCGCCGAGGCTTTCGGCCTCGCTCTTGTCAGAGGAAATTGGCGCTGCTGGCGTGCCACTGGTCGGCGCCTTTCGCCCGGTTTGCGCAGCCGCCTGTCTTAGCGGAAGAGCGTGATGAGGAGAACCTCGACCACCACCTTGCAGGTGACCAACAAGGCCGACTCGACACGCAACGCGCGCTCCTTCTATGCCACCAGCAAACGGCTGGGGGGCGGACGCTGGTGGCGCGTGTGAGTGACGAGCGCGCCCCGTACTGGGCGTCCCACACTCGCATGACCAGCCGGGCTGAGTAGGAGGGAGCCCCTCCTGATCTGTTCATTCGTTCATCCGCACCAGTTCTAGCAGGGTCGCAAAATCGGGCCGCTTCCCATACAGCAAGACGCCCAGGCGGTACAGGCGCGCGGCAAACCAGGTGTCGAAGAGAATGGTCAAGAGCATCAAGGCAATCGTCAACACAATCTCCCACCAGGCCACCGTGCCCACGGCCAGACGCAACAGCATCAAGCTTGGGGACCAGAACGGAACATACGACAGCGCCCTCACCCAGTCTGCATTGGGATTCCCGACTGCGAGAAAGTATAGCAGATAGCCACTCGCGATGAGCAACGTCGGAGGTAGGGTCGCACTTTGCACCTCCTCTTGCCGTTTGACAAGCGCGCCCAGTCCGGCATATACGGTAGCATACAGGAAGAACGCCAGCAGCAGGTAAACCAGAAACAGGAGGTAGAACGGGATAGAGACGCTGGTGAATTGCTGGACGATTCCTCCCGTGCTTGCCCCAACCAGGGCGGTTTGCAGAGGTTGTTGCAGCAGGAGGCCCACAATGCCAACGACCACCACACTCCCCATCTGGGTCAGACACGCTGCCCCAATGCCCACAACCTTGCCGGCCAGCAACTGAAAGGGCGTCGCGGCATTCACCAGGATTTCCATCACCCGGCTGCTTTTCTCTTCCGCCACGCCTGCCGCGACAACACTCCCATAGACTGAGACAGAGACCATGATCAGGAGGTCACCGCAAAGGGCCAGGAGAATCTCAGCGGTGCTCTCACTGGTTGGAGCAGTCCCCTGGGTGTAGACGACCGCCACGTCAGGGGGAGCAAACAGGCTACTGAGTTGTGACGAGGTGAGGCCCAGGCGGTGCGCCACATCGAGCACATTGAGTTGCTGGACCAGCGCCTGAATCGTGGGCAGATTGGCGTCATTGGAAGAACTGGCATCGGTGTCATAGGTAAAACGCAAATCCTGGTTCGGCAAACGCTCCAGCACCAGCAGGATGTCCAGATCGCCGTTCTTGACCTGGCTTTGCAGGCTGCTCAGGGAAGTCTGAGGCTGGCTGCTTATCGCATAGGGAGCGAGGTGTCCCGTCGCGGTTCCATTCAACGTCGTATTGATCAAGGCATCCAACTGCGCCTCATCCAGGCCGGCAATCGAGCCAGCTTCATTTACTACGACGATCTGGGTTTGCGAAGTATTACCGGACGTGACATACTGCACAATCGTCGGGATAAACGCGGCAAGGAAGACGACCACCAGGAGGATAATGCTGCTGATGAGAAAACTGCGTTGCTTCACTCGATAGATATATTCGCGTCCGATAATCAAGCGGATATTGCGCAGGGTGTGCTGGGCTGCGGCCCCGCTGGAACTCACTGCGCCGGCCAGGTAATCCGGTTGTGGACTTGCTTGCTCTGGACGTTCCGCTGGTAACTTTTCCATGATTTCCTACCCCCTTCCGAGCAGGGATGATGTATACACGTCTTGCTCTGCTTAACAGTTCTGGTCAGTTGCTACTTCGGCGCGTGCCGAAAGCGCAACAGAAGCCGTGGGCAGCGCGGGCGTGCCCACCAGTTCAATGAAGATGTCGGTCAGAGAAGGCTCCACCAGCTCGAACCGGCTGATGATGCCGCCGTGTGCGAGCGCCGCCTCCACAATCAGGTTGGGGTTCAGACCGGCCTGAAGCTGTAGTTCGAGGTAATCCTGGCGGCGCTTGGTGACCTGCACGCCCGGAAGCTGCTCCAGCCAGGGGGCGTCCGGATCGTTGTCGAGCTTGAGGTGGGCGACATTGCGCCCATGCTGGCGCTTGATCTCCTGCACGCGGCCTTGCACCACCGCTTGCCCTTTATTGATCAGCACCATGTCCTCACACAACTCCTCGACCTGCTCCAACTGGTGAGTGGAGAAGATGATCGTCTTGCCGCGCCGATGCAATTCCAGAAACACCTCCTTCAGCACGGCCACGTTGACCGGGTCCAACCCGCTAAAGGGTTCATCCATGATCAGGATGGTCGGGTCGTGCAACACAGCGGCGAGAAACTGGACTTTCTGCTGGTTGCCTTTGGAGAGGGCTTCCAGCTTCGTCTGGCGGTTGGCGGTGATCTGGAACCGCTCCAGCCACTCCTCCAAGGCGACGCGAGCGTCTTGTTTGGAGAGTCCAGAGAGGCGTGCCAGGAAGAGCAATTGCGCCTCGACCTCCATCTTGGGATAGAGGCCCCGCTCCTCCGGCAAATAGCCGAAGGAGCGCCGCGCGACCGCGCGCACTGGGGTGCTATTCCAGGTGATCTGGCCGGAATCGGGACGAATGAGGTCCAGGATCAGGCGCATCGTGGTCGTTTTGCCCGCTCCGTTGGGGCCGAGAAATCCGAAGAGCGCCCCCTCTTGCACGTCCATCGAGAGGTCTGTGATGGCCTGGAATTGGCCAAAGTTTTTGTTGAGGTGTTCAACCAACAAACTCATCGAGATGACTCAGTCCTTTCTGGTGGCCCGGTCAAACGGTATCATCAGTTTCCGCGCAGAATCCTCCGCATCGAGGTTTGGATGCGCCACGAAGAGGGGAAGCAAGACGCTAGCGGCCAATCCTGATGTCTTCCCCGCACCGAGCGGACCAAAGCATCTGGACCCACTACGGGAGCACGTCGCCTGCTAGCATACAGGCAGGCCGGGGGGCTGCTGTATGCGGTTCCGTTTTTAGAGTGAGATGTGCTGGCGCCTGTGTTGGACAAAGAGCATGACCAAAACCGCACACATCCAGAGGTCGTGGCTCCCTGCCGCCAGGCGCTCGACCAGCCCGGCAAACGGACTGCTCGGATAGAGGGTGAACACCCCCCAAAGGACCAGCATCACCACACCAGCAATCCACGAGTACACAGCCCACCCGCGCCAATGGGCCACATTCCAAAAGCGCGCAGCCAGCGCGTAGCAACTCACCGCCAGGGAAATAATGATCGTGTACGCAAAGATCGTATGCAGCGTACCCTGCACCGTCGAAGCTTCCGGAGTGGTCCCTGGTGGGTAACCGGGAAACGGGGTCATGGAAAACACCCCGGCGCCGATCAGAGCCAGGCCACCGATGGTCTGGAAGAGCGGAAACAAAAAGGCGCCGCTTCTTGGTGTCAGGAAGCGCCACCAGCCCACCGCTGCGAGTACCAGCAGGACGCCGAAGACGATGAAATTGGCCTGCTGCACCCAGCCGCCTGGCCCCAGGCTCAGGGCGCTAATCGGTTGCTGCCAGGCATCATAGCCGGGGCGCGTGATGCCTTCAATGAAATAGATGGCCGTAAAGAGGACCGCGCCAACGCCACCACAGTGCATCAGCCAGAACGCGAGCGAGGGCTGGAGTCCCTTGCCCATGTCAACCGGGGATGTGTCGGATTGGCTGGCAACCGGGATTGTTTCAGAGAGGTGCGCCATCGGTTTTTCCTTTCTTCGGGAAGGAGCGCCTTCCCTTGTTCTTTTGGAACGTTTTCCGAGAGACGCCTGGAGCAATGACATCTTTCTCTGAAACCTGGCACCCCTGCTCGTCTCTTCAGAGCCTGCCCTGTATAATATTGCTATCTGTTATAGCAAGCATAACAGATAGCAATACGCTTTGTCAAGACCTGAACTGCGAAAAAGGGGCCGGAAAAAGGGATAGGGCAAGGAGCGCGCATGAGCGGTCCCGTGCACAAGAGAGCAACGGAGCAATCCAGATGAGGGGTGGCGTGACCAGGGTTCCAGCCCTTCCAAGCAGGTCTGCAAGGAACTGGGCGACGTCCTCTGGCAGTAGGAGGACGCTGCTGGTTTGGCTGGAGAGGTCTCCCGATCTGCATCCCTGTCCCGCTACATAGGCTCCAGACTCTGGGGTGTCAGAGGATCAGATGGTCAACATTGCTAGTGGCGTGAAAACCCTGATACTGAACTGCTGCTCGTTTCTTGGCAGTTCACCAGAGATTACCGCCGTAGTTTTTTGGCTGAACGGCAAACTTCACTGGAGTAACCGAGCTTCGAGCGCTGTCAGATAGATGGCAGGGTCTTTGCGGAACCGCCACTGCTGCCGACGGCTGTCCTCCCGCTGCTGCAATTGCTCACGGAGCGCTCGCCAGCGTTGATAATCCCTGGGCCGCAGTTCCTCGGCAGAGTAGGTGTGTCGCTTAGTGACCACGGCAGCCATGACCCGGACCGAACCACGCACCACCACCCCGGTAATGGCACCCCGCCGACCCGTGGCGCGCCGCTCGTGGACCCGTGCCACGCCAAAGCAATGCTCCAGCTCGTTGTTGGTGCGCGGCAAGCCCTCCACGTCGTAGCACTGAAAGAGGCCGCCCGCAAAGTTCTCGGTGATGAGGCAAAAATGCTCAAAGGCACTCTCCAGCAGCCCCAACGTGGCGATCTCGTCGCGCATCTGTGCCAGGTGTGCCCGATAGCGTTCACAGACGCGCGACCCAGTGTCCTGTTCTGGATTGGCCAGGATATGGGCTGCTTGATGCACGAACCGATAGGCGCGCTCCAGGGGCGGCCATAGGTCCGCCGTCGCCTGCAAGCCTTTCGTCAGGAGGTGCTGTAACTGCTTCAAAGCGGGGGGCAGTCTTTTTTTTCCTGGAGCCGGGCGATGGAATCATGTACCTGCGTTAAACGCTCCTGCAACCGGAGACCAGAAGCCTCCAAGGGAGAACGGCCATCATCCGTCAACGAGGCCCGCACTGCCAGGCAGTAGCCCCGGATGGCGTCGTTTTCCGGCGTCTGGTGTTCTTCCAGGGCGCGTTCAATCGGTCGCACGCCGCGCAGCTGCTTCTTCAGTTGGGTTTTCGCATGGCGGTCAGCTTCGTAGAGCGGGGCGATGGCATCTTTCAAGTAATGAAACTGACAGAGTTGATGCGGCGTCTCGGGAAACACGAAAGCGACCGCGCTGCGAATGGTTTCTTCCCCATCGGAGATGATGCCTTTGACCGGCACTGCCAGTGGTTCGAGGAAGTGCTTGACTTCGGTGAGCAGGGCCGTCAGATCACCTTGCGTGCTACTGAGTAAGGGACGGGCGAGCAAAATCTCGGTGGAGAGGCACTCACGGACGATCCAGAGCACCTCATGACCCACATCCGGCTGCAGCCCATCAATGGCTAAGATCACCCGTCCTTGAGGCTTTAGCCGTGTCTGGAGCCGCTCCTGATCTAGCACGCGCAAGGTCACTAGCTCTTCGTAGCGATGCATTAAATGGGTGACGGCGCGTTCGGAGATGGCCAGGCCACGGGCCTGCAAGCGTTGGTGCATCTCGGGGACACTGCGATGCTCCCGGAATCGCCAGGCGCCAATGGCGGCAATCACGTCTAGGCCAAATTCGCCATGCGGCAGCGCCCAGCGCCCTTCCTCTTCGGGATGATAGCGCACATGATACAGCGGGCAGGTGGGGTTGGGACACTGCCCGATGATCACTGTGAGTTGCCAGAGGCCCTCCAGGGTCATGATTTTGCGGCGGCGGTGATAGGCGACCCACCAGCGATTGCCACAGGCTTCGCAGGTCTCCCGCAGTGGCGTCAGAGTGGTGCTGAACAGTGCGGTGGGGCGAGGTGTTCGTCGTGCCATCCGTGTGCTCCTGTCTTCAAGACAAGCCAACTTCACCACCCCAGCCTACACCGCCTGTCAAGCGAAGCTTTCCGTTCAGCGTTTTTTTGCTCTTTGGGATGGCTGAAGCCACACGCCTTACGCGCGCTGGCCGACTGGCGGAGGCGACCGCGCTGCTTCGCCGTATCCTGGCAGGCTCGCCAGCTACCGACGCATCGACGACGGAGGCCAGCCATGTTGAGACGCCCATCGACACAGAGTTCCGGGTGGTTGATGACGTGCCGCCTTCGGTCAGACCGAGCCTGGGGGCTTCCTCGGTCCATAGAAGTGGTCGATTTATCGATGAAGCCTATACCAATGCAGCGGGGACACGGGCCTACAAGCTCGATATCCCTGGCAGTTATACCGGGCGGCGCCGCAAATTATCATGCTGCACGGTTGTACCCAGACGCCCGTTGATTTTGCCGCTGGGACTCGCATGAATGTGTTCGCTGAGGGCCAGACGTTCCTGGTGGCCTATCCCGCGCAAGGCAGTTCGGCCAATAGCTCGAAGCGTTGGAATTGGTTTGAGGAAACGAACCAGCGCCGCGATGTGGGTGAGCCTGCGTTCCCGGTTTCCTTGATCGAAGGGGGGATGCTCGTATTCTATCGCAGCGGGTGCTTGAGAAAGAATGCGTACATAGCCATGCTTGCTTTGGGACTCTGGGGATCGGTGTACGACCCTCTGAGGCTGCCCCCTGACCAGGCGTGGCCCATTCCCTCGATTTTCCAGTATTCGTGGGTCTCGCGCCCCTGGCTGTCCCTCCAGGTGTAGACCGTGTATGCGCGGCCACCGGGGATCTCTTCGTTCCTGGCGCTGGTGGGCTGCTTAAAGTAGAGGGTTTCTCTGCCCTGTGATGCCAGCGTGGTGGTGTGCAGCCATTGCTGGATAGCCTGGTCGCCGTTCACCGGATGGACGATGGTATCGCGTGTGCCGTGAAAGACAATGGTGGGAACGACGCGCGCCAAACTGCCCATTGCCCGATGGGCTACCTGCCCCTGGCGCAGGGGGTCTGGCCCGCCCTGGCGCAAGACCCGCGAAACATCCTTCAGGGTTGTGGCCGCCTGATAGGCCAGGCCTGAGTGAATGCCGATGGCTGCGAAGGTGTCGGGGTAGGTTGCGCCCAGCGTCACCGCCATTGCGGCCCCGGCAGAGAAGCCGATGACATAGACGCGCTGGCGATCAATGGTCCACTGGGCGCGCTGCTGCGCAATCGCCTCGACGATGCCGACGATGCGGGCAGGCTCTCCGTGCCCGCGCGTTTGATGGGCCGGGTCGAACCAGTTCCAGCAGCCATAGCCGTTGTCAACGCTTGCCTGCTGTGGATAAGCGACAATGAACTGATGTTGGTCTGCCAAGCGATTCATTTCGGCGCCAGCCGCGAAGTCTGTTGGGGTCTGGGTACAGCCGTGCAGCATGACGACGAGCGGCGTCGGCGCGCCTGGCTGATAGTTCGCTGGCGTGTAGACGAAATAGGGGTACTTGCCAGTGGGGATGGTGTAGGTATACTTCTGCCAGCTCTGACCGCTGGGGATGGCGCTCAACGAGGCTGAGGGAAGCAAAAAGGCGCGTTGCCAACAGGACAACACATAGGAAGACCATGCCTCATACGGTGATGGCGTTCTTCTTATAGACATCGTTGTCTCCATGACCTGAGTTTTGGATAGTGAGGTGCGCCTTTGTGAGCAAAAACCTCCCTTTGCTCTGCCTGGAAACGAATCTTTGTATGATTGATAACGAATGATTCTTCGATTGGTATCAAAACCGTGAGAGGATCAGGCTACGAGTCCGGCTGTTTGCCCATCTGCTGCGCCGCGCCATACATCTGCTGGCTCGCTTTCTGGAAGTTCTCCAACCCCTGCCACGTGAGGCGTTGAGCGGCGTCGAGCGTTTGCTGATAGTAGGAGAGCGGGGTACGCAGGAAGTCCATATAGGTATCCACCGATGTGCGCGCGAGTGTCTGGAGTGCTTCTTGCTGCTTTTTAGTCTGCTGCTCTAGCGCCTGCATGAGCGAGCGCATGCCCTCCGCCTGCTGCTCAAGAATCTGGGTTCCATCGGTAAAGAACCGCTGGGCATATTGTACATTGCGCTCTTGAGCGGCAGCAAGCTGCTCGGCGGCGGTCTGGTTAGCTTTGAGGACTTCTAGCCCCTCGCTGAAGAAATGTTGGGCCAGTTCCCGCGTGCGCTCTTGGGCAGTGGCGAGGCTTTTGGCCGCTTCCTGATTGGCCTTGAGGACTTCCATGCCCTCGGTGAAGAAGCTCTCGGCAATTTTGCGGTTGCGCTCCTGGGCGGCGGCGAAGCTGCCCGTAACTGCCTGGCTGGTTTCCTGAAAGGTGTTGATGAGGGTCCATACGGCCTCATGCACGCTGTTCTCCACCATGACTTTGCCCTCTTTCTTGTGTGTCGCATGGGGAATCTGGAAGCTGCCAGGTTCTCCTGCTGATTGGTTAGATGTAGACGCCACCGTTGATGCTGATCGCCTGGGCCGTCATATAGTCGCCTTCTGCGACGATATAGCGCACACACGCGGCGATTTCCTCTGGTTTGCCAAAGCGGGCCATCGGGATTTTATCGATGATGCGCTGGCGGATAGGCTCAGGCACCTCCCAGAGCATGTCGGTTTCGGTGAAGCCAGGACAGACGGCATTGACTGTAATCCCATGCCGGGCGACTTCGAGGGCCACCGATTTGGTGAAGCCGATGATGCCTGCTTTGGTCGTTGCGTAGTTCGCCTGCCCGATGTTGCCGCCCAGAGCGACGAACGAGCTGATGTTGACGATTCGGCCATAGCGGCGATCCAGCATGCAGGGCAGGGCCTGCCGGGTGCAGTTGAACAGGCCGCTGAGATTGACGTGAATCACGTCGTTCCACTGCTCTTGCGACATGTTTCTGAGCGTCTTATCGCGCGTGATGCCCGCGTTGTTGACAAGGATGTCGATCTGTCCAAAGGTCTCGATGGTCTGACGAATCATCTGGCCTACCTGATCGAAATCGGTCACATCTGCCTGGACCACGAGCGCCTGTGGCCCCAGTGCCCGAATCTCGTCGGCGAGCGTTCGGGCGGCGCCCTCGCTCGCGCTGTAGTTGATGACCATATTGGCCCCTGCTGCGGCCAGTTCTTTGGCAATGGCCCGGCCTATGCCCCGGCCTGCCCCGGTCACAATCGCTGTTTTTCCATCTAGTCGCTGTTCCATATGGCCCTCCTTTGCATGGGATTGTTTAACGTTCCCGCATATGTTTGACAATTGTGGCGGTGGATCGTGTGCATATGAGTTGCTCTAGCCCTCACCGCAGGGAGCGGCGCCAGATGGGCATTCTCCTCTGCTATGCTTGTGTTTCCTCTCTTGCTCTGGCACAAGGAAATAGGCGCTCTTATTTCTCCAGCACATAGGAGCCTGGCGCTGGGGTGATCGGCGGGTGCACCGCGCTGCCAAGCGATGGAGGCGCGACCTGATCGCCAGCGCGCTGCTTGAGCCACTCCAGCCAGTCGGTCCACCAGCTTCCGTCGTGGTGTGTGGCGCTGGCAAACCACTCGTCGGCGTTGGCTGCTGACTTGTCGTTGGTCCAGTAGCCTTTGCCTCTAGTGGGTGGGTTGATGATGCCGGCAATGTGGCCGCTGCCGCCGACAATGAAGCGCACGGGGCCGCTGGCAAGCTGGGAGATGCGCCAGGCCGACTTCCAGGGGACAATGTGGTCTTGTTCCGCGCCAACGGCGTAGATGTCCTGGCATATCTGGCCCAGGTCTATGGGAATGCCTTTGAGGACAATTTTGCCGGGCTTGATGAGGTTGTTTTCCAGGTAAGTGTTGCGCAGGTAGAACGAGTGCGCAGCGCGTGCCATGCGCGTGCCATCGGCGTTCCAGTAGAGCAGGTCGAAGGCGGCCGGCTCTTTGCCCAGCAGATAGTTGTTGACGACATTGCTCCAGATGAGGTCGTTGGCACGCAGCATATTGAACATGGTCGCCATATCCTGGCTCGCCAGATAGCCGCGCTGCATCATCTGTCCTTCGATGTATGTTACCTGTGGCTCATCGATGAAGATACTGGTATCGCCGACTTCGCTGAAATCTTGCAGCGAGACAAAGAAGGTGACGGCGTTGGCTGTCTCGTCGCCTTTGGCAGCCAGATAGGGG
Organism: Ktedonobacterales bacterium; assembly: GCA_046704085.1. GTDB lineage: Bacteria > Chloroflexota > Ktedonobacteria > Ktedonobacterales > DATBGS01 > DATBHW01. The sequence continues at coordinate 6,321 of JBJKSJ010000236.1, read as the reverse complement.
AGGGTCATCGACAGCAGCGTGCCGCCGATGCAGTAGCCGACGGGATTGATCCTAGGCGATCCGGTGATGTCTTTGATGACATCGAAGGCGGCGAGCGGCCCCAACGTCATATAGTCCTCAAAACTGGTCTCCTCCAGCGAGGCGTCGGGATTCTTCCAACTGATGACAAACACCGTGTAGCCTGCATCCACCAGGAACTTGACCAGGCTGTTCTGTGGCTGCATGTCCAGGATGTAGTATTTGTTAATCCAGGGTGGGATAAAGACCAGCGGAATCGCGTAGACCTGCTCCGTCGTAGGGGCATACTGGATCAGTTCGATGAGCTTGTTGCGATAGACGACCTGACCCGGAGTGAGTGCCAGATTGCGACCGGGCGCGAACGCCTCGGTATCGGTCATCTTAATCTGCCCGGCCTGCATGTCGCGCACCAGATGCTCCATGCCTTTCACCAGATTTTGCCCCCCGCTCTGCAAGGTCTCGTGGATAACCTGCGGATTGGTGAAGGCAAAGTTGGTCGGGCTGATCGCCTCCAGGAACTGGCGCAGGTAGAAGATCATCTTGCGCTGCTGCTTCACGTCCAGCCCTTCGATTTCAGAGGCAGCTTTGAGCAGCGTGGTGGCGGTGAGCAGATAAACCTGTTTGATGGCATCGAAGATGGGATTCTGCTGCCAGTCAGCGACGCTAAAGCGCTTGTCGCTTTTCTGCGTTTCGATGATCGGCACGACATCTGGCGCGCCCCAGAGTCTGAGCGTGGCTGAGGTCATCACCCGCGTATATTGTTGGGCGAAATCGAGGTAGTTGGCCCAGATACGGGCCGGGTTGCGCAGGGCATCCAGCCAGATTTGCTGAAACACATGCGTGACTGCCACCGGGTTTATAGGAAAGAGGCTACTGTAAGGATTGGCGTGCCAGAGCTGATCAAGCAGTGCGTCCCAGGGGTCTTTCACCGCTTCTAGCGGTTGCTCAGCCAGCGTCTGCGCGGCTGGTTGCCCTTTCATGGTATTTGCGATCAGCTTGTTCCAGGTATCTAAGGACTGCTGTGCCTGAGATGCTATATCTGCCATAGAGATAGCTGCCTTTCCAATTCACTCAATGAAGAACCCCCCTCTTGATGCTGAGGCTTTGAACAGAGGGCCGTTTCAGGCGCTCTTTCGTAGGAAAGCGCTCACATAGCAGCATCTCAGTTTGCATCTTTGATACCATTGTGACAGAAAGAACCCGCCGCAAGCCGCGCCATTTGAATGGCAGTGGTGAGGCGGGTTTCCTCCTGGAGCGATCTTCTCTTCAGGGTTTGCTGGCGAGCAGGGCGATCAGCATTCCGCGAATGAAGTCGAACTCATCCTGATTGACGGTATGGCCCATGTCTGGATAGAGTCGCATGGTCACAGCGCCGCCCATCCGCTGAAACACTTCAGCCGTCTGCTGCACCCGCGCTTTGGGGATGTGCGGATCGACATCGCTACAGCCGAGAAAGATGGGCGTCCCCGCGAGTGAGCCAGGATAGTCGCGGGGCGTATCGTCCGGGCCAATCAGCCCGCCGCTCAGGCCAACCACGCCCCCGTACCGGCGCGCGTGGCGCGCCACAAATTCGAGCATGAGGCAGGCGCCCTGAGAGAAGCCAAGCAGCATGATGCGCTCGTGGGAGAAGCCTGCTTCGTTGAGATGCGCAAGCAAGCTCGCAATCGTTGCCAGCCCTGATGAAAGGCCAGGCTCATTGCTGGAGATAGGGGCGAGAAAGGAATAGGGATACCAGCTATGTCCGGCGGCCTGGGGCGCCAGGTAGGCAAAGCCAGGCTGAGCCAGTTCAGCGGCCAGTTCCAGGATGTCGTCTGCCGTCGCGCCGCGCCCATGCAGCATAACCATTGCCGCCTGGGCGGTTGCCAGCGGTTCGCCCGCCGTTAGAATTGGCTGGCCCTGGTGTGGTCCTGGGGCTTGATTGATGAAGCTGCTCACGATGTTCTGCCTCTTTGAGAACAATGGACTATCCCTGGTTTTTGGCGTCGAAGAGCATCTGGAGCACCTCTCGTGCCAGATGCTCAGGAGCGTCTGGTCGCCTCTGTATCCAGGGCTGGCCGATGATAGGGTCGGCGGGCATGAAGATGTCGGCAACAGGCTGAAAGCCTGCAAGGATCATGCCCTTTTGCGAGGCGAGGTTGTCGCTGTCAGCGCCGATCCAGACCCGGCGCAGCCCCTCGCTGTGCAGTTCACGGACGATATATCCCAGAAGCGCGGGATAGAGCCGCTGCCCGCGATAGGCCGGGAGGGTGGCGCAGTTCCAAATGTAGGCTTCGCCCGGCGCGAGATGCAGACGAAGCCCTAGCTCGCCGATGCTCTCTGCATCAAAGCTGACCCAGCCATAGGCAGCAAGGACGCCCGCTACTCTGGCGATATAACAGCGCCGCCCCCGCGCAAGACGTTCGAGGACGGGGGCGGCGTCCAGGCCCATTGCCTGGGCAAGCGCCGAGGCAGCCTCCGGGCCGACCCGCTGAAACGCTGCCGCCACAGACGGCAGGGGGCCATCTGGCACAGGTTTGTTGAGATGGAGCAGCCAGAACGTGCCAGCGGGTTGTGCTTCGGCCTCGGAGGCAAGGGTCATCTGGCTGGCGCCTCCGCTGCGCTGATGGCTGGCGCTTTTTGCTGGGTCAGTTCAGCAATCGCGTCGGCCAGGTGGGAATCGTCGATGTTGTACGCGCCAGCGGCCACACGCAGACGATGCGCCGTGCTGAGGACATCGGCAACGGTGTAGCCTGCTGGCGGCACAAACTTGTAGCAAGCCATCTCAAGCAACTGCCCGTTGGGATCACGGAAGTAAATGGAGTCCATAAAGCCGCGATCAATCTCGCCCGTGTTCCAGATGCCGCGCTCATTGAGCCGTTTGGCAACCTGGGTGTAGACGGCCCGCGAGACGGTAAAGGCCAGGTGGTGGAGGTTGCCGATGCCCTCAGGATTGGGTGTCTGGTCGTTGGAACGCGAGGGACGCACAAAGAAGGTAATCAGCCGCCCATCGCCGGTATCGAAGTAGAGATGTTCTTCTTCAGGAACGTCCAGGTTGGGCTGGTCCATGACCAGGGGCATGCCCAGCACGCCCTGATAGAAGCTGATGATCGCCTCGCGGTTCGAGCCGACGAAGGTGATATGATGAATACCCTGTGCCTGAATGGTGGTCATAGCGATCCTCCACGCGACCTCGAAAGAGTCTTGGGCGCCTGTGCTTACACGAAATTATATTCTGAAAAACAGATGCCGGATTTTGTCAACGACCTTCGGGTCGCCGCTGGTCTCGCCGCCGGGGAAACGTTGGAAGGTGGTGAGGACAAAATCCGAGGCGTCTTTGAAGTGGAAGAGCGCCTGCGTGCCGGTGAGGTCGTTGGCGGCCTCAGAGGTATACTTGCCATCTTTCACCGTGACGCGCCACTGGCCGCCCCACTCGCCATCGACCTTGATGCCAAAGGTGGTGTCCAGACCTTGAGCAGATTTCTCGTCTACCGTGACTTGCATCAGAATGAACATATAGGGGACGAGGACGCCTGCGGTGCGCTCGTCCAGTTTGGCGTTTTTCTGGCCCAGCCCCCATTTCATGTCCCAGGTATGCACGCCATAGTCCATGACGTGGAAGGCCGGATAGAAGAGAGTGGGCAGCGGTCCCATGTAGGGATGCGTGACATTGAAGCTGCCCCACTCTTCAGCGGTCAGTGAGTCGAAGATCGCCAGCATCTTATCGGAGTCAGCCTTGAGCCGGGAGATCACCTCTTCACGCGGCAGCTTGCGAAATTTCTGCGCCTCTTCGTTCAGCCGCTCGCCCATAACCAGCAGCCCCAGCGCGGGCGCCGTTTCGCCTTTGCGCGCCACGTCCCAGCGTGTCAGGTAGCCTTCGGTCACGTCGATCATGTGACCAGCGATGTCGCGTACTTCCCAATCAGTGCAGCGGGTTTGCACCTGCCAGTTCTTGGGATCATCGATGATCTTGTAAAAATTGGCCCGCTCGGTGCGAACAACATCCAGAACCGTTGCCTTGCCGCTGTAATCCATCGAATTGATTGGCGCCATTAGTAGATACCCTGCCTTTCAAGATGTGAGCAAAACATTGTCAACGTCGTGGAAAGGTTGATCTGGTGCGGCTGCATTGCTTGCTGCACTGGTACTGCTTCCCTCCTCTTCTGACGCTCCTGTTGGAACAGATCGTCAGCGACAGTATAAGAAGCTCCGCGTCATTCAAGCGTCATCGGGGGCGTCACAGCCGTGATCAGACCAGAAGAAGTTTCAGGGCATCCAGTTCAGCGCGCGCAGCGTGCGCGGCAAACGCGGTGCTGGCTTCTCTGAGCAGTTTGTGCCCATTGTGTGCAGGCAAGCGAGAGCGAAGCAAGGCTTCGCCCCAGGCTGCCTGGGTGCGCGCGCTTTCAAGAGGCAGATTGAGCCGGGTTGCTCTTTCTAACGTAGCGGCAAAGAGGGCGTTGGCGGCAGGCCACTCGTTGCTCATAGCCAGGAGGCGTGCCTGAAGACGCTCGCCCTGGATGAGCAGTAATACGCGGCCCTGCCCGCGCACGTTCGTCAGGGCTGCATCAAGCTGCGCCTGCGCCTCGCGCAGATGCCCCTGCTCTGTGAGCGTTTCGGCCAGCCAGAGCAGAAGGCGGGCGCGCAAATGCCAGTAGCCGCGCTCAGCGATGAGTGTCAGCGCCTCCTCTAGCAGGACGGCTGCCCGCTCAAGATCGCCCTGGCCGCGCGCGGCCAGGGCCAGACCGCCGCGATACCCAGCCTGGCGTTCCACATGGCCCAATTCTTCGGCCAGGAGCAAGCCATGCTGAAAGGACTCAGTGGCTGCGGCCCATTCGCCCGCATATAGAGAGATTTCCCCCTGCGTACTCAAGAGGTGCAGGAGCGCCCCTAGCAGCCCATAGGTTTCGGCCAGCTTCAATCCCTGGGCCAGCGCGCTCCGGGCATCTGCGCTGCGGCCAAGCAAGAGACTATGGTAGGCAACATTGTTCTGAGCGAGGGCATGAAAGTAATGGACATGCGTGGCTGCGGCCAGTCGTCCGGCTTCAGCGTACTGGTCCAGGGCACGCTGGAGATCGCCGCGCTGCGCTGCCACATTGCCAAGCTCAAAGAGGGTGGCGCAGAGATCGCTCAGATGATGGGCGCGTCGGTGGGCGGCTGCGGCTTCCTGGAGGTGATCCTCCGCAGCGGGAAGATCGCTCCCCTCCATTGCCAGTGCGGCGCCAAGGAGGCGATGGCCGCGCGCATCCTGTTCACTGCGCTGTGCTTCCTCAAGAGCGGCGCAGGCGCCCAGGCCAGCCTCGGCGGCGGAGATGGCTGCCAGGTAATCGGTGGTGACGAGCGCGCGCTCGCCGATTTCAAAGTGGGCCATCGCCTGGATCGAGGCGTCCGCAGCCTGGCGAGCCAGTTCAAGGTGCTGCTGCTGCCATTGCGCGGCCAGTTCAAGCTGGCCCAGCGATTGATAGACCTGGCCGATAGCGCGGGTGAGCAGGAGCATTTCGTCCGGTGAGGCTGTTGGGGCGAGGAGATCGTGGAGGTGATACAGGAAATCGGCGGTTTCTGTGCCGGGGTCGTCCTGGGTTAATTCGGCTAAGACCTGTAACCCATAGCGGCGGGCGCGCTCAGCATCCTCTCCGGCGACGGCGTGCAAGGCGATCTGGCGGAGAGGAAAGACCCTTTGGAGAGCGGGGCAGTGTTCCACCAACTCAGTGATCTGGCGATGAATGGAACGGCGGCGTAGATGGCTGAGCCGATGGACCAGCGTCTCGCGCAGCAGATGGTGCGTCAGGACCAGCATTTCTCCAGGAGCTTCGGCGATCCAGCGGCGCGCGAGCAAATCATCCAGGAGCGGCAGGAGATCATCAGCCTGGATGCCGGGAAAATCGCGCAGCAGCGCAAGTGGAAGTGGCTGGTCGGCAACAGCCAGCACTTCGAGCAGGCGTTGAGCAGCCGCAGAGAGGTCGGTTAGGCGCCAGGCCAGCAGATCATGGATCGTCTGGGGTAAGGCGCGGGCCATGCGCCAGGGCAACCAGCGCCGCATGTCCAGACGCCAGCCCGCGCTAGCCGCGAACAAAATGCCCTCACTGCGCAACTGCGCCAGGATTTCCAGCAGGATGAAGGGGCTGCCGCCTGAGCGATCATGGAGCCACTCAGAGAGCGGGGCAACGGAGGCTGCGCTGACTGCTGACGATTGGAGGAAGAGGGTGACTTCTTCCTGCGTGAGTGGGGCCAGCGCCAATAAGTGGACACCACCGTGTGGGCTCCCTGACAATACCAGCCGCTGCAAGGCCGGAATCGCCTCGGCGCGCTGGACTGTGCCTACCAGCATCA
>JBJKSJ010000235.1:0-28005 GCA_046704085.1 Ktedonobacterales bacterium | reverse complement strand
CCACTGATGATCTCGGCAGTACGCGCCACCGGGCAGATGTCGTCAGCAGGGGTCGGGGCGGGTTCATTCAGTTGTGATTTCCTGGGCAACGAATCAAGCTGTTTCATGCTTGCACGGCCTTTATCTGGAGCCTACGGGGCCAGAGCAAATACCCTGCCGCCTTTCCTAATATACTATACCATAGCTGCTACAACTGGTAAAGTGTTAGATTGCGCCAAATCTGCCATGCCCTCTGGCAAGCGCCATTGCAACGGTTGCGCCTCAACAGATTGTTCAGGGTTTCTTGATAGCCTCTTCACACTCCCCTGATGTTTCGCGTCTATGCTATCCGTATGCCTTTGGCAACGGTCGGATGCGCCCTCAATCGCTTATAACGCCTGCCTTTCCTGAGAATCAGGTTAATATTGGCTGAGACTTTTCTCAAGGAACGCGAAAAGACTTGCGGATCGCGCCTCTGCCCGGTTACGCTTGTTATTAGGAGGTGACGCCTATGCCCAAGAAACCCATACCCGATCAGGAGGCGCCGCGCCACGCCCAGCCCCAGGGCAACGGAGAACTCTTCGAGCAGGTGATGCGCGAGCAGAGCGCCGCGCTGTTTCATTTTGTCCATCGCTTTGTCCGTGATTACGACGCCGCCAGCGACATCTGCCAGCAGGTATTTATCCAATTGTACACCTTCCTGCCCACGCTGCGCACCGACCGCAGCCTGGCGCCCTGGCTCTTCCATGTGGCGCGCAATTACTGCATCGATGAGCAGCGCCGCAAACGGGCCATCTGCTTCTCCGCGTTGGAAGGCGAAGGTTGGCATTGGGGCGAGGATGAAGAGCCATCCCTGCTGCATCTGCTGCCTGACCTACGCCCTCTGCCCGAAGAAGTGACCGAGCAGCATGATCTACGCCAGCGGCTCTGCGCGGCCATCAACGCCTTGCCCCCCAAGGTTCGGGATGTTGTGGCTCTGCGCTATGAGACGGGCTTGACCTATGCCGAGATTGGCGCCCGGCTGCGTATCCCCCCGGCCACTGCCAAAACCTACTTCCAGCGCGCCAAGCCCCTCCTGCGCACGCTGCTGAGGCGCCAGGGGATTGTTGCCGCCGCCTGAAACCAGGGCACAGCCTGTCGCTAGTCAGCGCCGGATTTTTCGGGTATGATAACCATACTGTGGTCTATCCGAGGGCAAGGAGAACCAATGACCGAAGAAGCCCAACCAGAATCCAACCCATCCGGCGCTGTGCCTGCCACCCAACGGCGTGTCATCTGTTTTGCGCATCGCGGAGCCTCTGGCCACTCCCCGGAGAACACCTTGCTGGCGTTCCGCTATGCCTTCCAATTGGGCGCCGACGCCATCGAGTGCGACGTGCAACTGAGCGCAGAGGGTGCGCCGGTCATCATCCATGATGCAACGGTGGACCGCACCACCAACGGCACAGGCGTGGTAGCGCAGCTCTCCCTGGCGGCGCTGCGCCAGCTTGATGCCGGGGCTGGTGAGCGCATCCCCGAACTCCACGAGGTCTTGGAACTCTGCCGCTCGGAAGGCAAGCTGGTCAACCTGGAGATCAAAGCCGACACCGAGGAAGAAGCCGACAAGACGGCGCGCGTCGTGGCCGAGGCGCTGGAGAGCGGCGGCTATCTCGATCTCGCCCTGGTCTCCTCTTTCTGGCTGCGCATCCTGACCACCCTCAAAAACGCCCACCCCCAGATTCGCACGGGCACGCTGCACAGCGGGCTGCGCTGGCGCTTGCTCAACATCATCACCGCCGCACGCGCCACCGGAGCAGATGCCATCCATCCGCATGTGGCGCTGACCTCCCGCGCGCTGGTGCAGGCCGCGCACGCCGTCGGCCTTCAGGTCAATCCCTGGACCGTTGATGCCCCCAAAGACATCAAGCGCCTGATCTCCTGGGGCGTCGATGGCATTATGACCAATCACCCCGACCGCCTGGGCAGGCGCTAAGGTCTGTTCATCACGTAAACGCTGGATCGCCCATCTGCGCGCTGCATCTGCTGTCACGTTGCTGCATCGGGTCATCCAGAAACACCAACACGACACTCCAAGCGGGCAGAAAATCAAACGCAAGAAGAGATCATAGCCCTGGCAAGTCACACCCGAATGCCGTACAATGGAGGTGACAAAGAACCGTGTATGCGCACACAGGTTCTGCAAGAAAGTGAGCGACACTATGTTTGGTTTTCACGCATGGGATCTCCTGGTGATCCTGCTGATCGTCATCCTGATCTTCGGCGCGCGCCGCCTGCCTGAACTCGGCGCCTCGCTGGGCCAGAGCTTCAAGCTGCTCCAAAGAGGCTTGAACGGCGAAGACGAGTCCAAGGCGGAGACGCCCGAGGGCGAGCAAGCCCAGCAGCCCGAAACCTTAAAAGAGAGCGACCGTTAAAGCGTAGATGAAAACATACCAACACTATTTCTTCGACCTCGATGGCGTGATCTATCGGGGCAATGAGCGCCTGCCTGGCGCTCGCGAGTTCATCGATTGGATCGAAGCCACCGGACGTACCTACCTCTATCTTTCCAACAACTCCATGTCCACACCCAGCGAGGTCGCCCAGCGGCTGCGCGCGCTAGATATGCCCGCGCCGCTGGATCGCGTGATGACAGCAGGGTCGGCGGCGGCCTCGTACCTGGGCCACACCTACCCAGGGGCGCGCGCCTTCGTGCTGGGTCTGCCAGGGCTGACCCAGATGGTCGCCGATGTCGGCTTGCAGACGCTTTCTGAGGAGGAGGGCGCGGCGGCGCAGGTCGTGCTGGTGGGCTTAGATCGCAGCCTGACCTATGCCCGGCTGCGGGCGGCGGTGCAGGCCGTGCTGAACGGCGCGGAGTTTGTCACCGTCAACCGCGACCCCCTGCTGCCAGTCGAGGGCAAGCTGGAGCCAGGCACCGGCTCGATTGCCGCCGCCATCGAGGCCAGCACTGGCGTCTCGCCCTACATGGTCGGCAAGCCGCAGCCTGGAATCGTCTTGGAGGCGCTGCGCCAGGTTGGCGCGCAGCCGGAAGACACGGTAATGATCGGCGATGGCCTCACGCTGGATATTCCGGCAGGGCACAACGCCGGGCTGGATACCATTCTCTTGCTCAGCGGCATCACCTCCAGGGCGCAGCTTGCCACTGCGGCCATCCAGCCGGATGCCGTCTTCGACGACCTGGCACACCTGCTGGCAGCGACGGCTCAGGCAGAGCCAGAGCGACGCTGATGCCACCAGATTAGTCGCCCGCGCGATCTTGATATTGGGCAGGCAGCGATTCGCGCGCAAAGCCCTCGTTGAACACGCCGCGTCTGACGAGAAAGCGCGCAAACGCCAGACGGCGCTCCGGGTCGGCGTGACAGGGCTTCGCTTCGCTAGTCTGCTTAGGTAGTTTGGCGTCTGAGGCGTCCATCGCTGGAGGGGTGGGCAGCGCCACCAGCGCCGTAGAGGGCGCTTCAGGCGCAGGTGGGATGGACTTCAGACGAGGCTGGGATGGGGGAGCAGGTTCGTCATCGGCTGGCGAATCTTCGTGTAACGTGGAGCAAAGCGGATTGGTTTCGGCCTTTTGCCGTTTGACGCCGGGCGCGTCGGGGAAGGCAAAACGGTCGGCTGGCGAAGGGGTGGTCAGGCGCGCGCGCGTTTGCTGACTCGCGGGCCGTCGCGCCCGCCGCCAGGGCAACGCATCCAGCAGACCTGTGAACCATCCCGTAAACTGCCGCATGTTCATAAGAAAGTCCCCCGCTCTTTCCCTGGGTCGCTGCGCTACAGAAGAAGATGCACTACACGAGAAGACGCCTACATGCCGTGCTGCTTGCTTTGGGATGTACCCGTATACTAGCACAACCTTCTGAGCGCGTCAAACGGTATCCACGCATCTTTTTCGCGAGCGATCCCATCGAGGCGCCGCATGCATAAGCTATGACGCCCCCCGTATCACCGCGCTGCAAGGGTGCCGTAAGCCTGTCTGGGTGGTTGACTGCAAGCGCCCAGGGTGCTATACTTGGCGCACTCGATCCTGTCGCTTCCCTTTTTGCTCCTGCCAGGCGCGCCCACGTTGAGGTTCTCTGCCTGGCTCAGCTAGCACGCAGCGTGCCGAAATCCAGATGCCAGTCACTTTTTCTGCACAGCTTCGCGAGCGGCTCACCCTGGTCTGGGCGCAGGCGCCAGGAGCATCGCTCGCGCCTCAAAAGCCCAAAGTGCTGCGGATTGTCAGATTTTGGACCTTCTCGTGGTCTTTATGGAGTAGAGAAGCTTCTCACACAGGGAGAGAGCCGATGTCTTATCGGACACGGGATACCTCTTCATCGGAATCCGACGACTTTTCTTCTGAAGAGTCTCAGCTTGTCGTGCGCGCCCAGGGGCGAGACCAACTAGCCTTTGAAGCCCTCTATGAGCGCTATAACGATCGGGTCTGTCGCTACATGATCCGCATGATCGGGAATGACGGGGTGGGCTGCGAGTTGACCCAGGAGACCTTTTTGCGAGCATGGGAGGCATTGCCTGGTCTGCGCGATCCAGCGCGGTTTGCCGGTTGGCTCTATCGTATTGCGACAAACTGCGCCTATACCTACCAACACCATGCCAGGCATCTGCATCTGGTCTCATGGAGTACCACTGAAGGCGGGGAAGAGGAGCCAAGCATCGCGGGACCAGAGGAACAGGTGGAGGAAACGGAACTGCTAAAGCTTGCCCTGGCACATGTTTCTCCCACCTACCGCCCGTGCTTGATCCTCTATGTGGTCGAAGAGCTTCCCCAGCGCAAGATCGCTGAACTGCTGAAAATCAAGGAATCGTGTGTAAGCAAGTATGTCAGCCGGGGCAAAGAAGAATTACGCCAGATTTATCATCGCCTGGTGCGGGACCAGCGGATCGTCACAAAAGGAGGAAGGCGAGAACCATGACTCACCAACCTCCCTGCCGTGCCTGGGCCGAAAGACTGGCGCTCAGGTATGAAGACCTGGCGCCTGCTGATCGTGCCGCGCTCGACGCGCATCTCAAGACCTGTCTCGCCTGCGAAGCCGCGCAGACCGACTACCATTTTCTCGATGCCCGCCTGCGCGCCTTGCCCCCTGCGGCGATGAAGCCGTTACCGCGCCTTTCCCTTCCAGTCCCCGCAAGCGATGCGCCGACGACAGCAGAGGCGGAAAACGATCAGCACAGCACAGGCGTCCATCGATTCCCCACTGCCAGGCGGCAAGCAACGCGCGCGCGCCCTTTCCGCTCCTTCATCAAGGAAACACTATTAGGCATCGTCATAGCCTGCCTGACCCTGACGTTGATCATCGTCTTTGCAGAGCGATCTATCAATACAGCGACGGCCCGCCCATTGGGAACGACGCTCTTCTCCTACCAGCGGCAGAGTGATTTCGTAGCTGCGGTGGCCTGGTCCCCGAATGGGAGCTATATCGCCTCCGCCAGTTGGGACCATACCGTCCAGGTCTGGGACGCCAAAACGGGCGCGCTCCTCTTCTCCTACCAGCACGGCGACATCGTGGACGCGCTGGCCTGGTCGCCCGATGGCCGCTATCTCGCCTCCGCCAGTTGGGACCATACCGTCCAGGTCTGGGATGTACAAGCAAGAACGCTCTATCGCACCTACCAGGGACACAGCGATTTTGTAGATGCGCTGGCCTGGTCGCCCGATGGCCGCTATATAGCCTCCGGCAGTTGGGACCATACCGTCCAGGTCTGGGATGTGCAGACGCTGGCCCGGCGCTTTTCCTACCAATATGGCGAAATAGTGAATGCCGTTGCCTGGTCTCCCGATGGCCGCTATCTTGCAGTTGGCGGAAGAGATGAACTGGCACAGGTAGTGAATGCCGCAACTGGCGCTACTCTGCTCACCTATTATGGGCATACCAATGTGGTGAATGTGGTCGCGTGGTCGCCTGATGGCCTCACTATCGCCTCCGGGGATAGATCGGGCATTGTGCAGGTCTGGCAGGCGACAACGGGCAAAACCATCAATACGTACAGGGGCCATACGGGCGCCGTGTACGCGCTTGCCTGGTCGCCCAATGGCCGCTACATCGCCTCTGGCGGCGCAGATCGCACGGTGCAGGTCTGGCAGGCACAAACGGGCGCACGGCTGATCACCTATCGGGGACACAGCGACAGCGTGGATGCGCTGGCCTGGTCCCCCGATGGTCGCTATATAGCCTCTGGCAGTTGGGATCACACCGTCCAGGTCTGGCAGGCAGCCTACGACGGATGAAGAAAGGAGCGCACACGCCTCGTTCGACGCAGAACGTTCAGCATCGTCAGCTATCTGCTCATCAGCAGAATGAAGAGCAATGGCACTTTTCATTCGGAAGTCATCAGAGGAGGGTATCATGGCAACGTTTGATCGCCAGCAGCGCGATGAACTCGATCAGTTAGTGGAAGGCTTCACAAAAGGAAGCCTCAGCCGCCGGGCGTTTTTGCAGCGGGCAACGGCGCTCGGCCTCTCGATGAGCTTTGCCGGCTCCATCCTGGCCGCCTGCGGCAGCACCAACAACAGCTCCAATTCCACGCCATCATCGGTCGATGTCCTCAACGTCTGGAGCGGTGAGGAGCAAGCCTCGTTCCAGGCCGTCGTCGCGCCTTTTACCTCGCAGACAGGTATCAAAGTCAACATCACGTCTACGCGCGACCTGAACGCGGCGCTCACCAGTCGGATCCAGGCGAATAACCCGCCCGATATTGCCATCCTGCCGAACCCTGGCAAGATGCAGCAGTTGGCCGCCCAGAATAAGCTCATTCCCCTGGATCAATTCCTGGATATGAGTACCATTCAGCAGCAATATTCCAAGGGCTGGATCGATCTGGGCACCTACAACAGCCACCTCTATGCCCTGTTCTACAAGGCCGCCAACAAGGGCACTGTCTGGTACAGCCCCAAGCAGTTCCAGACCAACAGCTATCAGATTCCAGGAACCTGGCAGGATATGATTACCCTGTCCAACACGATTGCCAGCAGCAGCAAGTTCCCCTGGTCGATGGGTGTCTCCAGTGGTTCAGCTAGCGGCTGGCCTGGCGCGGACTGGATCGACCAGATTTATCTCAATCTGAACGGCCCAAGCCTCTACGACAAGTGGGTGGCCCACCAGATTCCCTGGACCGACAGCAGCATCAAGAACGCCTTCCAATACTTTGGGCAGATCGTCAACGGCACCCACTACATCAACGGCGCGCCGCAGTCGATTCTGGCGACCGGCTTCCAGGATGCTAGCTACAAGCCATTTAACACGCCGCCCGACGCCTATATGTACTACCTGGGCGACTTCACCGAAGGCTTTATTACCAGCCAGTTCAAGAGCGCGGTGCCAGGGACCGACTTCAACTTCTTCCCTTTCCCGGTCATCAACAGCCAGTATGCCAACGCCTTGACCGGCGGCGCCGATGTCGTCACCGCGCTGAAGAATAACGGCGCGGTAAAACAACTGGTCCAGTACCTGGCGACACCAGGCGCGCAAGAGATCTGGGTCAAGCGCGGCGGCTTCACAGCGACGAATAATCAGGTGCCCGCCAGTTCCTATCCCGATAGCGTTGCCGCGGCTTCGGCCAAGGCGCTCGCTTCGGCGCCCATCTTCCGCTTCGGCGCCGACGACCTGATGCCGTCGCAGGTAGAGAACGCCTTCTGGTCTGGCGTGCTGACCTATATCGGCGACCAGAGCCAGTTGGATAACGTCCTGAATACTATCGAAGGGGTCGCCGCACAGGCATACGCGAGCCAATAACCGTTGTTTGCTGTGATCATCGGTCAGCTATGCGTCCGGGAGCCGGAAGACGACAAAAGCGGCGTCTTCCGGCTCCTGGCTGGCGCGAGAAAAGGAGTACCTATGGCAGTGGCAGTCCCTCAGCCCGTCGCGCCGCCGGCGCAGAAAAAGCGCAAAGCGCCCGCCTCCCGACGTGATAAGTTCTTTGCCTGGTTCTGGATCGGGCCAGCGGTGGTCTTCGTCGGCGTCCTACTCTTCTATCCGGTATTGGAGACCATCCGGCTGAGCTTTTTCAACTTCGATTCGTCGAAGTTCGTAGGAGTGAAAAACTATCAACTGATCTTCACCAATCCAGTCTTCCTCCAGATACTGCGTAACAACCTCATCTGGCTGGTGGTGGCAACGGGGGGAACGGTCCTGCTGGGGTTGATTATTGCCGTGTTGGTGGACCGCGTCCGCATCGAAAGCTTCGCCAAGGCGACGATTTTCATTCCGATGGCGCTCTCCATGACCGCCGCTGCCGTGATCTGGCGCTTTGTCTATGCCTATGCCGCCCCTGGAGAGCAACAGATTGGCCTGCTCAATGCCATCTGGACCGCCTTTGGCGGGCAACCACAAGCCTGGACAGCCGACCCCAAGAACGTGCTGCTCAATAACCTCCTGCTGATCGTCGCCTACATCTGGATGTGGACGGGCTTCTGCATGGTCATCCTCTCGGCGGCGCTCAAGAGCATCCCAACGGAGATTCTGGAGGCGGCGCGCACCGATGGCGCCAGCGATCTTGCCATCTTCTTCCGCATCACGGTGCCCATGATTAGCCCGACGATTGCGGTTGTGGCAACGACCATGCTCATCAACGTCCTCAAAATCTTCGATATTGTCTACGTGATGACCGGCGGGAACTTTGGGACCAATGTCATCAACAATGAATATTGGAATCAGCTTTTCGACTTCAATCAATTTGGAGTCGCAGGCGCGCTGGCTGTGGTTCTGCTGATCGCCGTCATCCCTGTCATGCTCTTTAACATCCGACGCTTTCGCATCCAGGAGGCCCAACGATGAGCGCAGCACCACAGATGAACCCTGGCGGTCCAGCAACCGACGTGGCCTTGCCCGCACCGCGCGTGGGGCCGCTGGCTCAGCGCCGTTCCCTGGCCGCAACCCTGATTCATGTATTCAGCAGCAGTGTCCTGACCGTCATCGTTGTGCTGATCGCCTTGATCTGGTCGGTGCCAACTATCGGGTTGTTTATCAGTTCGTTCCGCCCGCCAACGGCCATCCATAGCAGCGGGTGGTGGACAGCGCTGGCGCCGCCCTGGCACTTTACCATTGAGAACTATCAAAACATTATTCAGGCGCAGGGGTTTGGGCAGGCGTTTATCAACAGCCTGATCATCTCTATCCCTGGCACGATCCTCCCGGTGCTGTTTGCGGCCTTCGCGGCCTATGCGTTTGCCTGGATGAAGTTCCCAGGGCGGGATTGGATCTTCCTGGGGATCGTCGCCATGATGATCGTACCCGTGCAGATGATGTTGATCCCGGCCCTGCGGTTATTTACCGATATAGGCGTCACTGGAAGCTTTGTGAGTGTCTGGCTGGCGCATACGGCGCTGGGGCTGCCCTTTGCAGTCTATCTGCTGCGCAGCTTTTTTGGCGCGCTGCCTTCTGACCTCTTTGAATCGGCCTCCATCGATGGCGCGTCGCATCTGCGAGTCTTTTTCTCCATTCTGTTGCCGCTCTCGGTGCCCTCGCTGGCCTCGCTGGTGATCTTCCAGTTCATGTGGGTCTGGAACGACCTGCTCGTGGCCCTGATCTTCCTGGGTGGCGGCCAGAACGTGGCGCCCCTGACGGTGACGATTGCCGATCAGGTCAACTCCTATGGCACCAATTATGAGGTGCTGACTTCGGCGGCTTTCCTGTCGATGGCGCTGCCCCTGGTGGTCTTCTTTGCCTTGCAGCGCTATTTCGTGCGCGGCATCCTGGCCGGCTCGGTCAAAGGCTGATCGCTGGCGATGAAAACAGCGCGCCCCTGGGCGCTTCGCCTGGCCTGCACAGATTTGCCAGCAGGCCAGGCGAACTTTGCTCCCTTGATAGTGCTTGACAGGTATCCTGCGGGGATGCTATGCTATAAAGGCTTCTTTTCAGAAACCTATCTTCTAAAGAACACTTTTTGCGCCCGCGCAGGCGCTCATTCCAATATCACCGGAGAGGCGCGCGGGAAGGGAGAACGCAGCGAATGTTTGCAGTGGTTGAAACCGGGGGCAAGCAGTACAAAGTCAGCCCCGGACAGACTGTTGAGGTGGAGAAGCTGCCCGCCGAACCGGGAGATACCGTCGAACTTGGCCGGGTGCTGTTAATCTCTACCGACGACCAGACCCTGGTTGGCGCCCCCGTCGTCGAGGACGCCAAGGTGGTGGCCCGCGTGGCCCAGGAGCGGCGCGGCCCCAAGATTATTGTCTTTCGCTACAAGTCCAAGTCACGCTACCGCCGCAAGACCGGCCATCGCCAGGACTATTCGATGCTCACCATCGAAGACATCTGGGCGCATGGCGCCAGCCTGCTCCCCGCAAAGGATGAGGCCGAGGCCGAGCTTGAGCCAGAGGACACCACCGCCCCTGAGACCGAGATGCCCGCAGTGGAGGCTGTCGGGGAACTGATTGCGGAGGAGCCAGAGACGGAAGCCGAGGAGGCGACAGAGGCCGAAGCCGAGGCCACGCCGCCCGCCGACGAGCCGACGCCCAAACGTGGCCGCCGCCGCACCACCAAAGGAGAATAATTGACATGGCCCATAAAAAAGGTGTCAGCAGTTCGCGCAATGGCCGCGACAGCAACTCGCAGCGCCTGGGCGTCAAGCGTTTTGACGGCCAATTCGTCCGCGCGGGCAGCATCATCATCCGCCAGCGCGGCACACACATCAACCCCGGCAATAACGTCGGCACAGGGCGCGACTATACCCTCTTCGCCCTGATTGATGGCACGGTGAAGTTCGAGCATGCCTCCCGCACCAAGAAGCGCGTCAGCGTCTATGCCGTTCCTGCCACCGCGCCCGTCGCCGAGCCGGTCGGCTTGTAGCCGCGCCTGATCACAACCCACCGGGCCAGGAACCTGCACAGGTTCCTGGCCCGGTGTGCTTCTTCATCGGTCAATACGTCGCGGTTTCGTCTTAGCCCGCGCAGGCGGGCCGGGTTTACCTTCTGGCTGCCTTCTGGGCGGCATTCTAGCGCCAGGGATTGGGCATACCCACTGTCGGCTCATCGCCATCAGGATCGTCTGGCCCTGGACCCTGGGGATTGCCTTGCCAGCCGCCAGCATTGCCCCAGCCGCCTCCCTGACCGGGCGCGCCAGGGCTGCCCCAACCGTCGGGGCGCTGCTGCCTGCTCGCTCTACCAGGACCACTCTGCGATCCATAACCGCCTGGAGGTCCATAGCCACCCTGTGGCGGATAACCGCCCGGCGGCCCAGAACGCCCCGACGGTGGATAGCCGCCTGGTGGTCCATAGGACGGGCCACCGCCCCCAGCCGTGCCTGGCGCCGGGCGGCGCGAGCGCAGGAAGAGCAGCACCGCGATCCCTGCCGCCGCCAGCAGAACCACCACCAGCGCAATAAGTAGAATAATCAGCAGGCCATTGTCGCCAGAAGAACCGCCTGACCCTCCGCTCCCGTTAGCGCCTCCATTGCTCCCGCCGTTCGCCGCAGTGCTGGTTGCTGTTGGCGTGTTCGTCGGCGTGGGCGATGGGGTCGCCGTCGGCGTGGGCGTCGGCTGCGCAGCGACCGTAAACTGCGGCGTATTCGTGGGCTGGGTATGCAGCGAGCCGGGATTGTTCGAGCCAAGGTTCTGCGCAGTCACATAAAGCGTCGTGCCAGCCGGGGCAGCGGGCACCTGCACCGAGACACTGATCGCGCCATTCGAGTCGGGCGTCGTGGTCGCCATACTGGAGTACATCGGCTGGCCGGTAATTGCGGAGGCAATCGTCACCTGTATCTGCTGGTTGGCGGGCAGCCAGTTCTGTCCAGTAACCATGATATTGCTGCCTGCCGCCGCCTGAGAAGCATTAATAGCAACCGAAGGCGCGCTGCCCGAAAGCACCTTATAGGAACTCACGCCGGGGGTAGTAACCGTATCCGCCGTGCCGCAGACCCAGAAGGAGTGCCCGGCAAAACCCGCCGAGGCAGACCAGAGGAACGTCGCGGTGAAATTCCCACCGCCATCAGAGGTGGCTTCTCCCAGTGTGAACAACGTCACCGAGTTATTCGCGCAGGCAGAACCCGTCAGGCCCGACGTATCCCCATGCACGTCTGCCGCGTTCAGATCAACTGTCGTGTTGGGCGGCCAGTTTGCCCCCTGCACGTTCACCTCCGCCCCAACTGGCCCCTCGGCCACGCCTCCATAAAGCGGCGAGGTGATCGTGACCGTTCCGACTGCGGCGCGTGCCTGGCCGGGCAGCGTCAGCGCGCCAAACGCCAGCAGCGCCAGCAGCAGCGCCAGCCCGAACCGGCCTGGCAAGACCGACCAATGAACCCTCTCCGCAGAAGCCGCTGGCGAGGCTCTCATCGCGCGGCGCCTCTCTGAATCCATGAGTCAGACCCCTTTCTCGCTTCATTCAGCGCCTCGGACGCTGCGGCGGCTCGTCGTAATAATCAGGACGAATATCATAATTCGATTCGGTGGGCCGACGCCCGCCGGTACGCCTGGGGCCGCTAGACGAGCTATATCTGCCACCCTGCGGCGGATAGCCGCCGCCAGGCTCGCGGTAGGACGGCCGGCCCGCGCCTGTCCCACCCGGAGCAGGGCCACGCGAGCGCAGGTAGAGCAAGACGGCCACAATAGCCGCCAGCAGCAAAACGACGCCCAGCGCCGCCAGCAGCACCACCAGCAGAGTGGTATCAGAGCCATTGCTGGAAGAACCCGTGCCGCCGCCGCCGTTGCCGGTTGCCGTCGGCGTTCTGGTCGGCGTCGGCGTTCTGGTCGGCGTCGGCGTCGCTGTGGGCGCCGCCACAACGGTAAAGCGCGGCGCAGTAGTGGGGTCTTCGGCGCTGAGGTCGCCCGCATTCCTAGAGTCGATACTTTGTCCACTCACATAAAGCGTATCGCCAATCCGCGCCTGCGCAGGCACCTGCAAGGAAACACTGATCGTGCCATCCGCTTTGGAGATAGTGGTAGTCGATTGTACGTAGGTGGGATCACAGGCGACACAGGGGGCAATGATCACGCTGATGGGCAAACCGCCCGGCAGCCAGTTCTGGCCGGTAACGCTAACGCTGCTCCCTGGAGATGCCTGCGAAACGTTGACACTGAACGAAGGCGGATTGGCGGAAAGAACGGTATAGAAACTTACCCCCGGATACGACGTGCCAGACTGCGCGCCACATACCCAGTAGGAATGATTGGCCGTCCCTGCTGTGGCAGGCCACTGGAATGTCGCCGTAAAGCCGCCAGCATTACCGACCTGCACGGGCGTGAGGCCGGGGATCGTGATCCCGGCAGTGGAACTCATACACGCCGCGCCCTGCTGGCCGCCTGCGCTGGCGTCATCCTGCATATCTGCCAGCGTCACCGTCACGGGATCGCCGTTCGTGGCCCAGCCCGAACCCTGGATGCTCACGTTGGCCCCCACTGGCCCCTCAGCATTGCCGTTATTTTGCCCAGCATAGATCGGCGAAGTAAACGTGATCTGCGGACCCCCGCTCGCTGCGCGCGCGCGCCCAGGCGCGGCCCCCGCGCCAACAGCCAGCGCCACCAGCGCCACCAGCGCCACCAGGACAACCCGCCCCGGCCCGGCCACCCGGCCCTGCGCGGCATCGAATGGTCCGCGCCACCTATATAAGTCCATAACGGCCACTCCTGACCTGCGCTCCTCTGGCCTTGGGGAATAGCGCACTCTATCGGCATTCAAGAGAATCTGTCCAGAAGACCGGCAAAACTGCAAACACCCTGCCAGACTGGCAGAAGCGTCTGTAGTATAACAACAGGCCGGAGAAAGCGCAATGCGTTTTCTCCCCTATGCTCAAAACGTGGGAGGAGACTGCCAGGCTACATGGTTGGTCTGGAATGTGACCAGATTCACAACTCGACACCTAACTACTGGACTATCCCTTGCGTAGAGTAAAGTGGAAGGGCAAACACAGGCGGGCAGAAAAGGTTGCATCACTGTACCGTAGATGGTATCATGGAGTGTACCTTAGATTGTATAAGCCAGGAAGGGGGAGTCGCGTAATGCTGCATATTCAGGCGGCTTCTCAGACCGATACCGGAAAAGTGCGCGAACACAACGAAGACCAGTGCTATTTTCAACTCAGTTCCAGCGACGACGAGGCCAGAGGCATCTTTATTGTGGCCGATGGCATGGGTGGCTATAAGGCAGGTGAGGTCGCCAGCAAGCTGGCAGTAGAAGAGATTCGGGAGACACTCAACCCGCTCTTTGCGCCTAGTTCCGGGCAGGAAACCATCGCCCTGCCTCGATTGGACAGCCCGGAGACTGGCAGCCAGACCCGGCGTTTGCCCGAAAGCCGCGAGGTTGCCAGGATTAACGAGCAGCTTAAACAAGCCATTACCAAGGCCAACGAGGTGATCGTCAGCTATGGCAAGGCGCGCAAGGAAGCCAAGGGGCTGGGGTCTACCGTCACAGTCGCCGTTGTGCTGGGCGCCAGCGCCTACATCGCCAACGTCGGCGACAGCAGGACGTACCTGTTGCGCAAGGATAAGCTGCGCCCGATTACCAAAGACCACTCGCTGGTCGCCCGGCTGGTAGATGCCGGTCATATCAAACCTGAGCAGGTCTACGATCACCCCCAACGCAATCTGATCTATCGCTCGCTGGGGGCTGGACACAGCACCGTCGAAGTGGATGTCTTCTATCAGACCCTGGCCCCAGGCGATCTGCTGCTGCTTTGCACGGATGGCCTCTGGGAGATGGTGCGCGAGGATGAGATCAAACGCATCCTCAGCAGCGATCAGCCGCTGGAGGCCATCTGCCAGCAATTGATTGACGCGGCGAATCAGGGCGGCGGTGAGGATAATATTACCGCCGTCGTTGTGCGCTGTTCCCGTTAACAGCCCGAATGATATAGAGGAACGGATGAGCCTGCCAATCGGCGCCATTCTTGATGAGAAGTATCGCATCCTGGAGTTGCTCGGCGAAGGCGGCATGGGCAGCGTCTATAAAGCGGAGAACCAGCGCATGCCTGGCCCGCTCTGGGCGATCAAAGAACTCTTGATCGAGGCGTTTGCCGACCCGCGCGAACTCCGCGAGGCCATCGACCGCTTCGAGAAAGAAAGCGCCCTGATGGGCCAACTCACCGTGCTGCCGCATCCCCGCCTGCCGCGCGTGATTGATCGCTTCAGAGAGAACGGGCGTTATTATTTCGTCATGGAGTTTGTGCCTGGCAAAAGCCTGGACAAGCTGCTGGAGGAGGCAAAACAGCCGCTGCCAGAGCGACAGGTCGTGGATTGGGCCATTCAAGTCTGCGAGGCGCTCAGCTTTATTCACAACCAGACGCCGCCCGTCATCCTGCGCGATCTCAAGCCCGGCAACGTGATGGTCACGCCGCAGGGCGAGGTCAAACTGATCGACTTCGGCATCGCGCGCATCTGGAAACCGGGGCAAAAGAGCAATACCGAGAACCTGGGCACGATGACCTATGCCTCCCCCGAACACCTGGGCCAGACCGGCCAGACAGACGCGCGCTCCGACATCTACAGCCTGGGCGCCACCATGTATCACTTACTGACCAACGAAGAGCCAACGCCGCTCGACACGCCCCCACCGGGGAGCCTGCGCGCGCGCAACCCACACATCAGCCAGGGCGTAGAAGACATTATCATCAAAGCCATGCAGCTTGACCCCAATCGACGCTTCCAATCCGCCGCCGCGATGCAGACGGCGCTGCAATCCTGCCTGCCCACGCCGGTCAGCGGAGCCATTCAGCCCGCCAGTGCAAACCATCTCCACGCGCCCGCCGTCCCGGCGGCGCAAAGTCCTGGCGCAACGCTGGTCGTGCCAGTTGGCGGAAAGGTTTGCCCCGTCTGCGGCTATATCAATCGATCAACCGCCAAGTTTTGCGCCCTGGATGGCAAGCCCCTGCCCGGCGACGCCTCGATGTCACGCGCGGTGCAAAACGCTAAAATGGCGGCGGGCGTAGGCCGAGTCGCGGCAAATCCGGCGGCGCGCGGCAGGCCAGCAGCCAACCAGAACACCACGCGCGCCGACGCGCTCTATGACCAGGGCGTGCGCGAGTATAATAATGGCAATTACGCCAAAGCGCTGCTCTGCATCCGTGAAGCCGTGCAGTTGGATACGCCGACCTATCCGCGCTACTATAAGCTCGGCGAGACCTATCGCCGCCTCAACCAGTTGCCAGACGCCATCGGCGCGTTCCAAAAAGCAGCGAGCATCCGGCCAGGCTATGATGTCTACTTCCAAATTGGGCTGGCGCAGCGCGATCTCAAGCAGTTCAGCGCCGCCGCCTCTGCCTTGATGCAGGCGCGCAAGTATGAGCCACAAAATCCAGCGGTTCCTTGCCAGCTTGGCATCATTGCGATGGAGCAGGGGGACTATGTGACCGCCGAGCGCGAGTTGCGTAGTGGCCTTCAGCTACAGAGTCGGCACTATCTGCTGCGCTTCAGCCTCGGCCAGTTGTATAATCGGGAGCAACGCTGGAGCGACGCGATCAGCGAATTGCAGGAAGCGGTGCAGCTTGGCCCCAATCAGGCAGAAGCCTGGCACGAGTTGGGCAAAGCGTTCTTTGGCGCGCGCCGCTATCCAGAGGCCGTCCAGGCGCTGGAACAGGCCCGCGCCCAGGGTCTCGCCTCGGCGGAGGTCTATCGCCTCAGCGCCCAATGTTACGAAAAAACCGGCAGTCGCAAGCAGGCCCGCGACCTGGCGAAACGGGCGCTCCAGATCAATCCGAATGACGCGGATGCCAGACGGCTGGCCCGCTAACCGAGAGACTTGCTCCCCGGCTTCAAGGTCGTGGCGGCATAGGCTGGGCCAGCCCCCAGCTTCCAGGAGGTGGGATCACGATGCGATGCCCCTATTGTAATCATCCTTTGCGCGATCAGGCAAAGTTTTGTAATAACTGTGGCGCGCTGCTCTCATCCGGCGCGGGTCCGTCTGTCGCGGCGCCAGAAGCGCCTCCACCACTGACAGCGCCGGAGGCGGCGGCGGAGATGCTGCCCCCGCTGGGTGGAATAGCGTCGGCTGCCTTTTCGGCGGAAGAGCCTCTGCCTGACAAGGCCAGCCCGACCGGCCCTCTCAATCGCGCGGCGGCCTCTGACGCGGGCGCCTCTTCGATTCCAGATCAGCCGGAGCCGGGCGCGCCCGTAACGGCGGAAGCCGAAGCCGTCCCGCCACCGCCTCCGCCTCCACCGCCCGCAATGGAGGACGCGGAGCTAGCAGCGAGCGACCAGCTATCACCTGCCGGGCCGACGCCAACTGAACAATTGTATGGTTTTGACCCCTATGCAGTCCCAGGGAGTGATACAGCAATGGACACACCAGAAGATCAGCGCGAGCAAGCATCGTCCGAAGATGATGAGTTGCCCACCATTCATGTGCCTCGGCCAGCCGGCCAGCCAGTCGAGGTGACACCAGAGTTGCTCAGCACGCTGGGCGCTCAAACCCCGCTGCAATCGGGCATGCTGCTCGCAGGACGCTATCGCATCGAAGAAGTGGCGCATACCTCCGAAGAGGAGAATCTCTATCGCGTCACCGATCAGATGGGCTACCTGCATTGCTGGGCGTGCGGCACGGACTTCCCCGAAAGCACCGAGCCAGAGCGGTACTGCTCGAATTGCGGCGCAGATATGCTCAATAAGGACTACTGGCTCCGCGAACACCTCCCGGTGGCAGCAGGCGCCGAAACGCAGACGCCAGAAACCGCCAGCGGCGCGCCCGCCGACGTGGCGCCAGGCAGCGGCGCTCCCGGAACCAACGGCGCGCATCCTGAAGGCAGCGCCGCCCAGGCGCCCCTTGAGGGCTATGTAGAGAGCGAGAGCGAGGAACTGGATTGGCCCACGCAGCCAATGGCGGCCATCGCCAGCTTTACCATCGGCCCGCGCGAGTATCGCGTGGAATCGATGGAACTGGACGGCCCCATCTTCCCGCTGGGCGTCACCCTCGCGGCAGGCGCACGCTCGGATGTTGGGCGGACCCGGCGTGGCAACCCCAACGAAGATAGCATCCTGGTGATGGAGTTCACCCGCATTCACGAATCGCTCTCCCAGCCCTTTGGCCTCTATCTGGTGGCCGATGGCCTGGGCGGGCACGATGACGGCCAGGTCGCCAGCAAACGCGCCATTGCCGTCATCGCCGATTACATTACCCGCGAAGTCTTGCTCCCGGCGTTCACCAGCGGCCAATTTGCCGACAGCGACACGCTGGCTGCCAAGCTGAAGGCCTCGGTGGAGGCCGCCAATCTCGCCCTGGTCGGCTCGAACGATCAAACTGGCAGCGATATGGGTTCAACCGTGACTGGCGCGCTCATCGTCGGCGACACCGCGCATATCGTCAACGTCGGCGATAGCCGCACCTACCTCTTTGACACCAACTCACTGCAACCCATCAGCGTCGATCACTCGCTCGTGATGCAACTCGTCATCGGTGGCTTGATTGAACGCGACGATATTTACACCCACCCGCAGCGCAACCAGATTTTGCGCAGTCTGGGCGACCGACGCGATGTGCAGATCGACCTCTATACTCAGAAGCTGCGCCCTGGCTATCAGTTGGTCATCTGCTGCGATGGCCTCTGGGAGATGGTCCGCGACCCGCAGATCGAGCAGGTGCTGCGCGAAGTCAGCGACCCCCAGAGCGCCGCTGATCGGCTGGTAGACCTTGCGAATCAGAATGGCGGCGAAGATAATATCAGTGTGATTATCGTACAGGCGCGTGAGTGAAGCAACCTGACGGGTAAGCGTCGGGAGGCGCGGCCTCTGCTGGCCGCGCAACTTCTCCCCTCTGGTATTCGTATGTACTTATGAATATAATCAAATGTTCATCGGTCCCTTGAAAGGAGACGATACCCATGCCCGGCGAAGTCACATTGACCTCTCAGCTTGGCAAAGAACATCTGCCCGTAACAGGCGGATCGCAGGTAGCATATGTGCTGGTGGAAGCGGCGCCAACCGAGATGGTGGCGCAGGTGCGCATGCCGCTGAACTTCGCCATTGTGCTGGACCGCTCTGGCTCCATGAAAGGCGCCAAGCTGTCTGCTGTGAAACAGGCAGTGCAGATGCTCATCGACCAACTGGCCGATACCGATACAATCTCGATTGTCGCCTTCGACGATACCGTTCAGATCATCGTGCCCGCGCAGCCCGCAATGGATAAAGCGGGCATCAAACTGGCAGTAGACCGCATCCGCGATGGCGGCGGCACCACGATGTCCCTGGGCATGAGTACTGCCCTCAATGAACTGCGCAAATACTACTCGCCCACCAGCGTCAACCGCATGGTGCTGCTCACCGATGGCGTCACCTACGGCGACACCGACCGCTGCCGCGCGCTGGCCGATGACGCCGCGCGCCAGGGCATCAACATCTATCCGCTGGGCATCGGCGCCGATTGGGACGAAGACCTGCTCGATAACATCGGGCGGCGCAGCGGCGGCCTGGAGGCCGAGTTCATCCGCCAGCCCGGCGACGCCCTGAGCATCTTCCAGCAGCAGTTCCAGAGCGCCACCGCCGTTGCCGTGCGCAACGCCCAGTTGCTGCTGCACCTCTCGGCCGGCATCACCCCCAAAAAGGCTGTCAAGGTGCTGCCGCAGATCAGCGACCTGGGGCCGTCGGTGCTGTCTGATCGCCAGGTAGTCGTGCCGCTGGGCGATCTGGAGAAAGATACCCCCCAGGCCGTCTTGTTCGAGTTGATGATTGAACCCAAACCGGCGGGCGTCTTCCGCATCGCGGTGGCCGAACTCACCTACGATGTGCCCACCCTCAATCGCCAGAACGAGCAGCTACGCGCAGATATTGTGATCGGCTTCAGCCAGGACCAGACCCAGACCCAGGCCGTCAATCCGCTGGTGATGAACTACGCCGAGAAGGCCAACGCCCACCGGCTTGTCACCAAAGTGCTGGAAGAATATAAAGCAACAGGCAAAGTGACCACCCGGCTGGCGCCCAACGTCACTCGCGTGCTGGACCCGGAGACGCAGGCGGCGCTGGAGCAAATGAACGCGGGAGAGCAGGTTTCCAGCGAGCAGATCAAGAGCATTGGAAACAAAACGCGCAAGCTGACCCAGCGCCTTGAGGATATGTGAGCGATGCCTATCTCATTGCATCCCGCCCTGGGGCTGGATGAAGGTTGAAACACACGAGGAGGGAAAAATAATGTCTGTGCGATGTTCACAGGGGCATGAGAACCCCGATGGCTCGGCATTCTGCGATGAATGTGGCGAGCCACTGGCCGCGCCCGCGCCGGCAATCGCCGCAACGGTTCCAGCGCCCGCGCCAGCAGGCGTGATGACCACCTGCCCAAGCTGTGGGGCGTCCAATCCTGCTGGTGAATCCTTTTGCAGCAATTGTGGCGCCAACCTGAACGCGCCGCCTGCCGCTCAGCCAGCAATGGTCGCCGCGCCCGCTCCGCCTGCCCCGGCTGCCGCGCCTGCTGCCTTCGCGCCGCCGATGGGCATGCAGCCGAAGATTGTCGTCGAGAGCGATAATTCGACCATCGACCTCTCCGGCAAAACCGAAATATTGATTGGCCGCGAAGATGCCGTCAGCAACATCTTCCCCGATGTGGACCTGACGCCCTACAATGGCGAAGAAGGCGGCGTCGGGAGACGCCACGCCATCATTCGCTATTCCGGCAGCCAGTATATGCTTGAGGACTTGAACAGCATTAACTTCACCTT
Organism: Ktedonobacterales bacterium; assembly: GCA_046704085.1. Lineage (GTDB taxonomy): Bacteria > Chloroflexota > Ktedonobacteria > Ktedonobacterales > DATBGS01 > DATBHW01. The sequence goes on along the minus strand of JBJKSJ010000235.1, from coordinate 7,483 downwards.
CTTGAACAAGCAGAAACTTGCCCCCAAAACCCCTACCGCGCTCAAAGATGGCGATGAGATTCGGCTGGGTCGTGTGGTCTTGCGCTTTAAGACCTCATAATGTCTGATTCCTTCTTCCCGTAAAGGAGGCGTATCTATGACTATTCGTTGTTCGCAGGGACACGAGAACCCCGACACGGCGACGTTCTGTGATGAGTGTGGCGAACCCCTGCCCGCCTCGGCCAACGCCCCCGACCCGGCAGCAGACGAGCCAACCATAGCATCCAGCCCAGACGCCCCCCAGCCAGCGCCAGATGAAGCGCCAACTCAGGCTCCGCCTCATCCGCTAGCCGCAGATGAAGCGCCAACCCAGGCTGCCAGCGTCCCGCCTGCGGCGGCAGAACAGGCCGAGACCGTTGCCCAGCAGGGCGCCCCTGCGACAGAGGATCAGGCAGCGAGCGTTGCCGCAGCGGGCACACCTGCCCCCGCGCCCAGCATGCCTGCCCCCGCGCCCAGCATGCCCGCCCCCGCGCCGGTTGCCGCGCAGCCGCGCTTGCTGGTCGAGGGCACAGAGGTCACATTCGATCTAGTCGGCAAGGCCAGTGTGGTGCTGGGCCGCGAAGACCTTCCGAGCAACAGCTTCCCCGACATTGACCTGACGCCCTATGGAGCAGAAGAGGGCGGCGTCTCGCGCCTGCACGCGCACCTGACGCAGACAGGCGAAAGCTGGAGCATCGAAGACCTGGACAGCACCAACTTCACCTTTATCAATCGCAAGCGCATCCCACCCAAGACACCCACCCCACTGCAAGACGGCGACGAAATCCGCCTGGGCCGCGTGGGGCTGCGCTTCAAGACAACAGCATAAAGCGCGGCTGGCGCAGCGCTTCCGCTTATAGCGTATCTGCTTGAAAAGAAGGGGATGCGTCTAGCGCCGCCGTGCGAGGCGCCATTGCGTGTAGCGCCGACCTCCGTGCTGGCGAACGGTGGGCAGGCGCAACGTGGGACTTCAGCGGGCAACATTCGTGCTAGCCCGCCGATTCGCCGCCAGGGACGGCGCTACACGCAGATGTCTGCGGCTGGATATGCTATGAGTTCGTGGGCTTCGCGCGCACCTCGGCGCCCGCTTTCTCCTCCAGCAACTTGATCACTGCCGTGTAATCCGCCCGGCCATAGCCTGCCTCGCGGGCGCGGGCATACAACTCGCGGGTCAGCGCGGCTATCTCCAGCGGCACGCCATTGGCCGCGCCCAGGTCCAGCGCCAGCCCCAGGTCTTTATAGAGCAGATCAGTCATAAAGCCCGGCTGAAACGAACCATTGAACACGCGGATAGGAAAGACCGCGCCAAGCTGCGTGCTGGCGCCGCTGCTGACCCCGATGATCTTTGCCAGCGACTCCACATCTACCCCGGCTTTGACGCCCATCACCAGCGCCTCGGCGGTGGCAGCGGCAATCGCCCCACAAAGCAGATTGTTGGCAACCTTGACCACCTCGCCCGCGCCGCTCGGCCCGACGTAGAAAATCTTCTCCTTGCTTCCCATCGCCTCGAAGATCGGGCGGCAGGCGTCAAACGCCTGCTGATCGCCGCCAACCATGATGCTCAGCGTGCCCGCCTCCGCGCCATTCGACCCGCCGCTCACTGGCGCGTCCAGAAAACGCACACCCGCCTCCGCGCAGCGCCGGGCAAACGCCCGCGAGACATCCGGCGCAATCGTACTCATATCGATGATGATCGTACCCGCCTGCGCGCCCGCCAGCACGCCCGCCTCGCCAAAGACCACCTCCTCCACCTCCGGCGAATCGGGCAGCATCGTAATCACCACCTCCGACGCCGCGCCCACCGCGCGGCTGGAAGGAACCAGCGTCGCGCCTGCGGAAACCAGCGCCTGCACCTTTTCAGGATGCCGCGCATAGAAGGTCAGCGGAAAGCCAGCCTTCATCAGATTGCTCGCCATCGGCTGGCCCATCAGTCCCAGGCCAATAAACCCTATCCGTTGTGCCACAGGTCGCTCCTCATCTGTTGGGGATTATTCTGCTCAGCATCCGCCGCGCGCTGCTCTAGCTCGGCCTGCAATTCCTGGCGGTGCTGCAAGTAGTGTTCCAGGCGCTTGAGAATATCCTGGCGCATCTGCTCCAGACCGGCCATCTTGTGTTCAACCACCGCCAGTTGCTGGCGGCTCAGCCGGTCAGCCTCCTCCATATGCTTGAGTTTGACTGCCGGGTCCGTTTCCTGGTTATATGCCACGCGCACATGCCCGCGCTCATCATCCGCCTGGAGCAGTTCTCGAATCTCTGCCAGCGAAAAGCCCAGCAGGTCTTTGAGCCGCTGAATGCGCTCCAGGCGCTTAATATCATCCTCGCTGTAGAGCCGATAACCCCCCTCCGTGCGCTCGGCGGGCGGCAAGAGGCCGATCTCCTCGTAATAGCGCAGGGTGCGCTTGGTCGTGCGCAAGCGATCCGCCACCTGCTCGATACGATACCTGGGCCGTTGGGCCTCATTCGGCGCATCCGATGCAATCATTTTATCTGATGGAGTTGACGACATGGCAGGCATAACCCACCTCCCTGAAACGCCAGATGTAGAGCGACATCCGACACCAGCTTCCCTGGAATTCCTGCACAAGAACACCTGCGCTCTTTCCGTTTTCTAGCGTACCATGCAGGTGCGCCAACGTCAACCTACCAGTTTCGCCCGCCCCCGGTTGACACTGGCCTTCCTGTATGGTAAAATAGGTCCGCAATCCTTTCCGTTCACGTCAAGGTTATTTAGCCTCAGTATATCACGTCGAACTATTTCTGGCAAACGAGGTGACAGCCCATGCGCGCCAGCGAAGAGGAGACAGTTTCTCCAGAGCAATCCAGCGGAGCCGCCAGCATCAGTCTGGGCAACCAGGATGCCAGGTCAGCGAGTCTGGCAGGCGACCCTTCGGTCAAGAAATGGTTGGTCATGGCAGTCGTCGGCGTTGGCGGCTTCATGGCCGCGCTCAATTCCGCCAGCCTGATCATCATCCTGCCCACCCTCCAACAGGCACTGAATACCGACCTGATCAACATCCTCTGGGTCTTGCTGGCGTATACGCTGGCCTCCGCCGTCCTGCTGCTCAGTGTCGGGCGCCTGGCCGATCTGATCGGCAACAAACGCATCTACCTGCTGGGCTACCTCATCTTTGGGCTTGGCTCCACGTTCTGCGCCCTGGCGCCCAACGTCTGGGTACTCATCGCGGCGCGCTTTATCCAGGGCGTCGGCGGCGCCTTACTCATGGCAAACACCTCCGCTATTATCACGCATACCTTCCCCAAAAAGGAGCTAGGGCGCGCCCTGGGTGTCGCTTCGGCCACCTTTTCGGTCGGCACCACACTTGGCCCCATCGTCGGCGGCCTGCTGACAGACGCGATCAACTGGCACTGGGCCTTCTGGTTCAACGTCCCCATTGCCGCTGTTGGGCTGGTCCTGGCTGTGTTATATCTGCACAACGAAGTCGGCGCGCGGCAGCACAGCGGCCAGGAACGCTTCGACTGGATCGGCGCCGTCCTGCTGGCAGTGAGCCTCTCGGCGCTGCTGTATTTCGTCTCGCTTGGCCCGCTCTACGGCTGGGGATCAGCGCGCATGCTCGGCACACTCGCCATCTTCATTGTGACCGCCGCGCTCTTCATCCTGCGCCAGCTTCGGGCGCCGCAGCCGCTGCTGCAACTGCGCCTTTTTCAGAACCGCCTCTTCACGATGGCAAACCTGTCTGCCGCCTTCGCCTCGATGGGCATGATTGCCGTTCTCTTTCTGATGCCCTTCTACCTGGAAGACGTGCTGCATTACTCGCTCTTCCAGTCAGCCATCCTGCTCACGCCCTATCCCCTGACCATGCTCATCGTCGCCCCGATCAGCGGCTGGCTTTCGGACCGGCTGGGGTCGCGCACCCTGGGCACCCTCGGCATGGCCCTCTCGGCGCTGAGCCTGCTCTGGATGAGTACCCTCACCAGCCACTCGACCTACGGCGATGTCGCCATCCGGCTGGTGGTGCTGGGTCTTGGCATGGGCCTCTTCCAATCGCCCAATAACAGCGCCGTAATGAGTTCCGCGCCCGCCAGCCAACGCGGCGTCGCCTCGGCGGTGCTGGGCACCATGCGCAATCTGGGCACCATGCTGGGCATCGGCATTACCGGCGCCGTCTTCGTCAGCTTCATGCCCTATTACGCCTTCCTCCAACTCGCCCTCACTGGCGAAACCACCCAGAGCGGCGTAGATGCCGTGATCGCTGCCTTCCGCCTCTGCTACTGGGCCGCCACCCTCTTTGCCGTGCTGGGCGTGATCACCTCCCTCAGCCGAGGAAAAGCGCGCCCGCAGACTGTGAGACAGTCTGCCTGAGCAGAAGGCGCCCTCAGGCGCGTTTTCAACCGCCAGCCCAACTCGGCCTTTTTTTTGCTAAATGCCTGGTAGAAGCACCATTTGCCCGGAAGAGCGACAAAAGCATATACTGAAATCACAGCCAGAGCGCGCTGCTCTGCCTTGCTCATCCAGCACCAGCCCCTGGGGAGGGTATCTTTTGGCTACCGCCATTCTCTCGGACCTGCATCTTGGCGCCGCGCACGGTGATGACCTGCTGCGCTATCCCTTCTTCTGTGACCTCTTGCGCGAGCAACTTGATGGCATCGACCATGTGGTCCTGCTCGGCGATATTCTCGATCTGCGCTTCCAGCAGCTTGAAGAGGTGCTGCTGACCGCCGAGCCGTTTTTGACCACGCTGGGCCACGCCATGCGCAAGGCCAGGCATCCCCGCGTCACCTACATCCCCGGCAACCATGACCATCACTACGCCGTGCGCCTGATGGAAGCCGCCCAGGAACGCGCCATCGAGGCGGGCGAACCGTACACCTTCCAGCAGGTCGTCGCCCCGCCCGACTTCTTCCTCTCGCGCCAGTTGGCACGCATCATCGGCATTCCGGTTGAGGTGCGCGTGGCCTATTTCTATGACATCCTCGATTCCTCCGAAGGCCCAATCCTCCTGATTCACGGCCATTACCTGGACATGCACCTGGGCGACGCCCCCGCGCGCCTGCTCACGCTGGCGCAGGCCGCCATCGCGGCGGCTGGGCAGCAGGTGGACACGCACTCGCCCGATCTCTACGAGGCCATCCTGCGCCCTCAATACGAACTGCTGCACTGGATTGGACAAACGCCCGGCGGCGGGCTGATCCAGAGCCGCATCTACGAGCGCCTGCGCGGCGGGGCGCCGCCCAGCACCCGCATGGGCCAACTTCGCCGGGCCGCGCTGCGCGGCGCCGTCTCCGTCGGCGGCAAAGTCGGCGTCGCCCTCGCCGAAACGCTGGCGAACCGACTGATCAAGGGTGGCCTCAGCCTCACCTCGCCCGCCCGCGACGCCCTGGCTGAAGAAACAATCTACGCCTTCAACCTCAGCCTGGAGGCACTCAGCGCCTATCTGCCGGAGGGCATGCGCTACGTCATCTTCGGCCACACCCACCGCCCTGGCCCGCTTGAAGACATCGACCCCATCGACCGCTGGACCGTCAAGATGCGCGGACAGGAAACGATGGTCCTCAACTCCGGCTCCTGGCTCTACGACGGCGGCAAGGCGCGCCGCCCCGACTATCGCCCCCAACGCTGGCCGGGCACCTTCATCCTCATCCCCGACCAGGGACCGCCGCATCTGGTCGAAGTGCTGGCCGATCTCTCCAAGGAAGACCTGGAAGCGCAGCTTAGCGCGCGCACGCCAGAGGATGCCGAGGAAGAAGAACTGGAAGCCCGCGCCGAAGAGATCAATGCCCGGACGGACACATTACCGGGCGGCTCTTGACAAAACGGCAGCGATCAGCTATGCTGTAATCCCAACGGTCGTGAGGCGCTGGCAACGGAGCCATGCAGGCAATCGTCTGTAGTGCGTGCTGGTAAACCGTGTTTTGCTTCCAGCAGCTTTCCAGGAGCCAGAACCATGACCGACCAGAACCATTGTGGTTCACCCTGCCTCATACGCCGGGCGCTTACGCCTGCCCTCCTGCCTCGCCTCATGCTGGGCGCGGCGTTTTTCTACACACCAACGTGCCACTTCCCAGCGCGATTGTAGCAGCCGGTCTGAACAGAGCGCCTGTAGTGCCGATCTCAGAGTACGTAGCAAGCGTGTTTCACCAGTGAGCCTTGCTCACACGTCGGGGCGTCTCTCTGCTATCACCGCCCAATCCCCGGAGGGCAACATCCCATCCGGCGATCTGGCCGAACCACAAGCGAGAGAGCGCCTCGCACAAGGAGGGTTTTTACCGCATGCCTGGCAAGTATACGTTGGGGATCGAGGAAGAGTTTCAGCTTGTAGACGCCGTTACCGGAAGCTTGAAATTAGGGATCGTCCCGCTGCTTGCGCTGACCCAAGAAAAATTGGGCGATCAGGCCAAAGCGGAGTTTCTGCAATGCACTGTCGAGACGATTACCGGCGTCTGCCCCAGCATCGCCGCTGGCCGGGCCGAGGCGGCCTATCTCCGCGCAACAGTAGCCGAAATGGCCGCATCGCTGGGCATGCGCCTGCTCTCCGCTGGCACGCACCCCAGCGACGACTGGCAGGAGCAGGAGCGCACCGATCACCCCCGCTATGAAGAACTGGACGAGCAACTGCAAGAGGTCGCGCGCTCCATCCTCATCTTCGGGCTGCACGTCCACGTCGGCATCGAGAACCGCGACCACCTGATCGAAATTATGAACCAGGCGCGGAACTTCATCCCGCATGTGCTGGCGCTCTCCGCCAATTCGCCTTTCTGGCAGGGGCGCAAAACTGGCTACAAATCGTTTCGCACCACCGTCTGGCAGCGTTTCCCGCGCAGCGGCCTGCCCGACATCTTCCCCTCCTCCGCCGAGTTCGAGCGGTTCGTCCAGACGCTCATCGCCACTAACTGCATCGACAACGCCAAAAAAATCTGGTGGGACATGCGTCCCCATCCGCTCTATCCCACCCTGGAGTTTCGCGTCTGCGACATGCCCGCCACGTTTGAGGAAACCATCGCCCTGGCCGCGCTCTTCCAGGCGCTGGTCGCCAGGCTGGACTGGATGCGCGCGCGCAATATGAGCCTGCGCCTCTATCCCACGTCCCTGCTCAACGAGAACAAATGGCGCGCCGCCCGCTATGGCCTGGATGGCAAGCTGATCGATTTCCCCAACCTGCGCGAAGTGCCCGCCCGCGACGCCATCCACGACCTGCTCGATTTCGTCGATGATGTCGTCGATGACCTGGGCAGCCGCCGCGAAATGAACTGCCTGCGCCAGTTGCTCGAAAGTCCCGATGGGACCGGCGCCGACCGTCAGCTTGCTATCTACGAGCAAACCGGCGACCTGCGCTCCGTAGCGCGCTGGCTGACGCAAGCCACCATGCAGGGCATCACACCCCGCACCGACGAAGGCCAGGCAGAAGAGACCGCTGAGGTAAAAAGCAAGCACATCGATATTTGACAGCGCCAGCCGCTGCGCCTTATACTGTACTGAGGAGCAAGATATGGCCGCAGCATCTCCATC
>JBJKSJ010000234.1:0-1894 GCA_046704085.1 Ktedonobacterales bacterium | reverse complement strand
TCATGAAGCCCGCCACTGCCAGGATGACCGCTCCATTGCCTGGCCCGCCTCCGCTTTTGAGATTCGCCTGCTTTTGCTGGCGCTCTGGCTCAAGCGCATGCTCAATCCCCCGACGCGCATAGGCCCGCGACCAGTTCGCTTTGGCGGGGACCAGGGCAAGCTGCGCTACCGCGCGGGTGTCCGGCGGCAGATTCTCCAGCGCCGCGAGCAGCCCCAGCACCGGGTCATTGGCCTGGCGCAGCAGGTCACGCTCCGCAAGCTGGCGCAGCGGCAGATCAGGGGCCGCGCCCCGCAGCTCCAGGGCCGATACCGCCTCAGATGCCTCCAGGCTGAATGGGTCGTCTGGGCTGCCCAGAGGTGTGATGCTCGCCTGAGGATAGCGCGCTCGCACCTGGGCGATGGCATGATCCAGTGCCTCTGGGGTGGTTGCCCGCAGCAGAAACAGCTTTGAGGTCGCCGTGCCAGCGATCTCCAGGGCCAGCGGGTGCTGAGCATCGAGGACCAGGCTGTGCATCGCCGACACTAGGGCTACCTCTTCCTGATCGTGGCTCCTGGGCGCAATAATGCGACATGCCAGCGGGATCGGCTGGGAAGCGTGCATAGTGGCTTTTCTCGCTTTCTACTCGCTGGCGATGGATGCCAACTCAGAGAGACTACCTGACGCCAGCCGCTGAAGCAGGGACCGCAGATGAGCATGGTCGGGCTTCTCCAGCCACTCCGCGATTTCGCGGGGATTGGTGGTCGCCAGGATATGCTCGAGTTCGCTGGTCTCGAAGCGCACCAGCATACGTTGATCGCCTACCATGAGCAGTCCTTCCCCGATCTTGAGGTTCAAGAGGCGCTGGCCTTCGCGCTCGGAGAGCTTGAACATCTCGCTGATGAGCGGGAGCGACACCGGATCAGGCCGCATCAACACCTTGATCGCGCTGTTGGCAATCAGGGTACTCTTGGCGAACGTGACCGGGTGCTGCGTGATCGTCGTGACGCCCAGGTAGTTCTTGCGGGCGCGCCGCACCAGCTCCTCTAGAAAGCGCTTTCCTGACTGATACTGCACCAGGCTGGCCGCCTCATCAACGATCAACTGGCGCGGGATGGTCCCCTGGAACGCCTGCCCCCAGACAAAGTTAGAGACCAGAAACAACGCGATGATTTGCTGAATCTCGGTCTCGCAGTCGTGGGTGTCAAAAACCACGATGGGGCTATCTACCCGCAAGGTGGTTGGCCCTCGGAAGAGACCAGAGAGGCTCCCGTCCACAAAGCGATGCAGGCGCGGGAGCAACCCGGTCTTGTCCTCTCCCCCAAGCTGTGCTGCCAGCACCCGCGCCAGATCACGCATCAGCGGAGATGGATGGCTATGTGTGCTGGGGTCGCGCGTAATACCTGCCTGCTTATAGGTGGCATACAAAGCCAGGTCCAACTGGCTGTCCTCCTCTTCAGTGAGGGCGCCAGGCGCCCCATCGGGTCGCCGGTTGGCAAGCATGATCTCCAGCAGCGCGTGCAGGCGCTGAATATGGTCGGCCAGGCTATCGCCGCGCATCCCATCACCTATCAGCCGATCCCGGCGAAGCTGCGGCAGGTCGAAGGGGTTGATACAATCAGCCGAACCTGGAGCCAGGCGCACGATCTGCCCACCCAGGGCAGACGCCATGCGACCATACTCGCGGTCGGGGTCCACAACAAAGATCTGGAAGCGCAGTTGTCCCGCTTCGGCCTGGCGGTGATAACGCCGCGCCTGGCGCAGGATGGCGGTCTTCACGTAATGGCTCTTGCCCTGGCCTGGGGGGCCAAAGACGACGCGATTGGCGTTTGCCATCCCCTCCCGCCAGGGGTCCAGCACGATTAACTCGCCCGTAGGTGTGATGCCTTCAAGCATGCCTTCCTCGTGGAAGCAGGA
>JBJKSJ010000233.1:0-33201 GCA_046704085.1 Ktedonobacterales bacterium | reverse complement strand
TTGGGGCGCGGGATGTTGTATGCGGCGGCGCCTGCGCAAGACAAGCACAGCAACCTAAACAGCCGCCGAAGCGGTTCTCCGGACAGCAGCCGGGCGAAAGAGTCGTCCTTCTGCGACGCCAGCACTGGTGGTTTCTCCTCAAGCCTGGCTGGCGCGCTCTCGTTTTTCTGCTCTTGTTGGTCGGCGTCATCATTGCTCATGTAATGACCCCACCAACCTACGCCCCCATCTGGGTGCTGGTTGAGGCCATCCTCGGCGTCGTCTTTCTCATCTTCCTGTTGCGTTGGGCCTATACCGATGTCGCTAACTGGTGGTTTCGTGTCTACATCCTCACCGATAAGCGCCTCATCATCGCGCGTGGGCTGCTGCAACCACAACGCGAAGAAGCCCCACTGGATAAAATTCAGCAAATCTATATGGATAGACGGGGGCTATGGCAATACCTGTTCAACTATGGGGATATTATCGTTCCTACCGCCGCTGCCCAGTTGAACCTCATTGGGGTTGCTAATCCCCGCGATGTGGCCGATGCGATCCAGGAAAACCTCAGGCAATATAGCGCCGCGCGCAAGGCGCCTGCCGACGCCCCGATCAAAGATGAGACGTTACGCCAGGTCATCGATGACCTGGCAAAACCAACGGTCATTCCCCCCCCACCTTCACCAGACCCACCACCAAGGCCAGGCAGCGTTGCCACCCCGGCACGCAGATTTGCTGGGCCACTGCGCCTGAGGAGCAAGGTCAAGTACCAGCCAGACGAGCGCACGGTCCAGTATATCCTGCGGCATCCCTATGTCTTCTTTCGCAAAGCCATCCCAGGGGCTGCCATCATCGCGCTCATGCTCCTCCTGACACTGGTGTTCCATTTCTTTTCGTGGCCGATCTTTGTCGTCGTATCCCTCATTGGCCTGAGCTGGATCGGCTATGGCTATATCGATTATATTGATGACGTCTACATCCTGACCACTCATCGCATCATCGACATCGACCGCACACTCATCATCTTCGTCGAGGGCCGCACAACTGTGGAATACAGCAAAGTTCAGGATGTCCGCGTGGAGGTCAACTCAGTCATTGCGCGCACCTTTGACTTTGGGGATGTGCGCGTCGAAACAGCCGGTACCCAGCAAAAAGTCCGCATGCGCGATGTCCCCAATCCCTTCGGCATTCAGGATGCCATCTTCCAGCGCATCAATGCCGTCAAAGAGCGCGAAGCCATCAACACTGCCAACAAGCAGAAAGGTGAACTGAGGAAATGGTTTGCGGCAATAGCGAATGCCATCTATGATCAGCGCACGCCCAATCTCGTCGGCAAATCATTTGAGGAAGCCGCTGATACCCTCAATCAACAGCATCTGGTGTTGCGGGTCATGGGCGAGCAACAGTATCCAGGACTGCCACCAGGCCATGTCGTGCGACAAACCCCTCCGCCTGGAACGCTCCTCAGCCACGAAGGCCAGGTACAGATCATCCTGAGCAAGCTCTAACGCTTCAAGCTTCTGCTCGCAAACCTCAAGCGCGCACACGCTCCAGTAACGAAACGCTCTCGATATGGGAGGTCTGCGGGAACATATCCACCGGCTGCACCGCAGAAAGGCGATAAGCGCCACTACTCGTAAACAGGGCTATATCACGCGCCAGCGTACTGGGATCACACGAAACATACACCAGCGCGCGCGGCCCCATTGCCGCCAGGGTAGAGAGCGCGCGGGGATGGCACCCCGCGCGCGGCGGGTCCACCAGAACCGCATCAAAGCGTTCGTTCTGGTGCTGAAGCTGCCCAAGCACTCGCTCCAGCACCCCCTCCAGCACCGTCAGGTTCGCCAGATTATTGAGGGTTGCGCTCACACGCGCATCAGCAACGGCGCTCGGCTGCGATTCCACCGCGATCACACGCGCCGCTCGCTCGGAGAGAAAGACGGAGAAGAGGCCCACCCCACTATAGCCATCCAGAATGGTTTCGGTACGCCGGGGGTGCAGCAACCCAATCGCCCGCTGCACCAGCACAGGCGTCTGCGTCGCATTGACCTGAAAGAAAGAGCCAGCCGAGATGCGGAATTGATGCCCCAGCACCTGCTCGATCAAGTGATCCTGCCCCACAATCACACGCCCGCGCCCGCCTGCCAGGCCCACAATCACGATTCCCGCCAACCCAGGCACTGAAGCCATCAACGCCTCAGCCAACCCCTGTGGACCATTCACCTCGCTGAGATCAGCGGCTGGGCGCGCCTCAACACTCAACAGGGCTTGTGGCCCTTCAGGTGTCGCCGGACTGGCCGCCACGCGCACCGTAAAACGCTCCACATGCTGGCCGACATCGCTTCCCCAGCGATTGAGCAGCCAGGCCCGTACCCCCTGGTAGATTTCATCCAACACCGGATGCACAATTGGGCAATCGGTCATATCCAGTACATCATGGCTGGCAACCTTGCGAAAGCCGATAGCGCCATCCAGGCCCACGGCAAACTGCGCCACCGTGCGATACCGCCAGACATCAGAGTCGGCGGGCATCCCCTGAGTCGGCTGCACTGGAGGATTAGGCGCCTTTCCTAGACGGATCAAAAGTTGGCGCAGAATACGCGCTTTCCAGATCAATTGAGCCGGATAGGCCAGGTGTTGCCACTGAAAGCCCCCCGTCTCACTCAGGTCTGGGTAGCGGGGAACGATACGGTCTGGCGATGCCCGCAAAATCTCGACAATCTGGGCACGCGCATAGGCGCGGCGCTCTTCAGTAATCTCAGCGCGCACCACTTCGCCAGGAATGCCACCAGGAATGAATACGGCACGCCCTTCATGTCGGCCTACCGCGTCCCCCCCATGAGCCAGATCGGTTAGTTCTATCTCTATCATGCGTCCACTGCCAGCCTTGACGGCATCCGACGCCCAGGTGGACTTCCCCCTCTTGCCACCCAACGCTACGGGCCGAGATAGGCACCCCCAGATATACTTCAGGTATTACCCAGGAAGTTGCCGTGTGCATTCTATCACAGATTACCACTGGCTGTCTTGTGTTTTTTTCAAGAGGGAACAAGGAGTCTAAAATACGTGGCGTTTTCGCCAGATGACCCATTTCTGCATTTTCGCCAGAGTCACTTTAGCGCGGTGTCAAGCGACCGATCTCCAGGGTCGGGAAGCTCTCAAGCGTCTGGCTCCGAAGCGGCTCAGCAAGGTGGCGCCTACGCCCAGGAGAGCAACCAATACACTGAGGAGAAAACCTACAAGCGGGATGGATTCCATGAACGCCAGGATGGCAACACCGACCATCGCATCCAGGACCGGCGAGTGGTCACGATGGAAGACTCGTCGCAAAACACCCCGTCCCACCACCCAACCAATTGCCACATTGCCCATCACGGCGCCCGCAATCAGCACGAGAATGATCGCAATCGTCAGAGGAATGCCCAGAATCGTGAAGGCCAGAATGGCCGCCAGAATCAGTCCTAGCACCCAGCTTAACACTCCAACGATCAGGCTGCGCGGCAAAGAACTGAACATCACCTCGCCAATGCGCAGCGTCCGCTGAGGCAACCAGTGAGCCAGAGCAGCCGCGATGCCCATCCAAACTACGATCCAGACCACCGGGAAGCTAAAGTCAAATGGCCCCCAGAAGAACAGATTGCTCAGGCTAAAAACGGAGCCAGGATTGTGTTCAATATCCCCCTGCACCTGCGCGCCCGGACTCTTGGTAACACCGCCACCATACGACTTGACATCACCGTTGATGCGCGCGCTATTGTCTAGCACGATGCCGCCACCATAGCTTGTGACATCGCCCTGCACCACCCCAGCGACCTCTACCCGGCCACCATAGCTGTTGACCGCTCCATCAACACGGCCAGAAGAGGAGATCGTGACATTCCCCCCATAGGCAGCAACATCACCCGTCACATGCCCCCGCACCAACACGTCGCCTCCACACGCCCTGACATCCTCCATCGTCTGCCCCTGGGCAACTGTGGTACTGGACCCCAACGTCCCCACCCCACCACCACAGGGAGAATGGGAACCAAAGAAGAAACTGGCGCCAACGGCCAATCCAGCGCAGACGCAGAGCAAAAACAGCCCCGCGCCCCCTAGCAGGACCAACCGATGGCGCCTCATGATTCAACCTCGACCTCTTCATGCTCCTGATGGCGCACGAGACGGAACCAGAGTACCGCAAGACCCACATATCCGGCAGCCACGCCAGCGAGCATCCACTGATTATCCGCCAGAACCGAGAGCGCCGAAACGAGTGAGTAGATTCCGGCCATCAGACCAGAGAGCGCCTGGGTCGCACCAGCCAGCACCTGGGCCGCCAGCGCCGGTTGCGTGAGCAAGACGCCAAGCACAACCACACCCACCATCACCGCAAGCACAGCCAGCAGCGCCCCCGAAAGTACCATACGCGGCGCTGTCCTCCAAACACCCAGCAGGCTTGCATTCCAACCTGCCCAGGGGCCGAGCGGCGCCATTACAGGTGTCGGCGCTTCAGACGCCTGCGCAGCCTGCCCTACACGCGCTTCAGCCTGGGTACCCTGCTCTGCGCCGCTTTGTTGCTGCCTGGCAGCGATAGTCGCCATCACCGAGGCGGTAAAATCAACGGAAAGACTACGTCGCACCTGCGATCGCGTCGAGGCGCGTTGCAGCCAGAGTTCGGCGCGATAGAGGCGGCGCCAGTGCGTGTGGCAGGCAGAGCAAGAAGCCAGATGCGCCTCAATCGCCCGGCGGTCTGCCTCAGAAAGCTCTTTATTAAAATGGGAGGGCAACAGACCCTTAACCTGCCGACAACGCATGGTAGCCATCCTCCTCCTTTTCATCTTCTTTGAGGTGGCGGGCCAGCAACTCGCGCGCCCGGTGCAGGCGCGCCTTGACCAAAGCAGGTGTCAGATGCAGCGCAGTGGCGATCTCCTCATACGACAAATCCTGCCAGTAGCGCAAAACAACCACCGCGCGATACTTAGCAGGCAACTTATCGATTAGATGCTGCATCTCATCTTGTTGCTCACCCTCAAGCGCCGCTTCCTCTGGTCCGGTATTGCTATCAGCCAGCCAGTCAAGGAAAGGCACATCATCGAGCGGGAGCGCCAGAAAACGGCGGCGTCGCAACTGATCAATCGCCAGATGCGACGCAATAGAGAGCAGCCAGGTGCTGAAACGATGCTCAGACTTGTACGTATCAAGCTGAGTATAGGCGCGGACAAAGGTTTCCTGGGCCACATCCTCCGCTTCGGCAGCATTGCTCAGCATCCGGTAGGCCACATGATACACCGGGTCTTTATAACGCTCCACAAGCTGGGTAAAAGCATCCTGATCACCGGCGAGCGTGCGCCGCACTAACGCGGTATCCTCGACATGCTCAATCGTGCCGGTCATGGCAGCGCTCCCTCGCCAGCGCTCATCTTCAGCTTTGCGATAAGGCCGCCCTGTGGCGAGCCGGGCGACCATTGCTCCTACATATGCCACCTTTACACCCTCCTAATCCCATCGAGGGTATTGTACTAAGAAGTTGTCTATCCTGCCAGGAATACGCAGCACAGGAGCAAAAGTTGCAGATCCTCATCGCTACGGCAGAAACACGAAGCGCATCTTGCCCATACGCGGGTCGCGGCTGCCTGATGTGACAGCCGCGACCATCCAGCAAGAGCATCGTGAAGAAGCGCGCCACTTACTCGCGCACAAGCCGTGTCATCGTCTGATAAATATCCTGCGCTGTCGGGTAGAAAGCAATCTCCTCAGCCTCATTGTAGGGCGCCGCAGGCGCCGGAATCGCCGCGATCACCTCCGGCGTACAATCCAAATCCCAGAACAGCTTCTGCGTAATCCACGAATGCACATGCCGCGCAAACGGCGCCAGATCAGCCTCCTCGGTCACGACGATCACCCGGTTCGCCTCTCGCACCGCCGCCGCAATGCTCTCTTCATCCATCGGCATCAGCGTGCGCAGGTCCACAATCTCCACCGACTGCCCCGGATGCTCCGCCAGATAGCGCGACGCGGCAATCGCCGACTCCAGCATCATCACCCCCCAGGAGATAATCGCCATTGCCGACGGCCCGCTGCCCAGACGAATGCGCCGCGCCTTGCCCAGCGGCTCCGTATAGAAACCTTCGGGCACTTCCCAGAGTTCAGCGATCTCAGGGATGAACTCACCATTCGGGCCTTTCGGCGGCTCCGAACGATAGAGCCTTCCGCGCTCTAGATAGACCACTGGCGAGGGCGTGCGCCCCGCCTCCAGCATCAACCCCTTCGCGTCAAAGGGCGTGCTGGGGCAGACCGTAATCAAACCAGGAATGTCGGTAAACCACTGCTCACCTGCATTAGAATGCCCAAACGCGCCTCCGCCGCTCCCAGCGTCCGAAATCGGGCCGCCGCCGCCGCTGCCAGACTTCATGCGCAGCAGCATCGGGCAGTTCCAGTCCCCGTTGCTTTGATACAGAATGCGCGCCCCCAGGCGCAGCGTCTGGGCCGAGGACTGATGATAATCCACAAACTGAATCTCGCCACAGCGCGGGCGCCCATCAGCCATCCCGGCCCCAGCCGCAATACCCACGATCACCTGCTCATTCAGCGGGCTGCTGATCGCCGTGCCCGGATACTGTTTGACTAACTCCTGCGTCGCCCCAAACACCCCACCGCGCGGGCTGCCCACATCCTGGCCGTAGACAAAAAAGCCCGTGTCGCGCTTGCGCAGTTCCACCAGCGCCTCGTTAATCGCGCCTAGCATATTCATCTTGCGGCGCGCGCCCGCTGGCGGATGCGTTTCAGGCGCTGGCAAGGCCACGACATGCTGCAACACCCGCTCTGCGCTCACCCCCGGCTCCGTCACGACCTCCTCCTCGATGCGCCTGACCTCGCCCTTCGCCTCTTGCTGAATCTGCTCAACCTGCTCTTCGGTGAGATAGCCCTTCTGAACCATCACCTGCGCCGTATTCTTCAGTGGGTCTTTACGGGCGAAGGTGTCTTCGATCTCTTCAGCCGTGCGATAGGCTTTAATATCGGTGCTGCTCGAATGCGGGTCCAGCAGCCCAACGTGCAGGTGAATCAGCGCCGGGCGTTTGCCTCTGCGCAACTCTTGAACAACCTCGCGCGTCTTCTCATAGGTCTCTAGCGCGTTCGTGCCATCCACATCGATAGCCAGCGCCTCAGCCGCCTTTGCCCAGGCAACCAGATCGCCGGCCCACTGCACTTGCTGCTGCTCATCGTGATGCGTCGTAATCGCCCAACCGTTATCCTCCACCACCATCAGCACCGGCAACTTATGCACCGTCGCCTGCCGAAACAGCGCATTGAAGTCATTGGTAGCCACGCCACCATCACCCGTGAAGAAAGCGACAACGCGCTTGCTTTCATCGCGTTTGAAGGCAAACCCAACTCCACCCGCAAAGGGTGCCAGCCCGGACACCTCGCTGAAGGTCGGCAAAATATGAAACTGCCGACTACTATAATGTGAGGGCATATTGCGCCCGGCACACATTGGACCCGTCGCCCGCGAGTATGCCTCGCGCAAAGGGCCATACACATCCTTCGTGCGCTGAAGCCAGCCCGCCAGATCGCGATAGTAGAACGCCAGCCAGTCCTCATCATCGAGGGCCGCCACCACCGCCGCAATACTTTCGTGTCCGGCGCAGCCAATATAAAAAGGAAATTTGCTCTGCGTTTTGCGGATCTTCAACAGATCATTCATGGCGCGCGCCAGCGCCATCGTCCGATAGAGTTCAACCGGATCAAGACCACCTTTGATCTCCGCCGGGGCTTTTCTGCTTATCGCCATTCGCGCCTCCATGTCTACACTGACACACTCTGATGCCACGCTGAATCAATCTGATGCGCTGTGGTAGATCGCTCGCTTGAAGCCAGGGTCTCTTTGAGAGCCTCTGATGTACATCCAGCGCCGGGGTTGAGAAACTTCACCTGAGCGCCGATCCCATGCCCTCACCGCTGCGAGCAAGCGGGAAGCGTCGCCCTCATCCCTCTCAGAATAACAGATAGAGCGCCGGACTGCAAGAACGCCAATAGCAAGTTGGCAAGCCGCTTATCTGAGATAAGTGGCTTGCCATGATACCGTCAAATGATTGGGGGCGATCCTGCCAGACAGCAGCCTACCAGAAAAGAACGTAAAGCGAGAAAAAGCGTCTAAAAGCGTATGAAGAACCAGAAGGTGCAATTCTTGCAATTCTTGCAATTCTTGCGCGTAAAGCCTTGCTGCGCCTGGGCTGACAAATCGGGCAAGAATTGCACCCCCTGGTACGTGAGTAATTCCTGACTCGCAGTAGAATCGCAGAGGCAGAGAAGTGGGGAAAGCAGAAGATCAGTTGGGTGGTCAGGCGCGGCGCACCTCCACATTCCCCTCACGCACGCGCACCTCGAAGCGGACCTGGGGGAATGTAGCCGGGCCACCTCGCACCTCGCCATCGCGCACACAGAAACGCGAACCATGCCAGGGGCAAGCAACCACATCCCCCTCCAACGTCCCCTCCTCCAGCGGACCGCCCGCGTGGGTACAGGTCGCCGCAATGACAGAGAGCGTCCCCTTCAGGCGCACCAGCAGCACCGGCATCCCGCCAGCCTGCGCCCGATGCAGCTTGCCCTCTTCAATACTCGCCTCCTCGGCCACCACCACAAAGTCCTCCGGGCTTTCCTGCCAGGCTGTATGATTCACCTGCGTCCCCTTGCCAAAGACCATCTCCCCGCCCAGATAGGCTCCGAGCAACAGGATGAGCAGCCCGACGGTAGAAACGATAAAGCCCGAAAATTGTCCCCCCGTCAGGCGCAGCACCAGCGCCACCACATAGACCAGCGTAGCAATCGTATTGATAATCCCGTGCGTGATGCCCACCCGCCGCTCTTTACCATAGGTATCATTCCAGTCAATCGTCCCAGAGAGGACCGACAGAACGGCTCCAACCAGGCCCACGATCAGCAAAACATTGGAGGCGGTTGCTGTCGCCGAGGCCCGATTCGTAGCCAGCCAGAGAATATCAAGAACCAGCGTACCAACCCAGGCTCCAACCGGAATATCCGTCGCCGCTGGATGCAGCGGATGACCAAACCAGACACCGTGCGAAAGATTCTTGAGCCAGCGAAACAGCGGGCCACCAATTTTCAGCGTCCACCCCACCAACTTCTGCGTCCCATCACTGAAGCCTTCGAGCCAGTTCTGGCTATCAATAAACCGCTCGATGAGCCGCCGGAACCAGGGGCCTTGATACACTGGTTTTCGAGGAGGCTCCGCCACCGCCACAGCGGTTTCAGGCGTCGCGGACTGCTCCGGGGAATCGGACATAGCATCGCTCCTTCTCAACAACATTTCTGACGCCCCTTCAGGCGCCTCGCAGCACATACCTGGCTGCTTGTAAAATCATCTTAACAGAAGCGACCAATGGGCGCAAGACAAACTTTTTCGCCCTGCCTACTCATTGAACAGATAGCTGCATCAGCAGCCCTTCCATGTCTTTCTACGCAGCAGGCTACACACCTGCACTGTATAGAAAAGTAAAGGCCCGTCGCATTGTACGACGGGCCAGTCTTTTTTCCTGTCCCAAGGGACAGGTCTACGCCTTCTGCGAAGGGAAATGCTCATCCAACCAGATTCATCAGCTTACCAGGCACGTAGACGATCTTTTTTGGCTCCTTCCCGCCCAGCAGCGTCTTCACCCGTTCGCTCGCCATCGCCAGAGAGCGTACCTCATCCTCGCTGGCATCGACAGGAACCTCCAGCTTATCGCGTACCTTCCCATTGATCTGGATCACCACCGTAACCACCGCGTCCTGCGTCAGCGCCTCATCATACGTCGGCCAGGGCCGCGTGTGTATGCTCTCCATATGGCCCAGATGGCGCCACAGTTCCTCCGTAATATGCGGGGCCAGCGGGGCCAGCATCGCCAACAGCATCTCCATCGCCTGCCGGTATTCAGCCGTCCGTATCGCCTCCGTCTCGCGGGCCTTCATCAGCGCGTTCGTAAACTCCATCATCCCGGCCAGGGCCGTATTAAAGCGCAGCCCCTCATACTCGGTAGTGATACGCTTGATGAACTTGTGCGTTGTCCGCTCGATCTCGCGGCCAATCTCAGTATCAGGGATGGGCACTGCGCTGAACGCCTCATTGGAATCCTGTATCAGATTCCAGACCCGGTTCATATACCGCCAGGTGCCCTCGATGCCCTGAATATTTGAGGTACCACCCTGGTCAAACGGTCCAATAAACATCAGGTAGCAGCGCACCGCGTCAGCGCCATAGGTGTCCACCACATCATCCGGCGCAATCACATTGCCCCGCGATTTAGACATCTTCTGCCCATCCGGCCCCAGCACCGTCCCCTGATGATACAGGCGCTTGAACGGCTCGTCGAAGTTCAGCAGCCCCATATCGCGCAGTGCCTTCACAAAGAAGCGCGCATACAGCAGGTGCATCACCGCATGCTCAGCGCCGCCAGTATACATATCCACCGGCAGCCACTTGGCAATCTTCTCCTGATCCCACGCTTCCTGATCGTTCTTGGGGTCCATATAGCGCAGGAAGTACCAAGAGGAACACAGGAAGGTATCCAGCGTATCCGTCTCCCTCGTCGCAGGACCACCACAGATCGGGCAGGTGGTATTCAGGAACTCGCTGACATAGCGCAGCGGCGACTCGCCCGTCGGCTTGAACTGCACCTTATCGGGCAGCAGCACCGGCAGGTCGTCTTCAGGCACCGGCACCATCCCATCCTTTGGGCAATAGATGATCGGAATCGGCGAACCCCAGTAACGCTGCCGACTCACCAGCCAGTCACGCAGCCGATAGTTCACCGCGTACTTGCCAATCCCGTGTTCTTCGCAGTAGCGCGTAACCGCCTTGATCGCCTCTTCCGGTGGCGTACCATCAAATGGCCCGGAGTTAATCATTACACCATAGTCTGACTTTGCCTCAGTCCACGTCGCCGGATCGCTCGGCTCCTCATCTGCTGGACAGATGACCTGGCGAATCGGCAGACCAAACTTGCGCGCAAACTCAAAGTCACGCTGATCGTGCGCGGGCACCCCCATCACCGCGCCAGTGCCATAGCCCATCAGCACATAATCGGCAATCCAGACCGGAACCTGCTCGTCGCTGACCGGATTGGTAATATACGCGCCAGTGAAAACGCCGGTTTTTTCCTTTTCCGTACTCATGCGCTCGATCTCGGTCTCGCGTCGGGCCTGATCGATATACGCCTCGACGGCCGCGCGCTGCCCCGGAGTGGTAATGCGCTCTACCAGCGGATGCTCTGGCGCCAGCACAAAGAAGGTCACGCCAAAGATCGTGTCTGGCCGCGTCGTAAAGACGGGCACCTCCACGCGCTCGCCTCCGGCCTCAGCCACAAAACGAATCTCGGCGCCCTCGCTGCGTCCGATCCAGTTGCGCTGCATCGTCACCGTCTTCTCCGGCCAATCCAGTGCGGAGAAGTCCAGCAGTTCATCCGCATAATTGGTGATGCGGAACAGCCACTGATCGATCTCCTTACGAATCACTGGCGTGCCGCAGCGTTCGCAGACGCCATTGACGACCTGCTCATTCGCCAGCGTCGTATTGCAGTTGGGACACCAGTTGGCCGGAGCCTTGGTACGATAGGCCAGCCCTGCTTTATAGAATTGCAGGAACAGCCACTCGGTCCATTTATAATAATCCGGCAGGCAGCTAATGATCTCACGCGGCCAGTCCCACCCGGCCCCCATCTTGCGGAATTGTTTCTGCATCCGCGCAATGTTATCCAGCGTCCAGATACGCGGCTGGACATTATTTTTGATAGCCGCGTTTTCAGCAGGCAGGCCAAAGGCATCAAAGCCCATCGGCTGCGAAACGTTGTAGCCACGCATGCGCATAAAACGCCCATGCGTATCGGCGCCCGTATAGTGATACCAGTGGCCGATATGCAGATCGCCCGACGGATAGGGGAGCATTGCCAGGTTATAGTATTTCGGCATAGGCGAGTTATCGGGCGCAAAATAGATGCCCTCAGCCTCCCACTGATCCTGCCACTTCTTTTCAATTTCAGTGGGCCTGTACTTGGTGCGCGTAATCATAGGCTGCCTCCTCACCGCATAGGAATACATCAGAAAAAGACCAGAACTCCTTAGAACGCAAAACAAAAACCCTTCATCCCGCATATCGGGACGAAGGGTTGCTCCGTGATACCACCCGTGTTGGCAGCGCCCGGCAAAACATGCCGACGTTCAGCAAAACCTTGGTGGACCTGAGGGGACTCGAACCCCTGACCTTCTCAATGCCATTGAGACGCGCTCCCAGCTGCGCCACAGGCCCTTATTGGCCTTCTGCGTTCGCGCTGCGCGTCGGCATCAGTTCCACCGAGCGGCTGCCCACTCGTACAGCCCACTATCGGAGGCTACCCGGCGGAGGCTACTTTCTTCACCCCCACTGCTCCCAGGCGAGTTCGGTCAATTGGTGTGAGCCTCGCACCACCCGGCTCACTCTCTGAAAGGCTTTGACCTACTACTCCTGTTCGTCGCGTCGCTCGTTCGATCCTGGCACTCGCGGTATCGCAAGGTTATCTGCACTACTGCAAATGCGTTACCACAATTGCCCTAACACTATATCACATCTGCACTGGTTTTTCAAGAGTTCAACGGTGCGCCGCTTGACGACGACTTGCGACTCCGCTTCCAATCCTCAGTATCAAGCAGCATTGTCACCGGGCCATCATTGACCAGTTCGACCTCCATATGCGCGCCGAAGCGCCCACCAGCCACTGTTAAACCGCTGGCGCTCACGGCATTCATGAAACGCTCAACCAGTGGCTTAGCAACATCAGGCGGCGCCGCGCCAATAAAGCCGGGGCGCCGCCCCCGGCGGATATCGGCAAAGAGGGTAAACTGCGAAACTACCAGCATGCCCCCGCCCACATCTCGCACGGAGAGATTAAACTTGCCTTCAGCATCGCTAAAGATACGCAGATGCACGATTTTATCCGCCAGAAATTGGGCGTCTTCAGGGTCATCGCCCTGGCCTACTCCAAGCAGCACCAGTAAGCCCAATCCGGTGGTCCCAACTGGCGCGCCCTCTACCCGTACCTCCGCCCTGCTGACACGTTGAATCAAGGCTCTCATAGCGCCCCAGCGCCCTCTACCGAACTCGCCTCATCTCCCCTAATCGGCAGCCGCAGGCGCAGGCGCAGGCTTGCTAGCAGGTTCGGCCTTGCTGCCGCTCTCGCTCTTGCCGCTCCCCTCACTCTTACCCTCGCCTGACTCGCTCTTGCTCTCTGCCGAGCCGCTTTTGCCATTGCCACTGCTGGAGCCATACTCGGTCTTATAAAAGCCCGATCCCTTAAAGACAATTCCAGCAGGAAACAGCACCCGATGGATTTCAGCCCCACACTCCGGGCAGACCTTCAAGGGATCATCGGTCATCCTCTGCCAGGCTTCAAAACGATGTCCACACTGGCGGCACAAATACTCATACGTCGGCATCTTCGATCAGCCCCCTGATCTGGATGAAGTATCGCGGCAGATACCAGGGCGTTGCCTCAGCATCTACCAGATTGATAATGTACCCGCAAACACGCTGAGAACGTGTTTTTGTCTCACACGTTCCCTGCTAAGAATTATAACACAAAGCGACTCAATTTTCCTGCGCCCCGGCGCGTTCACAGATAAGCAGAACCTGCGCCAGAGTATGTTACTCAGCAGTCTGACGCGCCCCAATATATTCTTTCACCCGCTCGGCAGCGTCGCGGGTCATCCCATCCAGCGCGGCTAGTTCGTCAACGCTGGCCTGGCTGATGGCGCGGGTCGAGCCATAATGGCGGAGCAAGACCTTCTTGCGCTTGGGGCCAATGCCCGGAACCTCATCAAGCAGCGACTTGAACGTCTTGCCCGACCGCACCTGGCGATGATACGTAATCGCAAAACGATGGGCCTCATCCCTGATGCGCTGGATCAAATACAGCCCCTGCGAGCCGCGTGGCAAAATCAGCGGCTCGCTGGCAAACGGCAGCCAGAGTTCTTCATACTGACTCGTGCTGCTATGATCTTCTTTCGCCACCCCGACGAGCGAAACATCCACTCCCAACTCCTGCAATACCTCCATTGCAGCCGTCACATGCCCCTTGCCACCATCGATAACCAGGAGATCAGGCATAGCCGCCCAGGAATCCAGAGCAACAGGCTGCCCATCGGCAGTGGTCTCCGTTGCAGCCTCAGAGATCATCTCAGGCCGCTCTGTGCCATTGCCTGGAATCTCCTGGGCCAACTCAGCACCCTCAGCGGCTGCTTCGAGCAAAGCGTCTTCGATCTCCTGCGCTTCAATAGCTACCGCGAGAGAGGCATCTTCAGCATCCTGCGTCTGCCCCGCTTTCAGCCCACGCTTGAAACGGCGCCTCAGCATCTCCTGATGGCTGGCGTAGTCGTTGGCGCCCTCAACGGTCCTGATGCGGAAGCGGCGATAATCGCTCGTCTTGGGCCGTCCGTTCTCAAAGACAATCATCGCCCCAACGGCTGAAGAACCCTGGATATTGGAGATGTCATAGCACTCGACGCGATGCGGCGGCGCGGGCAGATTGAGCGCCTGCTGAAGCTCCTCCAGCGCCAGCGCCGTTTTCTGGCTATCTGAAAGCCACTTGATGCGCTGCTGCTCCAGCACCTCCTGCGCGTTCTGCGCAACCATCTCCACCAGTCGCTTCTTATCCCCTAGCCTGGGAACCGTAATGGTGATGGCCGCGCCGCGCTTCTGACGCAGCCAGTCCCCAAGCGCCTCCAGGTCGTCCGGTGCATGTTCCAGAATCAACTCGTGGGGCACATGCTGGGCCGCATCGTAGAATTGCTGAAGGAACGATCCCATGATCTCACCCGTCCCCGCATCACGAGTGCCCTGCAAAATAAAGTACTCCCGGCCTACCAGCTTTCCGCCTCGGAAGAAGAAGACCAGCGCGCAGGTCTCATCATCGGCCTCTGCCAGCGCGACTACATCTTGATCGCCAGGGCCAGTCGTCGTGATAATCTTCTGCTTCTCCAGCACCTGCTCCACTGCCCGCACCCGATCTCGCAACGCGGCGGCGCGCTCAAACTCCAGCCCCTCAGCGGCCTCATCCATCTGCTGTTTCAGGTCATCCAACACCTGATCGTGCTTGCCTTCCAAAAAAAGGAGAACCTGGCGGATCACCCCATCGTACTCCTGGCGAGACACCTTGCCCACACACGGCGCGCCGCAGCGATGGATATAATACTGCGTGCAAGGGCGTGGGAGGTACTTCGGTTTCCAGCCCGGCGGCGCTTGATCGCGCGGCGGCGCCCAGGCAGAGGCATCATAGCGACAGGTGCGATAAGCAAAGAGCTTGTTGAGCAGGTCCAGCGTCGCATCGACGGCTCCCGCGCTAGGATACGGGCCAAAATAGCGGTTGCCATCCTGCTTAAATGACCGCACCCGATAGACACGCGGAAAATCTTCCGTCAGCGAAACCTTGATATAAGGATAGTTCTTATCATCGCGCAGCAAGACATTGTATTTCGGACGATATTGCTTGATATAGTTGCATTCCAGAATAAGCGCCTCAACCTCGCTGCCCACCACAATAAACTCGATGTCTTCGATCTTCGCCACCATACTGCGATTTTTGGGGCTGAGATCGGCGCTCTCGGCAAAATACGAGCGTACCCGCTGATGCAATGAGGTGGCTTTGCCCACATAGAGCAGATTGCCCGCCTCATCCTTAAAGAGATAGATGCCTGGGCGGGTGGGAAGTGAATTGAGCGTAGCCTGAATCTTTTCGTTCATAAAGAAAATGAGATCATTTCCCCTGTGCTATTCGTTATACCAGCGGAAGGGGGGTACACTCCTCCCAACCGCCTTGACTGGCGACATCGCAAAGAGTATTATACGGCATGCGCGCCGCGACCGCAAAGCCTGCCGGGCGCGCCCGAACTTATCACCCGCGTGTTGGGAAGACGAGAGGAAACAGACGCTTCATGCCCAAAACAACCGATAAACGCTCCACCGCGCGACGCACGGCACGGGTGCAGCGCGCGCATACGACCAAGCAGGAGGGGGCTGCCGTTCGGCGACGGCCAGTTCCCAAGCGAAAGGCGACACGCGAAAGCGCAAATATTTTTCGCCGCTATCCAGTAGGCTTCATCCTGCTGTTCCTCATCATCGTTGGGGTCACGACCTATACACTCTACGCGAAACAAGCCTGGATTTTTGCGCCAAAGCCGCCAGCAGCGAAGGTCTATCCCAAGCTTCCCGCTTCAGCAGCCGCATCGCCCTGCCAGGGAGTAGCCCAATACGTGGATAGCACCACGCCTATACCGGACAGCGCCAATATCCAGCATACCTATAGCGCCGCCCCCCCCATGATCATCAACGAGAAGGACTTCTACTGTGTCGGCATCACCACCTCCAAAGGCTTCATGCTGCTGGAACTCGATCCCAGGTTGGCGCCCAACACCGTCAATAACTTCGTCTATCTGGCCGATCAGCACTTCTATGATGGCCTGACCTTCCATCGTGTTGAGCGCGTGGGCCAGACCGATCC
Organism: Ktedonobacterales bacterium; assembly: GCA_046704085.1. Classification (GTDB taxonomy): domain Bacteria; phylum Chloroflexota; class Ktedonobacteria; order Ktedonobacterales; family DATBGS01; genus DATBHW01. Next base: position 16,717 of record JBJKSJ010000233.1, on the reverse strand, counting down.
AGATGGCACAGTTTCCAATCTGGACCTGATTCAAGGTGGCGATCCCCAGGGAACCGGCCAGGGTGGCCCCGGCTATCAATTCAACGATGAACTCAATCAAGCAGAAGGCTATGATCTTGGCGCGGTGGCAATGGCAAACTCTGGCGCGAATACGAACGGCAGCCAGTTCTTCATTGATACCGGCGATAACTCCAAGGCGCTGACAAAGCACAGTTACAGCCTTTTTGGGCATCTAGTGAAGGGCATCGATACTGCCGTCAATATCAATGCAGGCGATAAGATGATTCGCGTGCTGGTCATGGCCGTGCCGATCCCAGCATCCTCACCAGCGCCGGCCACACCGACGCCGACGCCGACACCTGCGGCAACGCCGACGCCGACACCTGCGCTCACGCCGACGCCGACGCCATAGCTAGAGCCTATTGTGAGCAGAAGTTTCCTCTGAGGAGAAATGAGGTACACATGGCAAAACAATACAGCAAAGCGCCAGATATGCAGATCGATCCCGCCAAAAAGTACACGGCAATCATGCACACCGACAAGGGGGATATTCAGATCGAGCTTTTTGCGGCGCAGGCGCCCAAAACCGTCAATAACTTTGTCGTGTTAGCCCGCGATGGCTTCTACAACGGAACCACTTTTCACCGTGTCATCGGCGGCTTCATGGCCCAGGGTGGCGACCCAACCGGCACGGGAACCGGCGGGCCAGGCTACAAGTTTGCCGACGAGCCGGGCGCGCTGGCGCTCAAGCATGATCGTGAAGGCATCCTCTCAATGGCAAATGCCGGGCCAAATACCAACGGCTCGCAGTTCTTCATCACCTATGGGCCAACGTCCCACCTCAACGGGAAACATGGTGTCTTTGGGCGTGTCGTTTCCGGCATGGAGGTCGCCAAAGCCCTCCGCGAGCGCGACCCCCAGCGAGATCGACAGCCCGGCGACAGGCTCAACTCCATCGATATTATCGAGAGCTAGCTTTCCAGATAGCCTGCCATCCTGATAGCAGCAGTGCGCGCATGGATTGTTTCATGCGCGCACTGCTAGTTTTTTCTCTGCTTTGATCGTATGCGCTCTTCTGGCTCAGCTTTGTTCCGCCCAGGCGCCCGCCATTGTTCAGTCGCTACCTAACAAGTGCGCATCCTGGCGCGCGACCAGCATCTCGTAGAGGCGCTGGAGTTCTTCCTCATCATTGAAAAAGAGCGTCAGCGATCCCTGGCCCCTTGCGTTCCGCCGAAGCTGGACCTTGACCGCCAGCGCATTGCGAAACTCGGTCTCCAGAGAACGAATAAAATCCATGCTGGCCTGCGGCTGCGTCTTGCGCTCTGGCTGATGCTGCACCGCGATCTCTGAGTATTGCCGCGCCAAATCTTCCGCCTGGCGCACTGTCATTCCCTGCGCGGAGATAAGCTGAATAGCCTGGCGCTGAAGTTCCTCATTCTGAATGCGCAGCACCGCCCGCGCGTGGCCGGGCGTAAACTCCTGACTACGATTGGTCAACTTCTCCTGAGCTGCAATGGGCAATCCCAGCAACCGAATCGTATTAGCAACAGCCTCGCGGCTCTTGCCGACACGTTTCCCCACCTCTTCCTGAGTCAGCCCATACTCATCCACTAACGCTTTATACGCCTGCGCCTCTTCGATGGGGTTCAGATCAGATCGCTGGATATTCTCAATGAGCGCCCACTCCAGCATTTGCTGAGGGGTGGCTTCCCGAACAATCACCGGAACTCTCTTCAGACCAGCTAGCCTGGCTGCCCGCCAGCGACGCTCGCCAGCAATTAATTGATAGCGCAGCGCCTCAGCCCCAATCCCTGGTGCTGCTCGCTCTTCTTCTGAAAGTTCGGTCACGACCAGCGGCTGAATAATGCCATGCACCCCAATAGAATCGGCCAGTTCACGCAGCGCGTCATCATCCTCCCTGATCAGACCGCGTGGCTGGCTTGGATTGGGTCGAATCGATCCAATCGGCGCCTCCAGTGGCGCGGCTTGTGGGATCGGGGTCACAGACTCAGCGGTTTCTGGGCCAGCCCCAGGAATCAGCGCATCCAGTCCGCGTCCCAGACCAAAACGAGGCTTAGCCACGACTCATCACCTCCTCCGCCAACGCGCGATACGCCAACGCCCCTGGAGACGTGGGATCATAGTCCAGAATAGATTGACCGTAGCTGGGAGCTTCGCTCAGTCGGACATTGCGCGCAATAATCGTCTGAAACACCTCTTTGGGGAAATGGGAGCGCACCTCGCGGACGACCTCTCCCGCCAGTTTGGTACGCGCATCGAACATTGTGAGAACCACCCCGGCAATATAGAGGTCGGGATTCAGCTTCGCGCGCACTCGTTTGACCGTATTCAACAACTGGCTTAGCCCCTCCAGAGCCAGATATTCACATTGCAGCGGAATAATAACCCCATCGGCTGCAACCAGCGCATTGACGGTTAACAAACCAAGCGAAGGGGGACAGTCGATCAAAACATAATCATGGTGCTGGCGCGCGCTTTCCAGGGCAGTCCGCAAGCGATATTCGCGCTCTGGCAGATCAACCAGTTCAATCTCAGCAGCCGCCAGATCTTGCGTGCTGGGCACCAGCCGCAGCGATGGCCGGGAGGTGTTCACGACCACATCATGTAATGACACATCTTGCTTGACCAGCACCTCATAAATCGAAGCGGTTTCTCGATTCTTGCCAGCGCCGATACCGCTGGTCGTACTGGACTGTGGATCAATATCCACCAGCAGCACGCGCTTGCCAGCCTCTGCCAGATATGTCGCCAGATTAATAGCGGTCGTTGTCTTGCCAACCCCGCCTTTTTGGTTCACAATCGCATATACTCGTGACATTGCAGATTCCCGTCCCCTTCGCAGAGCAGTCCACCGTGCCTGATGATTGGAAAGTTAGCCCCTCTTCTCTTCAAGCATACGAAAAAAGATCAGAGATGGCAAGTCGCTTTTCTACCTGAGTGGCACCGACTGAACCATATAGCGGGTTCATTGTAACAAATGCGAAGAGAAGAGGCAATGGGTTCACTGCCCGTAAGTGAACCCGTTTTCAAGCAACCAATGCTTACAAATGTCTATACGCTGAGGCGTGCGCCACCTCTTTTCTGGTGCGGAGCCAGGGCAGGCGCCTGGTAAACTAGATGCTGATGCGCGACATGGTATAATAGCAAACAGCAAAAGTTTCTGCCGCCAGCCTGAGGCGATGAGAAGGAGGAGGGGCTGTGATTATCGGCAAAGTGGTCAAGTCAGATTCACACATCACCTATGCCTGCCAGGTATATAACATGGCAGAAGTCGAAGCGCCGCCGACCCCGGCGGACTGCGCCTTCGGGCAATTTGTTCGCGCCGCTGTGCGTAGTGGGCCAACGTCGCTCCATCCGGCAGACGCCAACAGCCATATCGGCGGCCAGCATCGCTCAGGCGAGCAATCAGGTGAGGTCTGGGCGATTGGCGTCATCTATGACACCATCTTGCTTAATCCAGCCTTTGGAACCCTGGGGCCACGCCTCTCCAACGCCGAGCAGATCGAAATCTTCTCGCCTGATTACCTCTCTGAGCGCGCGATGCTCGTCTATTTCAACGTTTTGGGCTTAATGCAGCGCGCAGAGCAGAACACACCGACGTGGCAGGTCACACATGGAGTGCCTCCAGTGGCCCTGGAACTGGGCTGTGAAGTGGAGACACTGGATGCCGCACAAATCCGCGCGTTTCACTTCTTCGCCGATGGCGGCAAACCAGGGGGCGCTGAGCCATATCTCCATATGGGCTATCTACCCCATCTGATTGCCCAGCGCAACAGCCTGCTGCCGCAGGTCACACTGCGTATCGTGGAACAGCTTGAGCAACTGTTCCCGCAAAACCGCGCCCTGCTAAATATCGTCAAGAGCAATTTCGCCTGGAAACTGAAAGTCGAGACGACAGGATGAGCGATCAGAACAAACCCCGGCCCGTCGGCATTACCAAGGGACCAGGCGAGCAGATTCACCAGTATACCTTCATCTCGCGCGACCACGAGCAAATCCTAAAGAACGGCGAGTACGTCTACTACGAACTGCCCCTGGGCGTCTCTGAGAACGGCAATCAAGGCAGCGCGTCACGTCAAATCCTGGGGCGCATCCTCAAGCGCGTGCCGGTACAATTGTACCCGGATACCTTCCTGGCCGAGCCTGAGATTCCGCCCAGCCAGGTAGCGGCAATGGTGGGCTACGACGACGCAGCCAATGAATTATTCGAGCTGCACGTCGCCATCATGGGCTACTACGATGAAGCCCTGGGCAGCTTCGTCAATCCCTGGATACCCCCACCATCCGGGCGCTCGATCTATCTGGCAGATCACGCGCTGCTCGCGCGCGTCCTCAGCAAGCGCCAGCCCGCAACCACCGGCTCAGCCCGGATTGGCTCCTTGCTCACCCGCCAGGATGGCGCCGTGCCTATCGTGCTGGATGTCAGAGAACTGGTCAGCACCCATCTGGCAATCATCGCCAGCACAGGCGCTGGCAAGAGCTACCTCGCCAGCGTCATCCTTGAAGAGTTGATGCGCCCTTACAACAAAGCCTGCGTGCTGATTGTCGATCCGCACGGCGAATACAACACGCTAGACCAGATAGCCAACAGGCCAGAGTTCCGCGATGGCAGTGGCCGCAATGTGTATCAGGCCAAAGTCCAGGTCTACCGGCACGATCAGGTCAAGGTGCGCATCTCATCACTCACTCTGGGCGACCTGCGCTATCTGCTGCCGGACCTCAGCGAGAAGCAGCATTATCTGCTGGGGAGAGCCTACTCCAAGGTCATCCGCAGCAGCAAAGGCAAGCATTGGACCACTGAAGACCTGAAAAGGGCCGTCACAGAGGTGGGCAAAGAGGACACCGAGGACGAACAAGATAACTCCAGCACCGTCGGGGCGCTGCGCTGGCGCATCACCAGCCGGTTGCAGGACAATACCTTTGTCTTTGATGACTTTCAGCATCTGGACCTGCCTGAGATTTTCAGGCCAGGACAATGCACCGTTCTGCAACTCAATGAAATCGATGACCGCGACCAGCAGGTCATCGTAGCAACCCTCTTGCGCCGCCTCAACAAAGCCAGGATGGATACCGAGCGCGGCAAAGTGCATGCAGGGGATGAATCGTATCTGCCCTATCCCGTCTTCCTCTTGCTGGAAGAGGCGCATCACTTCGCTCCGGCGGGCGGCGATGTCATTACCACCGGGATTCTCAAACAAATCCTGTCGGAAGGGCGCAAATTTGGCATCGGGGTTGGGCTGATTAGCCAGCGCCCCGGCAAGCTTGACGCCGACGTATTGAGTCAGTGCCTGACGCAGTGCATCATGCGCATCGTCAACGAGATCGATCAGAAGAGTGTAGCAACCGCCATTGAGGGCGTGGGCCGTGACCTGCTCAGCAACCTGCCCGCGCTCTCCAAAGGGCAGGTCATCGTGGCAGGCGGGGCAGTCAATACACCCGTTCTTTGTCGAGTGCGTCCGCGGCTCACCCCACACGGCGGTGAGAGCAAAGACGCGCCAGACCTGTGGCAGCAATACTTCTCCGGCGGCGCTCAGGAGGCGCGCCGCCGCGACAATGCCATCCTCGCCACCGATGATAAGCCGTTCTCGATCTTCAAGAGCTAGGCAGGAGTACATTGCATGGCAACTCGCCACGCTACCCTCGCCCTGGTGATTGTCGCGCTGGGCGCCTGGCTCAGCCTGATCCTCTTTGGCAAGTTGGTCGCTCCTGGGGGCACATTGCCAAGCCTGATCTTTCTGGTCTTGCTCTTTATCGCGCTGGCCGCCTCATTCACCCCCCTGGCGCAGCTTCTTGGAACCCGATTCGTGCGCTCGAAATGGTACGCGCAGCGGAGCCTACGGCACGCGCTGCGCCAGGGAACGCTGATCGCGCTCGCCATCGTCACCAATCTTGTCTTGCGCGCGCTGGGCGCCTGGGCCTGGGCCGACGTCATCCTGATCGCGCTGGCCGTTATACTCGTTGAATTGATTGCCCTGGCCCGCAAGTAAAATGGTGAGCAGCGTCGCTTGATAAGCCTGCGAACAACTACTATAATGGAGTCAGAGCGGAGAAGTTGGTCTAGCATCGCAGGCGAACAGCGAGCGTTTTCCACCGTGATACCATTCTGACAAGGGATCAGTGTACACTAAAAACGCTTCCGACCCGCCACAGAGGAGGGAAAACATGACCGCGTACATCCAATCAGATCGCCGGAGCCTGTTGCTTGAGCGCCGGAAGCTCTATGAAGCAGAGGTCGCCGAGGCGCTGCTCAACGAAGACCCGGAGGAGCGCGAAGAGCGGCTGCGCCTGGTGCGCGCCTGCCAGCCAATGCTGGTCGCCACCCTCAACAGGCTGGCCGTTTTTGACCCTGAAATTCATAAGGAGTAGGCGATAGCGCGTCAATGCCACATCCGTTTTTGACCCCAGACGGACTCACTTTTCACAATCCGGTAGAGTTCGGCGGGCTGTATTGGGTGAATTTTACCTATCCACCGCTCCCTCCTGGTGTGGAAGAGCGGCGCATTCTCGATTGGCATCCGGCGCTGGTTATCTCTAGCCCGCCGTTCTGCCGTCATGCTGGCGCGGTCAATGTGCTAGCTGTCACCAGCTTTCGGGGCAAGTTGCGCCCCTATCACTATCAGCTCTTGAAGCGCGACTACCCACAGATGGATACTGATAGCCTCGTCAAGACCGAACTGGCCTATCCCGTGCTTCGGACAGCACTGCCCGATCAGCACTTCATCTGCAAGCTCACCGACGATGACCTGCAAGGGGTGCTGCATAAAGTCGCCGATGTACTAGGAATTACCATCTTCCAAGAGATTTGGACACCATAAAAGATTGCTGCTATGAGGTTGCTTCAGCGTGACACCATCTGAGATGCAGCACCAGTTACGTCAGCTCCCCTCGGTCGATGAATTGCTGCGCCATGCGCTGCTGGCTCCTCTGGCTGGTACTGGCGCGCACCTATTACTTGTAGAAAGCGCCCGCGAAGTCATCGGCTCCATTCGGGAGCAGATTCGCTCTGGACAAGAGACTCCTCCATTGGAGGAGATCGCCACACGCATCCAGCAAGCATTTCAACAACGCCAGCGCCCCAATCTGCGTCCGGTCATCAACGCGACCGGCGTCATCATCAATACGAACCTGGGTCGCGCGCCGCTGAGTGACGACGCGCTCCAGGCCATCTCAGAGGTGGCGCGGGGCTACTCGAACCTGGAATACGACCTTGAGGAAGGCGAGCGCGGCTCGCGCCATAGCCATGTGCGCGCCTTGCTGCGTGAACTGACCGGGGCCGAAGATGCCCTGGTGACAAACAACAATGCCGCTGCCGTCTTACTGGTCCTGAGTGCCCTGGCCGCCGGGCGCGAGGTGATTATCTCGCGCGGGCAATTGGTCGAGATTGGCGGTGGCTTTCGCGTCCCCGATGTTATGCGCCAGAGCGGCGCGCGTCTGGTCGAGGTGGGCACCACCAATCGCACCCGCCTGAGCGATTATGCAACTGCTATGAGCGCCGAAACCGCCTTGCTCCTCAGTGTGCATCCCAGTAACTTCCGCATCACCGGCTTTACTGAAGCGGCCCCGCTGGGCGCGCTGGCCGAACTAGCGCACAACCAGGGTTTGCTGGTCGTTGAAGACCTGGGCAGTGGGTGCCTGCTCGACAGCGCACACTTTGGCCTGGCGCACGAACCCATGCCGCAAGAAAGCATGAGCGCAGGAGCCGATGTCGTCTGCTTTTCAGGTGACAAACTGCTGGGCGGTCCCCAGGCAGGCATTATCCTGGGAAAACGCGAGATCATTGCCCGCATTGCGAAGCATCCGCTGATGCGCGCCATTCGCATTGATAAGCTCACCCTGGCTGGCCTGGAAGCAACCTTGCGCCACTACCAACGCCATGAAGCTGCTGAGCGCATCCCCATCTGGCGCATGATCGCCATGCCCCAGGAAACGCTGCGCCAGCGCGCTCAGCAATGGATGACGCGCCTTCGAGAACGGGGAGTGTTCGCCGAACTGATTGAAGGGCAATCAACCATCGGCGGTGGTTCCCTGCCTGGCGAAACGTTGCCCACCACATTGCTGGCAATCCGCGAAGACATGGGCCAGAGGCTATCTACTAACGGCCCCTCCCTGGAGGCGCTGGCGCGCAACCTGCGGGCCGGAGACCCCCCCATCATTGCGCGCATCTTGCGCGACCGCCTCTTACTGGACCCCCGAACGGTTCTGCCAGAGCAAGATCACCTGCTCCTGAATGGTCTTCAGGCAGCCCTGGCCGATTAGGCAACTCTCGCCACATCTCAGCGAGAAAGTGGCCCTTTAGGAACTTTAGGAACTCTTGCCCCCACCCTCCCGTAATCATCTTGAAAAGAAAGCCGCTACTCTCCAAGCATCAGCGCCTCTGGTGTATCGCTCTCCGGGACGGGGGTCGGCGTTTCCCCAGCGCCCACATCTGTTGCCCCAGCAGCAGACGCAGTAGCCTGCGCTAGCTTCGTCCCAGAAGCCATTCCTCGCCGAGCCAGCAGCAAACCGGCCAGCACCACCGCTGCGCCAACCAACTGCCCAACCGAGAATTGCTCACCCAGCAGCAAGAATGCTCCAATGCCTCCCAGGACAGGGGTAAGATAGTTATACAGCGTGACATAGCCGACACCGCGCTGCACAATTGCCCAATTCCAGATGGTATAGCTGATATAGATAGGAAAGATCACCGCAAAGCCCATCACGGCCCACGAGCGCCACGTCACCAGCGACCAGTTTTGATGCGCCAGCGCCGGTATCCCAATGGGAGATAATGCCAGCATTCCCACGATCAGCGTATAGCACATCAATTCCACTTGAGAGAAGCGCGTCCCTAATTTTTTGTTAGTAATGCCATACAGCGCAAATGAAAGCGCCGCCACCAGCGTCAATAGATCGCCAAGGAGCATCGAGCCAGGAGTTACATAGCGATCTGCCCCGGCTTGTTCAATAGGGCCGCCAGCAGCGAACAAAAAGAGCGCGACACCAGCAAAGGAGAGCAAGACCCCTGACCACTGCGCCAGGCTTACTCGCTCAGTGCGCAAGGTCGCCAGCAGGATCGCCGAAAAGAGCGGCACCGTTGCCATCAGCAGCGACGAGGCATAGACGGTCGTCAGGTTCAAACCCACAATATAGAAGAGTTGATAAATGCCATAGCCACTCAGCCCTGAAATAACCAGCGGGACAATATCACGCCGCTCGAAGCGCCAGGCGCGCCCACCGCGTCGCCCATGCACCCAGAGGAGCGCCAGTGCCATCACCGTAATCAGAAGAAAGCGCAGATAGGTGAAGGCAAACGGCTCCAGCTCTTCTAGCGCCACTTTGAAAAGGGTGGGTGAAATCGCCCAGGTAATCACGGCGAAGCAAAGCGCGAGATCAACCGAGTGTTTGCGGAAAGACAAGAGCAACCCATCCTTTGCAGATGCTATTGTTGGGCCAGGGCATGCGTCAGGCGCAGCACAATCCGGCAGAAATGCAGGATCGCCGCCGCCGCCGCAAGCTGGGCATCTTCTTCGCTCTCCCCTTCATCGGGCTGCGGCTGCGCCCGGCAGAGCGCCCGCAGCACAAAGAGGACATCGTCTTTAATCGCACTATCCAGCCGCCCGGCATACACCATCCGCGCCACACGCCCCACCGTCGCCTGCATCTCCCGGCGGACCACTCCTAACTGATCGAGATCGTCATCCTCCAGCCCATCCCAATCTTCATCCTCAACATCAGCATCCTTCAGCGCGGCTAATTCAGCCGGATCGGCGAAATCGGTCTCAGTGGCATCAGACCCCGACTCATGGGGAGGTGAAGATTCCGAACGCACACCAAGGCGGCTCAGGAGTGTCTCCAGCTCGTGTTCCCAGTTGGACATGCGGGCGATCCTCCCTTGGAAAGTACTTGGCGTCGGTTGCTCCGTCTGAGCGCGTCCAGTCTAGCACAGTGATTCCTTCTTGTCGAGAGGGTAACTCAACAGAATCCGAAAAGAAGAGGCAGCACGCCAGCAAACCTCCTGGCCGTGCTGTCTCCGGGATCGCGCGATGAGCGCTACGCCTGCCCCACGCAATAGAGGGGCTTACTGTGTCAAGCCGGTAAAATTAAACTTCCCAGAGCGCAGTGCTGGCGCCACAACAGTGGTATAGTCGCGCACCTGGATACGCTGCTTACTGATTGCCTCAGCAGCAGTCAACGTTTCCAGGATGCTTTGCGTAAAGCGGAAGTTCTTCACCGGACTGGTGAGTTCACCATGCTCAATCAAGAACGTCCCATCGCGCGTCATGCCAGTAAAGAGCGTCCGCACTGGATGCACCACGTTGCAATAATGGAAGCGAGTCACATAGATGCCACGCTCAATCCCCTTGAACAAATCCTCCCGGCTGGCGCCGCCAGCCGCCATCATGAGATTCACTGGATAGGGACCAAAGGTATTTGGCGCCGGGAGCGCGTGGCCGGTATTCTCTTTGCCCTCGCGGTTCGCCGTGAACGAATCGTAGGGCACGGCGCGCGCGATGCCACGCTCAATCATGGAAAGACGCTTTTTGGGCACGCCCTCAAAATCGAAGCCCATCGGCAGCCCTTCAGGATCAAAGGCATCGTCATAAATTGTGACACCCTCGGCGGCAATCTGCTCGCCAAAGTGTCCGTTCATGAAGCTGCGCTCTTCCTGCACTGCCAGCGCCGACAAGCCCATAAAGGCGAGATATTGCAACATCTCGCCAACAGCATAGCTATCCAGCACCACCCGATACTCACCAATCGGCGCCTCCACAGGATTGCGGCTCTTCTCGGCTTTCTCTACGGCTTCAGTTGCCAGCGCCTCGAAGTCAAACGAACCCGCATCCATCGAGACGCGCTGCGCGTAGCCCGACCCCCCTGCGTCGGCCATCACCACCGCGTGCAACTCAGCCTCCGTGCCCACATGATTGGCAAAGACACCCAGCGAGTTTGCCACTGCCACTTGCTGAATCGTCGTCTCAAACGCCCCCGCTGACTCATAGCCTTTGGCAACCGCCCGATCAACAATGATCTTCACGCCTTTCGCCCGCTCCTCTGGCCCAAAGGCTGCGGTGCGCGCACTATAGCCATTGACCGGCAGAATAGGCTGCGGTCCTGGCAGCGATTTAAATTCGGGGTTCTCCGGCTGCACGCTCGCAATCGACACGGCCCGGTTGACTACATCGCGCAAGGACTCGTCATCAATTTTGTTGGTGCTGGCAACGCCGATCTTATTGCCCAGCACCGCCCTTACACTCACTGCCGTATTCGTCTCGGCGACGTTCTGGTGAATGTAATTATTAGCGAAACGTGTCAGAGAGCGATCTGTGCCAAAAAACAACACCTCCGTTTGAGTCGCCTTAGAAAAGCCGAGAACCTTTTCGAGCAGCGTCCGAACTTCGTTTTCTTCCAGCATCTCTGGCTCCTTTATTGCCCCCAGTTGCCTACGCCCACCTGGACATTGCGAAAGCGGGCAGAGGCCGCGCCGTGACCAGTGCGCATGACCTGCATCGGTTCGCCCTTGCCACAGTTGGGCGTGCCCCAGACGACCCAATCATCACAGACCGCATCGCAACTGCCCCAGAATTGGGGCGTAATGCCGGTGTACGTGCAGTTCTTCAGCAGTGCGCCGAGCTTGCCATTTTTGATCTCCCAGCCAATCTCGGTGCCAAACTGGAAGTTCAGCCTACGGTCATCGATGCTCCAACTCCGATTGGTGCAGAGATACAGCCCCTCAGCGGTATCGGCAATCAGGTCTTCCAGCTTCCAGGTTCCCGGCAGCAGGCTCACGTTGGTCATGCGAATCATCGGCAGGCGGTTCCAGCCATCCGCCCGCACGCAGCCATTGCTGCTCAAGCCCAGTTCTGGCGCGGTATCACGAGACATCAGATAGCCGGAGAAGACGCCGTTTTTGACAATATCGGTCCGCTGGGCAGGCACACCCTCATCATCCCACCCAAACGTGCCCAGCCCGCCAGGTGTCGTCGCATCGGCCACGATGTTCACCGCATCCGACCCGTAGCGAAAGTTCGCGCCGAGCTTATCAATCGTCAGGAAGCTCTTGCCGACAAAACCGGCCTCCATCCCCATCACGCGGTCAAGTTCGATAGGGTGCCCGCATGATTCATGCACCTGAAGCGCCGTCTGGGCGCCATCCAGGATAAGCGTCATGGTCCCCGACGGGCACTGCCTGGCCGTCAGCAGCTTGACGGCCTCCTCACCGATGCGCTGGCCGTGTTCAGGCAGGTTCATCGCCTCCACAAATTCGTAGCCAGCCGTGCCCGCCTGGCGGCCAGACGAATTGGGGTAGGAACGCTGCTGAATCTCACCATCGCCCACCGCCTCGGCCACAATCGCCGCGCCGCTATCATACAGCGTTTGCTCGATCAGGCTCCCCTCCGAACTGGCAAAGAGTTTGCGCTCGCGGCCAAACTCCATGTTGCCCGTAGCAATGTTCACGCCCTTCACCGCGCGCATCGCCTCGTCAGCCTTCAATAGCAAGCCAACTTTTTCTTCCAGTGAGACGGTAAAGGGATCGCGCTGGATGGGGGTCACATAGCTTCCGCGCTGCGGAGCCAGCGGCGAGAGGCGCGGCGGCTTGCCACCAACCAGGGCGCTGGCTTTTGCAATCGCCACTGCCTGGTCCGCAATCTTCTGCGCTTCCTTCAAATCCATGCGGGCGCTGCTGGCAAAGCCCCAGGCGCCATTCACAATGACGCGCACATTAAAACCACTATCCACACTGCTGGAGAGCGCCTCCACCCGCCCGTTCTTGACCGAGATCGACTCAACAGTTCGCTCCATCACGCGCACATCGGCATAGCTTGCGCCAAGTTGCAACGCGATATTGAGCGCAGTGTTCGCCAGGTCTTGCATGAACGAACCTCCTCCTTTGGAACTGGCTTCTTCCTTAGACATCTTGAAGGGCGAGGGCGACCGCGCCCCGCAGCGTGGCGTCGCTTCCCAGCGCAGATGGCACAATCCGCACCGGCTCTGTGGAGGTCCGCAGGCACAGAGGGAACACCATCTGGCGCAGCGGCCCAAACAACAGATCGCCAGCCAACGCCACAGCCCCACCAATAATAATAACGCCAGGGTCGAGAAGATTGCTGAGATTAGCAAGGCTGATCGCCAGATAATGCAGCGCCTCGTTGACCACTCCCTGGGCAACTGGATCGCCTTCAGCAGCAATGCGAAACACCTCGTCAACCGTTATCGCTTCAGCCCGCCCGCCAGTCACGCGGCGAATCGCCTCTTCGGTCTGCGGATACTCCACCGAGACGCCAATCATCGTGCGCACAATCGCCTGAGCCGAAGCGATGCCCTCCAGGTGCCCACGCCGCCCACAGGGGCAGAGCGGCCCATCCTCTTTGACAATCGTATGCCCAATCTCTCCCGCCATCGTCCCCGCGCCATGATAAATCGTACCATTGATAACGACGCCCGCGCCAATGCCGCGCCCCAGGCCCACATAGACCAGATTGCGCTCGCCCACCCCCGCGCCAAACGTCGCCTCGCCCAATGCCGCAGCATTGGCGTCATTGTCTAATATCGTGGGGATGCTCCAGCGCTGCTCAATCAAATCCTTGAGCGGCAACTGATCCCAGCCCTCCGCGCGATACATCGTGCGCACCACCCCACGCCGTGCATCGACCGGCGCGCCCACTGCAATGCCGCAGCGCAGCACCCGACTGCCCTTCAGCCGCTCTGGCGAGCAAATCTCCGTGATCATCTCCTGCAACAGTTGCACCGCCCCAGGGCCATCCAGCGGCGCGCTCAGCCGCCGCCGTGTCTGATGAATAACCTGGCCCTGAAGATCAGCCAGCGCCACTGACTGCCGCGTGCCCCCGCTGCTCATCTCCACCCCCAATATATAGCCCTGGGTCGCCAGGACCGTTGAATGACTATGATTGGGGTGCGGCTCATGCTCTGGCCTGGTCTGGTTCATAGGAAAATCCTCCTCTGGGGCTAGAGGCAGTCTCTAGTCATCGATGGGTGAGCCTGCTCACATGTCGGCGCTCGCCTCAAAAGCAATGCACTGCATGCGGCGGGCCGCGCCCACCAGGGACAGGACGATAAGCATTGGCAGGGAGCAGCATTACAGGGGACGACAGCATGGTGCGAAAGTCCCGCTCGCACAGCCTTCCAAGTATAGCATATCCGGCATCCTTCTGCCCTGGCTTGCTCTGCGCAGCCTGCCTCCGCATCCCAGTTTTCTATTCTACTTTCAGTAGAACGGCGCGAACAGTGCGAAAGAAAGGGGCTTGCATTATCAGGCGATCTCTGCTAGTATCTGCACAGCTTCGGGGTTTCACAGGTTGCGGAATGAATAATAGCTATGTCGGCCTCTTCAATATTGGTCGGCATTGAGAAGGGACTCACCCATGAGACGGAATCCATTCTTCTTCACCGATCCCTCGAATCCCAACCACCTCACACACAGAGAGCGCCAAATCCTCCAGTTACTTGCCGATGGGTTATCGAACAAAGCTATTAGCGCCACGCTCTGCCTGAGCGATCAAACAGTTGCGACCCACCTGAGAACAATCTATGGCAAGTTCGATGTCCACAACCGGCTCATGGCCGTCCAGGTAGGGCAAAAGCTGGGCACCATCAGCACCGATGAGGAAACATCTACCGGACCATAAGGGAAAGCGGCCATGCGCCAGCATGAGATGATACGCGCCCAAGAAAATACCCTGAATTGGGTAGGAAAAATACCATAAATAGGGTCAGGATTTCAGGCCACGCTTCATCCTGCGCAACAAGTGTGGGATAGGTCCCTTGCTTGCAGGTCTGTAGCCTTCAGATGCTTTTTCCGCGTATCAGCGACGGCGGCAGGCCAGCGCTGACCACCTCTCAGTTAGCCGCCACCATCAAGCTGGTGAGCGTGTTATTTTGCCAGAGTGGTTTGCCATCACTCGCACGCAGCGCTTGGACTCCAGGTGCACCCGTCGCACCATACGTCAGAACATAGACCCCCCCATTTGCTACCAGCCAACCCGGATCTGCTTCTATATTTGGAGCGTCTCTACCGCTACCATCAAATAAGACGAAACGCCAGCGTTCCTTCCCGCTGGACGCATCCAGCACTGAGAGAAAAACGGTGGTATTCCCCTGGGTAGTAGTGGAGTTGCCATACCAATCCATATAGGCTAACCCATCCTGTACCACAGGTGGCTGTCCAACGCCATTAGCCCAGCCTCCCGATGTGGTGTACCACAGCTGTTGGCCGCTCCCTCCATTGAAGGCGTACATGCCATTGTTGTCTGAGATGTAGACGGTACCCTGGCTCACCGTGAGCGGGGAAAAAAACGACTTCTCCTGTACGGGCTGTTTCCTCCAGAGTTCTTTTCCATCACTGGCCTGGAGCGCGTACAAGATTCCTGAACTGTTAGGATTTTGGGTAATAACGTCAGTTGCGGAGGCATAAACTATCCCATTGAGCACGGTTGCCGACAACCAGGATTCGTCAGCCTGGTTTGTTTGAATATGCCAGCGCTCTGTACCATCGCTGGCATTGAGGGCAGAGAGAACTGCTGTTGGATGTGCTTGCGTGGCTGAAGCTGGTTGTGAGGAGACAGGAGAGTCAACATAGAGACTATCATCCGTTACGGCCAACCAGGAAAAATAGCTTGAAACACCTCCTGAACCTTGGAGGTGCCAGCGCTCCGTTCCATTGCTGATATTGACCGCGTAGAGAACCCCATTGTTTTGGCTGTCAAATCCTTCGGTATAGAGCGTATTACTCCCCACTTCCCCCCACGCATAAGTAAGATTCGTCCCTGGCTGAAAACTCCAGAGAGATTTTCCAGTCTGAGCATCCAAAGCCGAGAGGACATATCCTGTTGAATTGAGCGTGATAACCAACCCTCCGCTTATGGTCAGCCCATGATCCAGATTAACATGAGTTTGCCAGACTTGCGTCCCGTCACTCGCATGGAGTGCCGTCAGTATATCTTGTCCCCGACTTGGGTAGCTTACAAGGGTCTTTACGTAGACGGTCTGATCTGCTATGGCCGCGATGTCCAGTTCAGCACCTGAAGCCAGCGTGAACGGCTGCTGCCAGCGCGTAGAGCCTGTGGCTGCGTCCAGGGCGACAACGGTATTTTTATTCGAGACCGCATAAACCAAGCCCTGCGGTGATTGGGGTTGGGACGTCGCAGTAGCAGCACCGCCTCCAGGTGTTGCGGTGGCAACACCTCCTCCAGGCGTTGTCGTCGGGTGGCTGATCACATGCGTGGGATGATGGACCAGCACCAGACCTGTCACCAGGCTTCCAACCAAAACAACCAGGAGCAGTGCAACAGTCAGAACCACAGCACGCGCCCGCAGCCGCGAGCGAGGCGGAGGAATTGTCGCAGCGGCTGGGGAGGAATACGGCCTTGCTGAAGGCCGGGAATGCGGTGGTGGCGCGTGAGGCAGCCTCTGGGATTGCCCTGACGCTGAAACGCCCTGGCTTTCCAAACGACTCCAGATCTGCTCCAGCGAGCGCGCATCGGCTTGCTCACTCTGATACAGCCGCTGCAAGTCCTCGATGAGTTGCCTATCACCAGGATACCTCTGGTCCCCCTGATGAGCAGGCGGATGCTGCCGTAACCACGCGACTTGCTCCTCGACCTGTTCCGGAGTGAAGAAATCAGTATTCTCTTCCATCGGGCGTTCGCTCCTCGATCATTGTACGGTATAGCGCGTACGCAGGAGATTCAGGGCACGCGAG
>JBJKSJ010000232.1:0-7639 GCA_046704085.1 Ktedonobacterales bacterium | reverse complement strand
GTTCTGGATTCAGCATGGGCTGGGCGAGCCGATGCTGAATCCAGAACTGCCCGCGATTGTGGCGCATCTGCGCCGCCGGGGCGCGTATGTTCTCTTCAATTCCAACGCGACGGCGCTGAGCGAGCGGCTGGGCCGGGCGTTCATCGCCGCCGATCTCAATGAGATTCGCGTCTCGCTGGATGGCGCGACAGCGCAGACCTACGCGCGGGTGCGCGGCGTGACCGATAAGACACTGCCAAAGATTATCCGCAACCTTGCTACGTTCACGCGGCTCCAGCGCGATCTGGGCGCTGAGCGCCCGCGCCTGTCGTTCTGGTTCACAGCGATGCGCGAGAATCTGCATGACCTGCCGGGGCTGGTGGTTATTGCCCTGGAAACCGGCGTGCGCGAGATTTACGTGCAGCGGTTGATCTATTTTGGCTCTGGTCTGGCGCGAGAGGAGCAGGCGCTTTTCCGGCGCTCGCAAGAGGAAGAATTGGCGATTATCCGCGACACGGAGCGGCGCTGCCAGGAGGATGGGTTGGATTTTCGGGCGACGGGGGCGACCACGCCGATTGAGTATCTGGGCCGGACGGCAGAGGAGATCGAGCGGCGGCCCTGGTCGCCGTGCGAGCGCCCGCGCAAGCTGGCCTATATCACGGCGACGGGGAACGTCTTCTCGTGCTGCTTCGCGCCGTTTCATCCCGGCCCGGCCTCGACGCGCGTCCTGGGCAATGTCTTTGAGCAATCGTTTGCTGACATCTGGAATGGGCCGCGCTATCGCGCCTTTCGCGCGGCATTTGAGAGCGACGAACCCTGGGACCAGTGCGCGGGCTGTGGGAGTAAATGGAGCCTGTAGGCAGGCGCCCGAAGGAGTGCCTTACCATGAATACCGATACGCTGCATGAGCAGACGACCGAAACGCCTCATTCAGAGGGTCAGGCGCCTGCGGGGGTGGTTAGGCGCACAGCGTTTGCAGTAATACGCCTGGCGCTGATTCCATTGATCGCTGGTCTGCTCGGCTCGTTGGCGGCGATTCTGGTCATGGGGACGCTGCGGCTGACGCTGGGCACGCCAACGCTGCCAGAACTGCTGGGGGATCGCATTCTGCCGACGCTCTCGGCTGCTGAGTTTGTGAACCTGCTGGTGCGCTTTTCGCCCAATTCCAAGACGACGCCGCTGGGCCTGACGCTGCTGGGGCAGTTTCTCATCGGCATTTTGCTGGGGCCAGCCTATCATCTTGCCGCCGGACGGCCAACGGGTCGGCGAGGCTTCTGGCCGGGGCGGCGCGCCCTGATCACGGCAGGCGTTTTTGTGGTGGTGATGGAAGGCGTGGCCCTGGCGCTGTTCTGGACGCAACTGCCGCAGGGGCTGGTTGGCGATCCGGTGGATCGGGCGCGCCTGCTGACGGCGCTGAGCATTCTGGCGACGTTTGTTGGCTTCGTGGGCGTGACGATGCTTGCCAACCACTGGCTGCATCGCGCCTGGGATGTGCCGCTGGCGAATGAAGTCGCGCCCCGACCAGCAGCGAATTCAACCGCTACAGGCGTGCCGCCAGCAGCGCAGGCGGTTAAAACCGCGCCTACGGGCCTGCGGCCACCAAGTCCGCCTACGCGGACTCCTCCCTCCGCCCTGGAGGCACAGGACGCGCCGATTGCCAATCAATCGTCAGAAGCAGGCGCAGCGAAGGCTCCGCGCGGCATCAGCCGGAGAGGCGCCCTTCAGGCGACGGGCATCGTGGTGGTTGCGGTGGCGGCTGGCGGCATTGGGATAGATCGGCTGATCGCTGGCTATCTGGCGCGCTCGAACCTGGCTTATGAGGGGATGGTGAATCCGTCGGTGGCGCCGATTACCTCCAACGAGGATTTTTATATTGTCAGCCAGAACGTGCTTGACCCCGAAGTCTCTCTGGGGCGCTGGCAGTTGGAAGCAAGGGGATTGGTGCGCCAGCCGAAAACCTGGAACTACGCGCAGGTGCTGGAATTGCCCAGCGAGACGCGCATCGTGACCTTCGAGTGTATCTCCAACGGGGTGGGCAGCCGCCTGATGAGTACAGCGGAGTGGAAGGGCGTGCTGCTGAAGACGGTGCTGGATGAGGCGGGCGGCGTGGACCCCAGCGGCAAATATGTGATCTTCAACAGCGTGGATGGCTACCAATACAGCCTGCCGCTGGCTGATCTGCTGGAAGCGCGGACGCTGCTGGCCTGGCAGATGAACGGCGTGCCCCTGCCGGACCGGCATGGCTTCCCGCTGCGGGTGGTGACGCCGGGGCGCTATGGCGAGCAAAGCCCGAAGTGGCTGACGCGCATCGAGGTGGTAGACCAGCCATATAATGGCGGGTTGTATCAGAGCCAGGGCTGGAGTTCCGCGCAGGTGGAGACAACCAGCCGCATCAATGGCCCCTCCGGGAAGGCGCCGTTTGGCCCAGTAAAAGTGGCGGGCATCGCTTTTTCGGGGATTCGCGGCATCCAGAAGGTGGAGGTGAGCGCCGACGATGGCGCGACCTGGAACACGGCAACGCTGATGCCGCCGCTCTCGGACCAGAGTTGGGCCTTCTGGAACTGGACGTGGACGCCGCCCGCGCGCGGGACGTATACACTGGTGGTGCGCGCCACCGATGGGACCGGGACGTTGCAGACGCAGACGAAACGCGGCACGGTGCCCAGCGGGGCAACCGGCTGGCAGCATGTTGTGATTCATATCGTTTGATGCGCTGGCGCTTGAAACCGCCCCTACGGGCAGCCAGAGGCTGCCGCGAAACAAGGCCGCGTGAGCCGCAGGCGAGAGTGTGGGCGCCAGGCGCCCGCAAGGGCTGCCCCCCGCAGGGGACCGCAAGCCGCCTTGCCCGTAGGGTTGCCTGCGCGGGTTAGGACGAAGACAGAGCCGAACGACGAGTATCAGAAGTCATGTCATAAGGAGCATCGTCGCTTGTGAGAATGATGAGTCGTGCTGGTTGTATCGATGATCTCAGTCATGTGACCGAGGCGCTGAGAAGGTATACACAGACAACCGGAATGGAGCCGCTGATGTTGGGCGGGTGGGAGGTGGAGGATGAGGCGATTGGTCCGCCCGCCGCGCTGCTGGAGCGTCTCTCGGCGATCAGGGCGCGGCCAAGAAGCTATACCTATGGCAAGGATTTCTATCGCGCGAAGGAGCAGGCCGCCGCGCTGTTTCACGATGGGGTGCGTTTTGGCGGCGCGCCCATCGCGCCGGAGCAGGTGGCTGTCCTGCCCAATAGCTCGCAAGCTCTGCTGCTGGCGCTGACGGCGCTGCGCGAGCGCGGCGTGCGCCGGGCGGTGATCGCCGCGCCAACTTATTTTGCCACTATTCACATCTGCCAGCATCTGGGGCTGGATGTGTCGATTATTCCCGCCATCAACTTTTTTACTGGCGCGTTCGATGGCGCCCGGCTTGCCAGCGCGATGCAGCCAGGCCAGTCGGTGTTGATAGTCACGAATCCGGCGTATTCGCTGGGAGTCGAGTACGATCAGGCGCAGATGCAGGCGCTCTGGGCGGCGCTGCCAGAAGACGCCTGGGTTTTGCTGGATGAGACGCGCCTGGGCCTGCATTGGCGGCATGACGCGCCCTGGTATCGTGGCGATTTTCCGCCGCAGACGCTTGTGCTGCGCTCGCCCAGCAAGGTCTTTCTGCTGAATGGCTTGAAGACGAGCCTGCTTCTGGGGCCAGCCTGCCTGCTGCGTTCTCTTGAAACGCTCAGCGAATCGCTGGTGGGGTCGGTGGCGGGCAATGCCCAGGAGGTGGCGCTGGTCTATCTGGATGCCTGGCATGCCTGGATGCGAGAGTGCCAGGATGGGCGAGTGGGTCCGATGCGCGCCTGGAAGCGGCGCCTGATCGAGCGATTGCAGCAGCACCGCGATGCCGCGGGCGATCTGTTGCAGGACTATGGTTTCACACTCTCGCCTGTGGACTCCGGGCCGTATGTGCTGGCGGGCATCGAGCGACAGCGCGCCCCCGCGCTGGACAGCGCCGAGATTGCCAGAGAGCGCGGCGTGCTGCTGATGACCTCGGAGTATTTTTATCACCAGAGCGACGACTGGTTGGGCTTCCGGCTGAATCTGTGCGGGGATGGCGCGGGCGCGCGGGAAGCGATTACGCGCGTCTTTGCGCCTTCCGCAGGCTATTCCTGTGCTACAATGGCTCAGTAGCGGGAGGCAGCCAGCGGTGTGTATGAAGTATAATGGCATTAGGTTGGACCACCTAACAGGCAGAGCGAAGCCACCAGAGCGGAGAGCGCGACCAGGGCAAGACTAGAGCAGAACACGAAGAGGGCCAGGCCAATGATAGAGCCAACAAACGACATACTGCGCCTGATTATAGAAATCACTGCAAAGTTGCCAGATGCACAGCAATGGCAGCTTTCACAGCGGTTTCTCCGGGTGCTGAGCGAGTTTTTCGACACCGAGCGCCCGATCTATCAGGGGGAAGAAGAGTTTATGCGGGCGCTGGGCATGAGCGAGGAACGGATAGCTCGCCTGATGGCTGTGCCTGTGGAACCAGAGCCAGCAGAAGAATACGACCATGCCAACCTATGAACCAGAACAGACGTTTCTGCGTGACTGGTTTCGACTGTCTGAAGATGACCAGGATCGTTTTACTATTGCGCCGCGTAAGCTAGTTTACGACTTGAAAGCACAACGAGGCTTTCGTAAAAGCCTTTGAGTCAAGGGCGTACAGGGGTATCCGGGCATCTATGAAATGACCTGGGCGCCAGATGGTCGGGCCACATTCAACTATGGCACATCTCCCAAGGCTGGCGATGTGCATATCATTTGGCGCCGCATTGGCGACCACACCGTCCTGGATGAGCCATAAAGCGGAGGCTGAAACAGTGAGTATGTTGTCGCGGGGAACGCCGCTGGAGATTGTGGTGATTGGCTGTGGGGTTTCGGGCCTGACGACGGGGCTGCTGCTGCTGGAAGCGGGGCATCGGGTGCGCATCTGGGCGAAAAGTCTGCCGCCTTATACGACCTCGAACGCGGCAGGGGCAGTCTGGCATCCCTTCAAGGTGCATCCGCCGGAGAAGGTGGCGAAGTGGGGCGCGGAGGCGTTCCGGCGGTTCAAGGCGCTGCAAGCCGTTCCAGAGAGCGGCGTAATCCGCGCGCCGATGCTGGATTTCAGAAAAGCGCCTGCCGCAGACCCACCCTGGAGCCAGGTGATCGATGGCTTTCGCCACGCGACGGCAGCGGAACTGCTGCCGGGGCGGGCCGATGGCTACGTGGGCGAGTCGCAGGTGATCGATATGAACCGCTACCTGGAGTATCTGCGGCGGCAGGTTCTGGCACAGGGCGGGCAGATTGCGCAGCGAACGGTCACGTCTCTGGATGAGGCGTTTGCGCAGGGCAGCGTGGTGGTGAACTGCGCGGGTCTGGGCGCGCGCGAACTGGTGAGGGATCGAGACCTGCACCCGTCCAGGGGCAAGGTGGTGCGCATCAGACAGCGCGATTTTCATCAGGTGCTGCTGGACGATGAGGAGCGGGATAACATGGCCTATGTGATTCCGCGCATCGATGATATTGTGCTGGGCGGGACGGATGATGAGGATGTGTCGGGCGCGAGCTATCATGGCGAGGAATATCAGGAAAGCGCGGCGCTTGATCCGGAAGCCGAGGCGATTGTGCGGCGCTGCGCCCGGCTCTCGCCGACCTTTGCCCAGATTGGCTCTGAGGATGTGCTGAAGATGGTGACAGGCTGGCGACCTGTGCGCTCGCAGGTGCGGCTGGAGGGTGAGCGGGTGGCGCCGGAGCGCATTCTGCTGCACAACTATGGGCACGGCGGCGCGGGTGTGACGCTTTCGTGGGGCTGCGCGACAGAAGTTGTGGAGCGGCTGGCGCAGATGCTCGCGTAAGGGTTGAGGGCTGCCAAAAGCGACGAGTGTTGCCAAACCTGGCGGAGGTGCAATTCTTGGGCGATTGCTCGGCCCAGGAGCAGAGCGGCCCAGCGTCCAAGAATTGACAGAATTGACAGAATTGACGGCAGTGTGCTCTTTCCTATAGTCTGAACATGTCTTGCAAGCAAGCACGCGCACTTTGCCAATCCAACAATCTTTGTCGGGCTGGTTGCGTGGGGTGACAAAATTATCTGTGCGTAATGAGGAAGCGTCGGTCTATACCTCTTGCAGTTTGGACACGCCCCATCGTATGATGGGGGCGGAGGTGTATCCGATGAAGCTGCGCTAAAGAGCCGGTAGATACAGAACAGGGCAAACTCAGGTTTCTGAATAGAAGCCCTTTGTCCCCTTTGCCCTCGCCTCTGGACGGCCCGGCTGGAAGCCGGGGTACACCCTACACCCAGCCCCAGCGATGGCCCGACGAGCCAACTTCTGGCGGGAGCAAAACCTTCCTCTGCCGGTTGAACCTGACCATCCCAGCCGGGATGTGTCGTGCGCAGCGCAGCGACCGGCAATCCGCCGAAGATTGTACCTCTTCCCACATTCACGAACCCTCTGGCTTCTCATAGCCATTCGGGTGAACAATCTCAGCAGCGCGCGCCGCGCAATCACGGCTGGATGTCCGTCGTGGTTGCGCGTTTTTGTTTGGGCCGCGCGCAGTTCGGCGAATGATAGGAGCGCTTGCCGACGGGCTGGGCGGCTTGAGACGAGGCGCGCGAGAAAGCTGAGGTTGCTGTATGACGTTGGTCGTTCATCATCTGTTCAAGACGTTTGGGATCAATCCGGTTCTTGCTGATCTCTCGTTGAGCGTCAACGCGGGAGATCGGGCTGGCGTGGTTGGGATGAATGGCGTGGGAAAGTCCACGCTGCTGAGCATCCTCGTTGGGCAGGAGCCGATGGACAGCGGCACGATTAGCCTTGACCCTGGCGCAGAGGTTGCCTATCTGCCGCAGGCGACGCCAGTCTTCTCTGGGCGCAGCATCGATGATCTGATTCTGGAATCGGTAGGGAACCTGCGCCAGCTTGAGGCGCGCATGCGCCAGCTTGAAACGGAGATGGCAGGCGCGGACGAAGCGCAGATGCCCGCGCTGCTGGAAGCGTATGGCGCGGCCTCGACGCGCTTTCAGGATCGCGGCGGCTATGATCTGGAGCATCGCATCGATGCCGTTCTGGCCGGATTGGGCATTGCGCATCTGCCGCGCACACGCGAGGTAGCGACGCTTTCGGGCGGCGAGAAGGCGCGCGTGGGGATGGCGACGCTGCTCTTGCGCTCGCCCGATCTGCTGCTGCTGGACGAGCCGACGAATCATCTGGACCTGGCGGCACTGGAATGGCTGGAGGGCTATCTGACTGCCTACAGCGGCGCGCTGCTGGTCGTTTCGCATGATCGGCAGTTCCTGAATCGGGTCGCCACGCGGATTTTCGAGATTGACGAGCAGACGCATCAACTCAAGAGCTACGCGGGCAATTATGATGCCTACGCCGCCGCCAAGGTGGCCGAGCGGGCGAAATGGGAGGAGGAGTACGCGCGCCAGCAGGAGGAGATCAAAGACCTGCGCCGCCGGATGCGCGAGACGGCGCGGCAGGTGGCGCATAACCGCCCGCCAAAAGATGGCAATAAGTTGCTGTATAACGCCAAAGGTGAGAGCGTCCAGCATACTGTCGCGCGCAACGTGCGCGCGGCGGTAGAGCAGCTTCGGCGCATCGAGGCGGACCCGATCCCTAAGCCGCCGAAGCCGCTGCGCTTCTATC
>JBJKSJ010000231.1:0-3020 GCA_046704085.1 Ktedonobacterales bacterium | reverse complement strand
CCGGCGGTACAAGGAAAGCGCCCGTTGTGAACCCCCGGCGTCTTTCAATGCCCAAGCGGCGAAGTTGTGGCCTATAGGTACAAGGAAAGCGCCCGTTGTGTACCCCCGGCGTCTAGCCGGGCCGTCCTGGGGTGGCGAACCGTCCGTGACCGCCCGACGCTCAGCCGTTGTGGTGTTTGCTTCGCTGCGCTGCTGGTAATCATGGCTCACGGCTTCCTGGGTCGGCGCCGAGGCAGCGCCCTTTTGCGCCGCTGGCGGATCGCCTGCTGCGCGGGGCGATGCTCATGCGAGAACAGCCGCACGGTGGCCGCCGCCAGCAGCCTTTCCGCCGCGAGGAGGCGGCGCGCCAGCGCGGCGATCTGGGTGGCATGCTCATGGCGCAGCGCCGCGATCTGCTCAGCCAGATCAGCTTGCAGCCGGGCAATCTGCTCGCCCTGGTCATATTGCAGCGTGGCCTGCGCGGCCAGTTCATGGCGCAGCCCGGCAACCTGATCGATCAGGTCGCGTTGCAGCGCGGCGATGCGTTCGTCGTGGTCGCGTTGCAGCGCGGCCACCTGCCAGGCCAGGTCACGGCGGGCTGCTTCGAGCGCCTGGCGGCGCTCTGCCGCATCGCGTCGAGGAACAATGATCTCGGACTCCGGTGCTTCGACCATCGGAGCATCTTTACGCGAGAAGGCCCGATAGAGCGCCTGCACCGCCTGCCGCTGGATTATCTCGATAGTTGCGCGCCTGGTAGCATCCAGGCGGTTTGTTTGGATACCAATCACCCACAGCGGGATAACCCACGCGAGCAGCACGGCCATCTCTTGAGGACCACCCCTGGTAGCTACTGTAACCCTCACCAACGCGGTTCTCAGGTCACGAGAGCGGATGATACGTCTCTGTTGACTGAGAACGTTTAAGCGCAACATTGCACAGAGAGACCGCAGAGTAGCGCCAATCTCTCCATCAGGCAATTGTACTGCATGCAATGGAGGCAAGTCTGGAGTCAGCAAAACGGAACGAACTGATGCTTGAGACATACGTATTCTTCCTTTCAGAAGGGGTAGCCATTATGGTATACCCCTTTGCCCAAGGGGTAGCCATGCTACACAGCCTTCACTTTCTCTCAAGGAAGGGTCATATGACCCTTCCTTTGCCGAAAACAGCCTCTCCGACGGGAGAGAAACAAAACGGCCATCACCTGAACGCTTCTGGGCGGGCGACGCGCGCCATCGGGCGCGCGGGGTGGCAGCGTGACGCTGGCTCCGCGCGCATCGGGAAGCGATTCGCCCCAGCCTGGTCAGGAGATGGCCGCCGCGTGGGGCGCTTCTATCCGATGATAGAATGCCCTCAGCCGCGTCTCCTGGGTTGGTTCCAGGGATGGGGTGAGCGGCGCGGCCAGTCAAAGAGCCTGGCCGCGTCGCACGGTATGGGTTTGCTGCTAAGGTGCGCTGCGCACGCTCGCTGCGCAGAAAATCCGAAAGCTTGAAAAGCGTATACTGTCTCTCGCTCGCTTTGTCAAGGGTGCAAAGAGCGGAGGGTTCCATCAATGAAAGCACTTGCCAATTCCCACTTGTTGCGAGACCCGTTCTCCGTGAGCGTTCGTTGACAATCTTGCCAGGCGTGAGTATGATGGATGCTGGCGGGAAAGGCTTCCGAGGGAAGGCTGACTGCCCTGAGAGAAGGAGAAGAAGACGCATGCTCACCTATGAAGACGTGACACAACTGTTCCTGCGGGCGATGGAGAACGTCGAACTGGCAACCCACCCGGAGCATTGGACCAATAACACGACCCTGGAGCGCGAGTTCGCCTGCACCTGCCACACAGGCACCTGCGAAGAGGCGGAGAATCGCAGCACGGTCACGATCTCCTTCACCTGGAGTCCTCTGGATACGGTTTTGAGCCTGGAGGGCGCGGTTGGCATCTGCGATTTCTTTCACGAGCCAGATGAAACCTGCCCCCATCTGCATACTGACGAGGTGCCACCGCTGGCGATGGAACTGGCGTATAATCTGAACATCACCGCTGTGCCGCTGACCGATATTAACATGCAGCAGCTTATCCGCACGCTCAAGCTCCGCGCCAGCGAACACAGCAGCCGCGCCAGCGAGACGCACCCAGGGGTGTCGCTGGTGCTGGGCGATGGCGGCCTTCAGGCGGAGGCGCTGACGCTTCAGCAGCGCGTGGAAATCCCGCTCTGGCACCCGGAGGGGCTGGCGGGTCTGCGCGATCTGCAAGAGGGGGAGACGCGCAACGGGCACAGCCCATCGATGGGCCGCCGACGCCGACGCCGCGATGAGGACGAGGAGGCGATGCCAGCGGAGCCGCACCCCGAAGAGTGGCTGCCGGGGCTGCTTGCCGAGGTCGCCGGAGACATCAGCCGCGTGCTTGCCGCGCTGGACGCTGCCCGCCCGGTCAGTCGCCCCAGCGATCCGGCAGATACGCCGTCGGAGAATTAGCAAGAACATAAGGCTGAGACGAGGGGTGGTCCCTTACAGACCACCTCTCGTCTCAGGAGAACCGCATTTCGCCTGTAGCGCCACCAGCGGCCAGCATGTTTACTTGCTACTTGCAATCAAGACTATAAGAATGATCGCCACGACAACGACGACAGCGATTCCAACGCCAATGCCAATTTTCAGCCAGGGTAAGCCGGTCTGGTCTTCTGGCTGGCCGTTCGGCGGCTGAGTCATCGCGGGCGCGCCCGGCCAGCCAGACGGATCAGCGTTCGCGGGGGGCGCGCTCCACGGCGAAGGGGGCGGCGGATAGGGCTGGGGCGGCGCGGCATAGGCGGCAGGCGGGGCGGCGCTATGAACGGGCGCGGGGCTGTGCGCCGGGCGCGCCTGCTGGGGCGCGGCGCTATGAACGGGCGCGGGGCTGTGCCCTGGATGCGCCTGCTGGGGGGCGGGCTGCCTGGCGGGCGCGGGCGGCGGCGCTACCTGCGTCTCATACGCGGCGGGCGGCAGCACAGGCGCTTTGTCCTGCGCGGGGGCGGGCGGCTTTGCGGGGGATGAACCCGGCGGGATTTGCTGCGTCG
>JBJKSJ010000230.1:0-4756 GCA_046704085.1 Ktedonobacterales bacterium | reverse complement strand
GCGTCAGAGATTTTCTGACGCACGGTGGCGGCTCCCTGGACATCAATCTTGAGCAAAACATCCTCTCCAGCGGCAAGCCAGTCGCGGATATGCTGGCGTGGGACGCCATACCAATTGCCATGCACCTCGGCATGCTCCAGGAGCTCGTCATTGGCGAGCATACGATCATATTCGTCGCGCGAGATGAAATAGTAGTGGACGCCGTGGATCTCGCCAGGACGTGGGGCGCGGGTCGTTACGGTGATGGCAACGCGGATGGAGACGCCGCGCTCTTTCAGGCGGCGAATCACCGCGTCTTTGCCAGTTCCAGAGGGAGCCGAGAGGACAAAGAGCAGACCGGGGGTGACTTCTGGCTGGCTGGTCATCGATTCGTCTCCGTCGCGCATGCTATACTTCGTCGGTGAGGTGGAACGATCATGTATGTTGATGCTCTGACGCTTTCTGCGATAGCCGATGAGCTTCGGACGCTTCTCGGCGGAGCGCGGGTTGAGGATGTCATTCAACCGACGCCGCGCGCGGTTGCTTTGCAATGCTGGACTGGTTCGCGCAGCCCCTGGCTCTATTGCTCGGCCCATCCGCAGCTTGCCCGACTGCACCTGACTGCTGAGAAACCCCGGAAACTTGCAACTGAACCTCCACCCTTTGTGATGCTCCTGCGCAAGTATCTGGAGGGTTGCCGGGTCGAGGCAATACAGCAGCCACGCTGGGAACGGCTGGTGGAGATTGGCTTTGCGCGCCGGGCAGGCGCGCAGCAGCATGAGTCCCCATTGCCACAGGTATGGCTTATTATAGAAGTTATGGGTCGATTAAGCAACATCCTACTGCGGGACGCAGAGGGCATGATTCTGGGAAGTCTGCGCCAGGTAGGGCCGGAAGTCAATCGCTATCGCGTGATTGCGCCGCACGAGCCGTACAAATATCCGCCACCACAGCAGCGCCTGCTCAATGGCGCGAGCGTGTCGCGCCTGGACCCTGAATCTCTGACGGGCGAGGCGCTGCGCCTTGCGGCGGAAGCTGGCGGGAGGCAGCCGGGAGCAAATGCGAAGCTCTGGCAGGTCTTGACGGAGCAGGTGATGGGACTCAGCCCGCTGCTGGCGCGCGAGGTGGTCTACCGCGCTATCGGAGATGCTGAGGCGCCTGCGCGACCGGAGACGCCCTGGGAGCGCGTGGCCGAGCAGGAACGAGAACTGGCCGCGCTGGTGGCGACACGCCAGTGGCAGCCAACGCTGGTAGAAAAGCCTGATACTGGCGTGCCAGCGGCATTTGCCGTCTATGAACTGCGCCAGTATGCCGGCTGGCCACGCCGCTCTTTTGAGCGCGTCAATGATCTACTGGATACCTACTATCGTGGCGCGGAATGGCGCGATGCCTTGCAGGGAGCGAAAGCGGGTGTGGCGCGGGCGTTACAGACGCATCGAGAGCGCGGCGTGCGTAAGGCCGAGGCGCTGGAGCGCGACCTGGCCGAGACGCGGGGGGGTGAGCGCCTGCGGACAGAGGGCGAACTGCTGCTGGCCTTCGGGCAGCAGATTGAGCCAGGACAGTCCAGCTTTACGACCGAGAATCCGTTTGCCACCAATGGCAAACCAGGGATGATGACAATTGCGCTCGACCCGACGTTGAGCGCGGTGGAGAATGCCAACCAGCGTTTTGCGCGCTACCATAAGCTGCGCCGCGCCGGGCAGCAGATTCCAGAGCAGATTGAGCGCAATCAGGTGGAACTGGCGCAGCTAGACCAGCTTGCCACCGATCTGCTCCTGGCCGAGACTCCGGCAGAGGTGGCGCAGGTGCGCGCCGAGGTGGCAGCGGCAGGCTATCTGCACGGCAAGCAGGAGCGCCAGGCTGGCGGCCAGAAAGGCGGCAAGAGCAAGGCGGGCAAAGGCGGCAAGGGCGCGAAAGCCCAGAAGGGTAGCAGGCAAGATGGGGCGGGCGCCGTGCTGCGGCGGCAATCGGCGGATGGCTTTGTGCTGCTGATCGGGAAGAACAGCCGCCAGAACGAGGAAGTGACCTTTCGTGAGGCGGGCGGCAATGACCTCTGGCTGCACGCGCGCGGCGTGCCGGGCGCGCATGTGATTATCAAATCCGGCGGGCGCGAAGTGCCCCGCCGGACGCTAGAGGAAGCGGCCAGCCTGGCGGCCTATTATAGCCAGGCGCGCGGCAATACCAGCGTGCCGGTGGATTATACGCAGCAGCGGTATGTCCGCCATATGAAAGGCGGCGGCCCTGGTATGGTCATCTATGAACGCGAGCGAACCCTGAATGTCTCCCCTAGCGAGGAAGCGAGGCCAGACAGGCATGCCTGAAGAATTGGTAGATGATGAGATTTCTCAGCGGGCGCTCGATGAAGTGGCGCTGACGCGCGCCGAGTACGATCTGCTGGTCCAGAAACTCGGTCGGCGGCCCAATCAGGTGGAATTGGGCATCTTCGGCGCGATGTGGAGCGAACACTGCGGCTATAAAAACTCGAAACCGCTGCTGCGGCGCTTTCCCTCGCGCGGGCCGCGTGTGCTGCTTGGCGCGGGCGCCGAAAACGCGGGCGCTGTTGATATTGGCGCTGGCCTGGCGGTGGTGATGAAGATCGAGAGCCATAACCACCCCAGCGCGATTGAACCATATCAGGGCGCGGCGACGGGCGTCGGCGGCATCGTGCGCGACATCTTCACGATGGGCGCCCGTCCGGTGGCGATTCTGGATTCGCTGCGCTTTGGCCCGCCCACGACGGCGCGCAACCGCTATCTGCTGCATGGAGTGGTTGCGGGCATTGCGGGCTATGGCTACTGCCTTGGGCTGCCCACCGTTGGCGGCGAGATTTATTTTGATGAGGCGTACTCTGGCAATCCGCTGGTCAACGCTATGTGCGTGGGCATCGTGCCGGCGGAGAAGATCGTTTCGGCGCGGGCCAGCGGGGTGGGCAATCCAGTGCTGCTGGTGGGGGCTGATACGGGGCGCGATGGCATTCATGGGGCAACCTTCGCCTCGGTGGAACTCAACGAGGCTTCAGAAGAACGGCGGCCAGCGGTGCAGGTGGGCAATCCGTTTACGGAAAAGCTGCTGATTGAAGCCTGCCTGTCGCTGCGCGACAGCGGCTGGATTGTGGGTATGCAAGACCTTGGCGCTGCCGGGCTGACCAGCTCAGCGGTGGAGACGGCGCATAAGGGACACTGCGGGATCGAGCTTGACGTGCTGCGCGTCTCGCGCCGGGAAAGCGGCATGACGCCCTACGAGATCATGCTCTCCGAATCGCAAGAGCGCATGCTGGTGATTGCCAGACGCGGTTGCGAACGCCAGGTGCAGGCGGTTTTTGCGCGCTGGGGCCTGCACTCCGACATCATCGGCCAGGTGATCGAGGAGCCGGTGATTCGCGTCAAGGAGGGCGAGCAGGTCGCTGCCGAGATTCCGACGGCGCTGCTGACCGATGAAGTACCGCTGTATGTCCGCGAGGGTGTGCCCTCGCCAGAGATGGAGCGGCGCTGGGCGTATGATTATGGCGAGCTTCCGCTGCCAGCCGATCTGAATGCCGCGCTGCTGATGCTGCTGGCGTCGCCCGATCTGTGCAGTCGGCAGGACATTTACCGGCAGTACGACCATATGGTGGGAGCGAACACGCTGATCCCGCCGGGCAGCGACGCGGCGGTCCTGCGCGTGCGCGACGAGGAGGGCCAACTGACTGGCAGGGCTATTGCCTTGACGACGGACGGCAATGGCCGCTTCTGTTATCTTGACCCATTCGCTGGTGGCGCGCTGGCGGTGGCCGAGGCGGCGCGCAATCTGGTCTGCACGGGGGCGACGCCGCTGGCGCTGACCAACTGCCTCAACTTTGGCAATCCTGAGAAGGCCGAGGTCTACTATCAGCTTGCGCAGGCCATCGATGGCATGGCCGCCGCTGCGCGCGCGCTGGAAACGCCAGTGATCAGCGGGAATGTCAGCCTCTATAACGAGAGCTTCGGCCAGCCGATCTATCCGACGCCAGTAGTTGGGATGGTTGGATTGCTTGAAGGCGCTGCGCCGCTGCCCGCTGCGTTCCAACAGGAGGGCGATCTGGTGGCCCTGCTGGGCGCCTGGGAAGCCGCGCCGGATGATCTGGGCGGCAGCACGTATCTGAGGGTGATCGAGCATCAGGTGGTCGGGCATCCGCCCGCGCTGGACTTGCAGCGCGAGGCTGCGGTGCAGCGGCTGTGCCTGGCGGCATACCGGGCCGGGCTGCTGCGCTCGGCGCATGATTGCAGCGATGGCGGTCTGGCCGTCGCGCTGGCCGAAGGCTGCATCTGGGGCAATCTGGGGATGACAGCCGAGCCGGGACTTCTGGCTCAGAGCATCCACACCCTGGCTGATCGAGCTGGCCCGCTTGATCTGAAGGCGCTGGCGTTCTGCTTTGGTGAGGCGCCCTCGCGCATTGTCGTTTCGCTCCAGGCGGGCGCCTGGGCGGAACTCCAGGCGCTGGCTGAGCAAGAGGGCGTGCTGGTCCGGCGGCTGGGGGCCGTCGGCGGAGCCGCGCTGACCATTGGCCCGGCGCTACAAGTGCCAGTTGCCGCGCTGGCGCGGGCCTGGCGCGAGGGGCTTGGCGAGGCGCTGCATGGCCCCCTGGCTTGAGGCGGCGCGGCAGATACACTTTACAGATACACGTCAGGCGAAGGCGACGGCCTCCAGCTTTGGCTCGCGCGGGGCGGGCAGATGGTCGTAGAGATCGGCGATCAGGTCGGAGCGCAGCTTCGCGTAGCCAGGGTCGCTCCAGAGGTTGCGCCACTGCAACGGGTCGTCG
>JBJKSJ010000229.1:0-4479 GCA_046704085.1 Ktedonobacterales bacterium | reverse complement strand
TTGATACAGAAGTCTTATCTATTATCACTGGGGCGAGGCCAAAAGCATTTATTGCTGAGACCACTACCAATTGGTATCGCGCTGCAACCCAAGATGAGGCGTACTTCCTGAGTGCGCTACTAAATGCCCCATGCGTGGATGTGGCTATCAAGGCCCATCAGACTCGTGGGATTTATGTAGGTCCAAGGGATATTACCCGCCTGCCATTCGAGGTCTGCCCGATCCCGCCGTTTGACCCCGCCGACGCGGATCATCAGCGGCTGGCGGCGCTCAGCCAACAGGCGCATGCCCTCGTTGCCGCGTTGGACCTGACGGCGGGCGGCGTTGTCGCCGCGCGCAAGCGGGCGCGTCAAGTGGCCTATGAGCAGATCAAGGAGATCGAGAGCATCGCGCAGCGCCTGCTGGGGCTGGCTCCCGCCGCCGCGCTGGCGCCAGAACCAGCGGGCGAGGACGAGGAGGAAGAGGAAGCCGAAGCGGCAGAGTAGCCGCCCCTGCGGCGCCAGGATGGCCCGGCTGGAAGCCGGGGGTACAAGGACGGCCCGGCTGGTAGCCGGGGGTACACGCGGTTGGTCGGCGAGACGCCGGGGGGCGTTCTGCTGGTAGTGGGCATGTACGCGCTGGTGATGAGTGGCCGGGCCGGTCCGGCCAGATATTAGGCCGAGGAGCCTGCACAGCAGCGCCGAGCCGCGCGGCTCGGCGCTGCTGTTTTCCAGAAGCCTGGGGCAAACAGCAAAGATAGCAGGTTTCCCTTAGCCGCTCGCCAGTGGCGCCGCGCTCAGCGCCGAAACCATCTCTTCGGCAAAGCGCGTGACGGCCTGCCAGTCGGTGTATTCATAGTCCCGCGATGGATCGGTTTGCTGACCAGCCTGCCTCGCAATCTTCTGCATGAGCCGCCGTTTCACGAACCCGTAACGGGTGTAGGCCAGCGCCCCCGCGAAACTGACCACCCGCTGGGGCTGCCAGCCAGTTTCCTGTAAGAAGCGGTCGATGTGCGCCCGAAGGTTGGCGCGTTCTTGCAGATGCTCATCAGGAGGATACGCTTCTGTCAGGCTCACCGAGAAGAACGCCGATGGAACCCGCGCAAGCTCTGCCCGGCGCTGCTTCACAAAGTCGCGGATGAATCGCTGATAACCGCCCGCGTGCATCGAAGCGCCGACAAGGACAGCGGCATAGTTGCTGAGGTCAATGTCTCTCGGCAGGCGTCGCCCATCGAACACCTCCACCTGAAAGCCCTGGCTGCCAATGGTGTTCGCCAGCCGCTGGGCAATTTTCCCCGTTTGTCCTTCTGTGGTGCCATAAACAATCAGAATCTTCCTCATAGGGCTGGTTCCTTTCAAGCATCCCTCTCTCTTTCTTCCCATACTAGAAAGTAATGCAGCGGGGAGACGATCCCCATTGCTGCTGGTAGCGCGCACGTTACTGCTGGAGCGCAGCCCTGAAACACGATGATGAGTTTTTGGGAAAAGGATGCGCTATAATGGGGGCATGAGCGAAACAAGCCCCCCTGCAAAGGATACGGATATGCACGAGACACCGCCTTCTCCCACTGAAACGCCGACCACCGAACCATCCGCAGCGGCGCAGGCCGCGCCGAAGCCGGTTATCCGAAAGAAACCGGCCAAAGGGCGTGTCTTCCGCCGGACGAGCTATACGCGCGCGATCATCGAGGGGGTGATCATCTTTGCGGCTTTCCGGCTGCTGGAGATGCTTCCGCGGACGACCTGGCCGGGGGGGGTGATCATTGCCTTCTTCTTCTTGCTGCTCTTTCTGGAATTTTTCCCGCCGGTCTGGGCGGCGATGCGTGTCGTCTCGACCAAGCGCGAGAAGATGAGCAGGCGCTTCTGGAAGATGGGGCCGATCCTGGCTGGCCTCTGCCTGCTGGTCGATCTGATCGTTACGCTGGCGCTGGGAAACGCGGCCCTGCTGTTCGGACCGGATGGCAACGGCCCCATGTGGGCGCGTTTCCTTCCAGGGGCGGCACATCCATTCTCGCTGGCCGCCTTTGTCGTCAACGAGTTTGGCTACGCCGCCTTTCTGTTGATCTACTTCATCATCGCCGTTGTCTGCACGCGGCTGGCGAACGGCGGCTTCCTGCGCTTCACGATGCCCGGCGGCGACGGGCGAGTGACGCTGTGATATACACGAATCAAAAAGCGTTAGCTTATGAGTAATGCTTCTTCAGAAGAGAGGTATATGCCGATGCCAGAACAAGAGGAACCAGCAAAAAAGATATTCAGAGTCGTGTTTCTTGATGCCTCTCAGCTTCCGGTATTACATGTCAATGCGATGAACCTGAGGTTTAGCGCAGATGAGTTTTTCTTCATCCTTGGAACAGCCGTGCCTCCTGAGTTTGAGCATGCAGAGGACATGAAGGGGGTTGAACAAGTTCCTGCCCAACCACTCTTTCGGTTTGCTGCATCCCGTGAAACCATAAAACAGTTTATCGATCTTATGATCAGGCAATACAACGAGCAAGAAAAAATCAGATTGGCAAGCTCTGATCAAGGGGAGGGTACGCCAAATGAGTAATACGTTACTTGATGCTCCTCTTCTAGAGGAGGCGAAACGCGGCACGGCAGGCCCACGTCTTATTTCGAGAGGACGAGCGGATATTGAATCGACCAAACTGTTTGTAGCAACTGGAGAAACTAATCCTGGGGTGCAACCAACTGAGATCAAAGGTATTGTGCGCAATCCGCGTATCTTTGGTGGCAAGCCCATTATCGGACAGCACCGCATCTCTGTGCATGATATTGCGGCGCTTATCCAGCAAGGCTATACGCCTGAACAGATTGCCTCTGAAGAGGTCTATCCTACCCTGACATTAGAGGAAGTTCGTGCTGCCCTGCGCTATTACGAGAGCCATAAGGAAGTGATCGACTGGGAGATTGAGGAGGAAATTGCCGAGTTGAAGCGGCGTGCCCAGAAAAGCACGTCGCCTTTCGCTCAAAAGCTCCGCCAGCACATCAAGGAGCGGCGCGAGAGTGAATGGCGTGA
The DNA here is from genome assembly GCA_046704085.1 of Ktedonobacterales bacterium. Taxonomy (GTDB): domain Bacteria; phylum Chloroflexota; class Ktedonobacteria; order Ktedonobacterales; family DATBGS01; genus DATBHW01. Next base: position 1,482 of record JBJKSJ010000229.1, on the reverse strand, counting down.
GAAGGGGCAGGGTGCCTGATGTGCCGTGTTACTATTTTGATGAGCATGTGAACCCTGAGATTGCGAAACAATTGCGCGAACGCGGCATTGATGTCCTGACAACGCAGGATGCTGGTCGTGCAAACCAGGGGCTTGATGATTCAGATCAGCTTGCCTATGCTACCAGTCTGGGACGTGTCCTGGTCACACAAGAACTACGCGAATTTGGTCCACTGGCTGGAGAACAACAGCATTCAGGAATTATTATCCTTCAAAAGAAAACAAGCATTGGCAAGTACATTGAATTCCTCGCAACGATGGGTCTGGTGCTTGAGCTAGAAGAGATGCAAAACCGGCTGGAGTATTACGACTGGTAGCTATTATGCGCCTGCTCTTCTGCGCTGACCCCCTAGACCGCAAGCACCCGGACCCGATGTATGCCGATGAGGCGGCGGCTGCCCGCGAGGCGGGGCTGGAATATTCGCTCCTGAACTTCGAGGCGCTGGTGGATGAGCGGGATGCTGAGGCTGCCGCGCGGCTTACCCCTCCCTGATGACCCTGGTACTCTGGTACTAGCAGGTTGCGGCTACGCCACCTCTTGTGTATAATCTGCCTGGTCTTGCTGGAAGCACCATTTGCTATCTGACGTTGACGCAGCGGCTGCTCTCGTTCTTGTTGTGCTTAAGCAGGAGGGCGTCCCTAATGCGTGTATCCACGCTTATGCGCCAATTGCCCGCGCCACGCCGCCGACAAAGCGGGCAGACGATCATCCTGATGGCCTTTGTGATCATGTTTGTGATCCTGCTCCTGGGTCTGGTCGTTGACAGCGTGAGCCTGTATATCTCGTCGGTTCAGGCGCTGCGGGCCGCCGAGGCTGGCGCGCTGGCTGGCGTTCTCTATATGCCCAGCTATTACAGCACCACTTCGCCCGATGGACAGGATGCCATGATGCGCGCGTGCGCTGCTGTCAAACAAAATGGTGTCACTGCCTGCAATGTGGCGGCGGGGCAGGTCGGGGAGATGACTTCTACCGTCACGGGCAACCAGTATGAGTTGCAGGTGACGGTCACGCTTCAGGCCAATGTCTTTTTCCTGGCCTATATCGCCCCAAATCTCTCCTCGACGACGATCAGCCGTTCTGCCGCCGCTGAGTATCTGCCGCCCATCCAGCTTGGCTCGCGCATCGCCAGCTTCGGCGATACGACAGATGAATTGCAGGCATTCTCCGCGCATATCAACGGCCCCTGGGAGTTGAAAGAGCATGGGGACGCTTATACGCCGATCTATGAGGATGGCTGGACCGATCCGGTCAATCATCCTGATGTCTGCTGTAGCGCAGTGCCCCGCTTTCTGCCCAACACAGTGAATACCAACCTGCCCAAGTATGCCAGCGCGATTACCAACCCCGACCAGCAGCCGGCAGGCTTTACAGGCGTGGGAGGGACGCCGGGCTATAACTATGAGATTACGGTGCCTTCAGGCGTGGGCAGTGTCAATGTGGAG
>JBJKSJ010000228.1:0-3087 GCA_046704085.1 Ktedonobacterales bacterium | reverse complement strand
GCGAAGCCAGCCTCTCGACGGCAGATGGCGTGGCCTGGATGGTCCTCAACGGAAATGATCAGATCGTTGCTGCTACCCACACATCCCTGGCGGGGCAGGCGCTGGTGACAAGTGCCAGCTTGCCTGGCGCGCTGGAAACCTTCGTGCATGCGCAGCGCGCCGCAACCCCACCTAAGGCTGGGGAGGCGCCGCTGGCCGTTGCCAGCGGCGCGGATAGCACCATTGCGAGCAAAGTCTGGTTGGCCCTGCTGGCTTTTGTCTCGCCAACAGCGCCAGCCCAGAGCGGCGCCGTCCTGGCTGTGTTTTCTCTTCCGGCGCTGGTCCAGTCGTATCTCTCGACGTTCTCCACTAACCAGACCAGCTATGCTGCCCTGTTTGATACGCAAGGCGTCGTGCTGGGAGCAGCAAATAATCAGCAACTGGCGCAGCAAGAGGGACACACGCTTTCTGTAGCCTCCCTCCAGAATGTGGTGAATGCGCTGCAAAGCGGCCAGGATTTAAGCAGCACTGCTCAGGTTTATACTGATCCCACCACTGGCACGCAGGAACAGGTGTCTGGCATATTCATCAAGACGTTGGGATGGGTTTGTCTGGTCGTTGCCTCTCCGAACGATCTGGCGCCTTCCACTACCGGACTGCTCTCGTCGCGGAATATCCCGCTGATTTTCTTAAGCATCATCGTCGTGACTACACTGGTGGCAACCTGGGTCGCCCTCCCCATTGTGCGCCCCATCCGGCGCGCTACTCGTGAAATCCTGGCGAGTACCGATGACGTTCGGCTCCTCTCCGAGCAAGCCAAGCAGATTGCGAAGGATCAGCGGCTGGGCACCGACATTCTAGAGGGCGCGGCTAAAGGATTGGACATGCGCCGCCGGGCGATTGGGCGCGATGCCAGCTTGATTGCAAACTCAACGATGGCGGCAGCCACCCGCCTGACCCAGATGGCGTATACCATCAACGAGCTACCAGAGCCATTTCGCGCGCCCATGCAAGTATTGACGCGGGAGGTCTATCAGGAGATGCAAACCTCGCATCAACTGGCGACAAGTATTGCCAGTGGCCTGGAGAGTGACCCGGCGCAGAAGCGGTTGGGGAACGTCATGGAAGGAGCGACGGAGATCAGCCAGCAGTTTGACCAGGCGAGCCAGCAGCTTCAGCATGGCGCAAGTCGGCTGGAGCGCGCTGCTGAAGCATTACAATAATGAAGTGTACATTTCTCACGCCGGATGGGTTTCCTGATCCATCCTCGCCTGCTAAACTGGGGCAGGGAACTCACGGACACCATGAGGGAGGTGATGGCCGCGTGAAGCTCAGAAGCCCTGCGCATGGAGGCAAGAGTATATGCCAACCTACCAGGGGCTGGTTTCGTTTCTGTTGTGTATTAGCTTCATTTTTGGAGGTATCGTATGGCGACAAGTAGTGTGAGTCCCGCCGAGTCTGCTTCGACAGAGGGAGGGTTGCGCCCGAACGCCGTCGGGCTGACCGGCGTGTTGTTCCAATCCATTGCCATGATGGGTCCGGCGGTGGCCCTGGCTTTTGCCTTTTCCGCCGGTATTTTCTATGCTGGCGGGTCATTCCCCCTCGCCATTGTCCTGGCCTTAGTCACATCACTGTTGTTAGCGTTAAACATCGGCCAACTGGCCGTGCATCTGCCTGCGGCGGGCGGTTTCTACACCTATGTCTCGCACGGTCTGGGCAAAACGCTCGGCTTTATCACCGGCTGGCTCACCATTCCTGTCTATTTGCTCTTTCTCCCGGCCAATCTCCTGGTCTTTGGCTTCACGGCTGAAGGCTTTGTCCTGACGGAATGGGGCACCGACATCCAATGGTGGGTCTGGGCGGTGGCTATTGCTGTCATCATGGGGCTGTTGACCTTCTTCGGTGTGCGGCTCTCCGTGCGAACAATCGTGGTGCTGGGGGTGATCGAGGTCTGTGTCTTTCTTATCCTCAGCTTCTTCTTGATTGGACAAGCCCCTAATGGGAATGATCTGCATGCTTTTACTCCTTCTTTCGCTGCCAATAATCCCCTGGCAGGCAGTGATTGGGGAGGCTGGCAAGGGGTGATCGAAGGCGCCATCTTTGCCTTCACCGCGTTCATCGGCTTTGAGTCGGCAGCCCAGCTTGCCGAAGAGTCCAACAACCCCAGGCGCAACGTCCCACGCGCCATTTTTCTGGCGGCGCTGTTGATCGGCATCTTCTTTGTATTTACCGGATATGCCGGGCTGGCGGGCTATGGCTTGAATCATGTTTTGCCGAGTTCGCCCACTGATACTCAAAGCTACATCACCGACCCTAACCCCACTCCCTGGCTGACGCTGGCAGGGAACGTCTGGGGTAACGCTGGCGTGGTAATTATCACCCTGGTGATTCTGAACTCGGTGGCGGCGAACCTGGGTGCTGGCTACACCGCATTTGGCCGTATCGTCTTTGCGATGGGCCGCGCCGGAGCCATCCCAGGAGTGCTGGGCCGCTTGCATTCGCGCTATCGCACTCCTTTCGTTGGCATTGGCCTGGCTTTAGTCATTAGTGTGGGACTCGCCCTGTGGGCCGAAACAGTCTATGGAGGACCGCCAAATGACTTCCTGGTCATCATCGCTGTTCTGACTTTCTGTATGTTGGTCGCCTATATCGGCGTCAGCCTGGCAACTTTAGGCTACTATCTGAGGGAACAAAGAGCCGAGTTTTCGGTGCTGCGGCATGCGGTGGTGCCGATCATAACAGTACTGCTGGTGCTGGGGGTGCTGATCGCCCAGTTCACCACCGCCTCGTATCCGCCCACGCCCTATCCCGGCCCGCTGCCTCAGTATCTGGCCGGGTACATCGTGTTAGGCTGGCTCGTGCTGGGGGTCATCTGGGTCTTTGTCCTGCGGGCTACCCGCCCGGCTGCCCTGGAGGCAAGTGAGAAAGTCTACATAAGCGCAGAGGATGCTCCAGTCGCACAGGGAGTGTCGGTGCCAGCCGCTGGCGCATCGGAGAGTCCACCAACGCAGGAGGGATAAAGATGCTACGCCAGACCGGGCGGGTGATGAACCCGCCAATGGGGGGCAGTGGGGGGTGGGGGGCGCCCGCGGGGCCCCCCCTCCCCCC
>JBJKSJ010000227.1:0-14135 GCA_046704085.1 Ktedonobacterales bacterium | reverse complement strand
GTAGATCAGCATGACAGGGTTCGTCTTCAGCCAATTGATACATGGGTGCGCAAGGTTTCAGAAGCCCTCGGTCTCGTTTCGGAACAATCAACCGATCAGGAAGTTAGAGAGGCGATTATTGCCAGGTGCCACCAAGCAGGTGTATCTTTCATTGATTTTAATCAGGGAGCTTGGTATATGGGGTCTCATTCGATGTTAAGTTCCGATCCCTTTCTATCCTTGTAGAAAGAAGAACTCGCGCCCATGACTACCTTCCAATATCATCCCGACATTGTGGCGCGCTACCCCAACGTGGTGGGCGGCGTGATACTGGCCGAGGGGATGACGAATGGCCCCACGCCAGAGGCACTGCGCGCGGCGTTTCTGGCGGAGCAGCAGGCGGCCTTGCGGCGGATTGGCGAAACGCCGCTCAGCCAGATTCCGTCGCTGGCAGCCTGGCGCGGGGCGTTTCGCGGCTTCGGGCTGGACCCGACGCAGTACCGAAGAGCCGCCGAGGCGCTGCTGCGGCGGCTGACCAAGAAAGGCGACATTCCCAGCATCATTACGCTGGTGGACCTGGGGAATCTGGTCAGCATTCGCTACGCGCTGCCCGTCGCAGTCTTCGATACGCGGGCGTTGCAGGGCGCTGTGACGGTGCATTTTGCCGATGGCTCGGAACGCTATACGACGCTGGGCGAAAGCGCAGAAGATCATCCAGCGCCGGGCGAGGTGGTCTTTTCGGACGAGACAAAGCTGGTGATTGCGCGCCGCTGGTGCTGGCGCCAGAGCGAAGAGAGCGCGGCGCAGGCGGAGACGACCAGGGCGCTGATTACGGTTGAGGGGCATCATGCCCAGGCGCGCGTCGATGTGCAGGCGGCGCTGGCTGATCTGCTGGCATTGTTGGAGACATACGCGGGCGGACAGTTTACTTCTGCCGTGCTGGATGCCGCGCATCCGGCGCTCGCGCGCTAGATCCTACCGACGACTGGCGACAGGTCGGCGTAATAAGAAAGGTCTTGCGATGGTCCATGAATGGCAGCGTGGAGAATACACGGTCAGCACCGATAAAAGGCGCGTTGATCTTGTGGTGGTACATGGCTTTTTGACCGCCTCATACTGGGCGGCGGGTATTCCTCTGGAGGTGGTGCAAAATTCCATCGAGCATTCGCTGGTGTTTGGGGCCTATCGCGGTGAGCAGCAGGCTGGCTTTGCACGCGTGATTACCGACTTTGCGACGTTTGCCTATGTTGGTGACGTATTTGTGCTGAAGGCGTTTCGCGGGCAGGGGCTGGGCCTGTGGCTGATGGAATGTATGGTTGCGCACCCCCAGTTGCAGGGATTGAGGCGCTGGACGCTCTTCACCCGCGATGCGCACGGGCTGTATGAAAAAGTCGGGTTCAAGCGGGCAGAAACAGCCGAGCGACTGATGGAGCGCGTGTTCCCGCGTATCTATGAGCGTTAGCTGGCTGATTGTTACTGCCCTGAACAGAGAAGGAGGCCACAGGCCAATGCAAACGATGAATCCTGGGCAGATGGTGAACCCACTGGCCTATCAACACGGCGTCTATCCCGATGAGCGCGGGCGCTTCGGGCCGTTTGGCGGACGCTATGTGCCCGAAAGCCTGATGGCCGCGCTCGGCGAACTGGAGCAGGCGTATGCAGCGATGCAGGCGGACCCGCGCTTTCACGAGCAGATGGCCGGGCTGTTGAAGACGTATGTGGGGCGACCCACGCCGCTCTATCGCGCCGAACGGCTCTCGGAGAAGCTGGGCATTGCGGTCTATCTCAAGCGCGAAGACCTGGCACATACGGGGGCGCACAAGATCAATAACGCGCTTGGGCAGGGGCTGCTCGCTGAACGCATGGGCAAGCGGCGCATCATCGCCGAGACAGGCGCGGGGCAGCATGGCGTGGCGACGGCGACGGTCTGCGCGATGCTGGGGCTGGAGTGCATTGTCTATAGGGGCGAGGAGGATATTCACCGCCAGTCGCTGAACGTCTTCCGCATGAAGCTGCTGGGCGCGGAGGTGCGCAGCGTGACCTCCGGCAGCAAGACGCTGAAAGACGCGATCAACGAGGCGATTCGTGACTGGGTGACGAACGTCGAGACGACGCATTATCTGATCGGATCGGCGGTTGGCCCGCATCCCTATCCGCGCATCGTGCGCGATTTCCAGTCGGTGATTGGCGCGGAGACGCGCGAGCAAATCCTGGTCGCCGAGGGTCAGCTGCCAAGCTCAGTGCTGGCGTGCGTGGGCGGTGGCAGCAACGCGATTGGGATGTTCTATCCCTTTGCGGGCGACGCGGAGGTGCGCTTGATCGGTGTGGAGGCGGGGGGTAAGGGCATCGCTACCGGCGAACACGCGGCCTCGCTCGTTGGCGGGCGCGTAGGCGTGCTGCACGGCGCGATGAGCTATCTCTTGCAGGACGCCGCTGGGCAGGTGAAGGAGACGCACAGCATCTCTGCCGGGCTGGATTATCCCGGCGTTGGGCCGGAGCATAGCTATCTCAAAGAGACGGGCCGAGCCACATATGTCTCGGTGGATGACGCGGCGGCGCTGCGCGGTCTTCAGGCGCTGAGCCAGATGGAGGGGATCATCCCGGCGCTGGAGTCGGCGCACGCGGTGGCCTACGCCCTCCAGATGGCCGAGGAGGGCCAGTTGCACGCGGGCGAGGTGATGGTGATCAATCTGTCCGGGCGCGGCGACAAAGATATGGGCACGGTGGCTGGCGCGCTGGGCGTGACGCTGTAGCAGCCGATGGCGCCTCATCCACATGTGCGCGGGAGAAAGAAAGCAGGAAACAATGATCGAGAAGGTGAATCTGGCGCAGAAGCTTGGCCGCTTCCAGGAGTATTGGAGTCCGAAGATTGCGGGCGAACTGAACGGGCAATATATCAAACTCGTGAAGCTCAAGGGTGAGTTTGTCTGGCATCGGCACGAGGCAGAGGATGAGTTGTTTCTGGTAGTGAAGGGGCATTTGCTGATCAAGCTGCGCGATCAGGAGATTCATCTGGATGCAGGCGAGTTGGTGATTATCCCCAAAGGGGTTGAGCATTTGCCGGTTGCCGGCGAGGAGGCGCATGTCCTGCTGCTGGAGCCAAAGACGACGCTCAATACGGGCAATGTGCAGAACGAGCGAACAGTGACGAGCGAGGAATGGGTGTAAGTATGGCATACGATGAAATGAGCGTAGTTCCGGGTGATGCCAGCATCGGCGCTTCGGCGCAAACCAGCCTGCCTCTTGCGGAGGGGATTGATCGGGCGTTTGCGCGGGCAAAGGCGGAAGGGCGAATCTGTCTGATTCCGTATGTAATGGCGGGCTACCCCGATCTGGCGGCCAGCGAGGCGCTGGCGTTGGGGCTGGCGCACGCGGGCGCGGACGTGCTGGAGTTGGGAGTGCCTTTTTCGGACCCGCTGGCGGATGGCGCGACGATCCAGCACGCCGGGCAGATGGCGTTGCAGGGTGGCATGACGCCCGTCGGGGTGCTGGAATTGGCGGAAAAGCTGCACAGCCAGGTCGCCACGCCGCTGGTGGTGATGGGGTACTATAATCCTATTCTGGCCTTCGGACCGGAGCATTTTTGCGAGGCGGCGTCGCTGGCGGGCGTCTCCGGGCTGATCGTGCCTGACCTGCCGCCGGAAGAGGCCGAGCCGCTGCTGGCCTCGGCCAATCGCGCGGGAATGTGCCTGATCTTCCTGGTGACGCCGACCAGCACGCTGGAGCGGCTGGCGCGCGTGGCGGAGGCGGCACACCGGCAGAACAGCGGCTTTGTCTACTGCGTCTCGCTGAGCGGCGTGACCGGCGCGCGCAGTGACCTGCCCGCGCACCTGCCCGGCTTTCTGGCGCGCGTGCGGGAATACATCCGGCTGCCCCTGGCGGTGGGCTTTGGCATTGCCACGCCCGCGCATGTGGCCGCGCTGGCCGCGCTGGCCGACGGAGCGGTGATCGCCAGCAAGCTGATTGATACGCTCGACCACGCGCCGCGAGGTCAGGGCGTTGCAGAGACGGTGCGTTATTTCGAGACGCTGCGCGCCGCTGCGGCGCGCTGAAACGTGCGCAGTTGGCGAATTTGCTCCCTTCTGCGCTCGCTTTATCGCTCGCGTTATGTTACAATTAGGGTAAGGGCCAGGGGGAAACAGCCGACGCTTCTTTGTCGCTACACCGCGGTGGCGCTGCTCTTATTTACTCCTCATTTTTTCAATGATGGACGGGCCTGCTTCACCCTCATGGTCTGCAATCAAAAGAGGCGTCTTCAGGGCAGCCTGGCGCTCCAAGGATTTGGCAGCGCCAGCAGCAGTCGCTGCCAGAGACGGAAGGAGCGACATGAGCGGTTACAGCACAATCACCGGCTGGGGCAAGTATGTGCCTGCCAGAGTCCTCTCTAATGCCGATCTGGAGAAGATGGTCGAGACTTCGGATGAGTGGATCGTTTCGCGCACGGGCATTCGTGAGCGACGCATTGCCGGGCCAGAAGAAACGGCCTCGACGATGGGCCTGGTGGCTGCGCGCGAGGCACTGAAGGTGGCCGGGATCGAGGGCAAAGACCTGGGCATGATTATCGTGGCGACAGTCTGCCCTGATTATCACTTCCCCAGCGTGGGCTGCATTGTGCAGGCGCAGCTTGGAGCATCCTGCGGCGCGTTTGACATCGAGGCCGCGTGCAGCGGCTTCCTCTATGCCCTTTCGATTGCGCACCAGTTCGCCAGCAGCGGCGCTGCAAAGCATGTGCTGGTGATTGGCGTGGAAAAGCTCTCGATGTATGTCGATTATACCGACCGCGCTACCTGCGTGCTGTTTGGCGATGGCGCTGGCGCGGCGGTGGTCAGCGCCAGCGAGACGCCCGGCGGCTTTCACTCCTTCACGCTGGGGTCCGATGGCGCGCGCCCGGAGCTGCTCTACGTGCCCACTGGCGGCAGCGCCGAGCCGATTACGGTAGAAAACCTCAATCAGGGGCAGCACTGCATCAAGATGATGGGGGCGGAAGTCTTCAAATTTGCCACCCGCGCGATGGACGCCGCAACTGATAAAGTGATCGGCGAGGCGGGCATCACGCCCGATGAGATCGATCTCTTCCTGCCGCACCAGGCCAATCAGCGCATTATCGAGGCGACGGCGAAGCGGCTGGGTCTGCCTATCGAAAAGGTTTTTCTCAACATTGATCGCTACGGCAATACCTCGGCGGCGTCGATCCCTATTGCGCTGTGCGAGGCGATTGAGCAGGGCAAGGTCTGGCCGGGCGCGAAGGTCGTCTTTGCGGCGTTTGGCGGCGGCCTCACCTGGGGCGCGGCGGCGATGACCTGGACCGCTGCGATCCCCGAAAAGATGCTGGTTGCTGCGCCGCGCGCGAATGCGGCGGCCAACAGCCACTGAATCTACTCACAACGGTTATTGGCCCGGCGAAAAAGGCGCTAAGCGCGCTAAGTCCGCCGGGCCGCGCCGTGTCTGGGCTGAGGTATAATCGCTCGTGGGCGCGCAGGCGGCGCGAAGTCTCACGCACCTGGCCCGTTGTCCACTGGCCCAACGCCCTCAATTTTCAGCTTCTGGATAAAGATCGCCAACATCTCGCCGCCCGCGACACGGATACGCGGGAGTTGGTAGGGCTGCTGGGGATTCTGGATGGCCGACTCTACTCCTGGGTCGAGCAGCGCGCCTACGTAGCCATCCTGGTAGAGCTGGCCTGTGATGAATTGGCGACGCTGGATGGTGCCGTTATGGAACGGCTCGCCGGAGGGGTAGCAGAAGAACTGGATGGGATGATTCAGTTGCTGCTCCAGGGTTTGTTGGGAGCCAAGCAATTCTGTCACGGCGGTTTGTACAAAAGCGGTTGCCAGGCTCAGGTGGTGGATGGTGTGTGAGCCAATCTCGATGCCTGCTGCGTTCATCTGACGAATCTGGTTCCAGGTCAGGTAGCGTCCACCGATCATGCCGGTGATGATGTTGATCTCGGCGACAAAGTGATGCTGCTGAAGGATGGGGAAGGCATCAGTGTAGTTATCCTCATAGCCGTCGTCGAAGGTGATACAGATCGGATGCGCGGGGAGCGCCATCCCGTAATACAGGTTATTTAAGATGTCGTTGAGTGTGATGGGGTGGTAGTCGTTCTTTGCCAGGTAGTCCATCTGGGCGGCAAAGTCGGGTGTTTTGACCGTCAGCGAGTAGTCCAGGATGTTTTTGGTCGGTTTGGCAGAGACGTGATGATACATCAGAATGGGGACTCTGGCGGTGATGGCTGGCGCTTTGGCGGGCACGACGATGGGCGCTTCCTGGTCGAGCGGCCCGGCCAGCAGCACGCGCCAGAGACCGGTGCTTTTCGCTTCGGCAAACTCCAGATGGTTGAAGAGGCCATTCATCACGGCTTGCTCGGATGGCTGCGTGAGGCCGCCCGTGCTGGGTCCGAGGGTCAGAGAGACAGGCAGGACAACGGCGCTGCTGTAGACCTGGGTGGTATCGGGATCGATCCAGTTGGCGACTCGCTCTGGCTGGCCGACGGTGAACGAGGCGCGCAGTAACGGGCCGAACTTCCTGGTGAGAAAGCTCGCGTAGGCACTCTCGGAGGACCAGTCTGCCTGCGCATCGGGATGGAGCATGCCCCAAAGCTGGTCCATGTTCTGCTGCATAAAGGCGTCCATGAAGCGCCGGGCGGTCTCGCTGGAGTCTGGCGCGAGTCGGATGGTCAGGTCAGCGCCGGGGCTGATTGCCTGCGCGTCATAGTTGGGGATGGCGACGATCACCTGGCTGGAATTGGGCACGCGCAGGGAAAAATGGCCTTGCGCGTTGGTGGTGGTCTGGGTCGCAAAGCTGAAAATCCGCGCGGTGACGGGGGCATTGGCGATGGGCTGTCCGGTTTGCCCATCCTCAATCACGCCGGTAATCGTGGTCATGGACAGGCTGGAGGTGGTTCTGGACCAGAGGAAGGTGATGACCCCAAACTGGTTCAGGCAGACCAGCGCCAGGGCGACGAGCAAGATGCCGCTGGTGGCGAGAAAGAAGCGCCGCCGCCGGGCATAACTGCTGGACGTGCGTGATTTGCCTGGCTGATTCATCTGGCTGCGCGGAAGCGCCAGCGTCTTCATACAGCTTCTCCATCAGCGACGGAGAGCCAGCAGGGCTGCTCCAGTAAGCGCGGAGCCATGCGGCGCCGAAAGAAGCAACCTATCGAAATACTGCTATGGTTCTGGGATAATGGCATATTTCATACCCTGGCGTTTGAGTAGGTGGTCAAAGGCGTCGTGAAGGCGCGCCAGCGGAAACGCGCCGCTGATGAGGCGCTCGACGGGAATGCGGCGCTCGGCGATCAGTTGAAGGGCCGTCGAGAAGTAATATGGCGTGTGGTGAAAGACCCCTTTTAGTGTGATTTCGCCATAATGCAGCGGCTGGGTCTGGAGCGCGACGCTTGTCCCGGCAGCGCAGCCGCCGAAGAGGTTGACGAGGCCACCATAGCGCACCATCTGTGTCGCTGCCTCCCAGAGTGTTGGTTCGCCGACGGCTTCGATGACGGTATCGGCGCCGCGTCGGCCATCGGTGAGTGCCCGCACGGCCTCGACCTCTGCGGCCAGGTCGGGAAGCTGGCCTGCATCGATGATCGCGTCGGCGCCTAGTGCCTGCGCAACGGCCAGGCGCTCCGCGCCGCGCCCGCAGAGGATGGCCCGCGCCCCGCGCAGCTTTGCCACTGCCAGCAGCAGCAAGCCTAATGGTCCGCCCCCGATAATGACGACGCTTGCGCCAACGTGGATGTCACTGGCCTCAATGCCATGCAGCGCGCAGGCCAGAGGTTCGGTAAGCGCGGCGCTGGTGAAAGGGAGATCGGCGGGCAGTTCCCAGAGGTTTTGTTCGACGATGCGGGCAGGAACGAGCAGGTATCCGGCGTAGGCGCCGTTGAGCAGGAGCAGGTCTTCGCAGAGACTCTGGCGTCCCTGGCGGCAGAAGAAGCAGCGGTTGCAGGGGGCGGAGTTGGCGACGACGACGCGCATGCCCGGCTGAAAGCGCGCGACGCCCGCGCCGACTTCGGCCACTGTGCCGGCGACTTCGTGCCCAAAGAGCGAGGGCAGGGTCTTCATCAAGACCGGATGCCCGCGTCGATAGGCTTTGAGGTCAGTGCCGCAGGTGGTGGCGGCGGCCACTTTGACCAGCGCCTCGCCTGGCCCTGGCCGGGGCACGTCGATCTCCTCGATGCGCACGTCCAGCGGGGCGTAGAAGCGCGCGGCAAGCATTTTCAAGGCACGGCTCCTTCCCTCCTGGCTGATGGTAGCAGTTGCCGCGAGGAGTGTAGCATAGAGAGCGGCGAGGATCAAGCTTGTGCGCGCAGCAAGGTCTCGACGCAGGCGTGGTGATATGATACAATGCGAACAAATTCCATTCTCTTGCGAGGAGCGCCTGTGTGTCGAGCCTGCTGGTCGCAACGACCAATCCAGGGAAGCTGCGTGAATATCGAGAGATTTTTGCGGGGCTACCCTTTGACCTGACGACCCTGACTGAGCAGGGCATTGATCTGGAGGTGGAGGAAACCGGCGCGAACTTTGCCGAAAACGCTTTGCTGAAGGCGCGGGCCTATGCCCAGGCCAGCGGGCTGCTGACGCTGGCGGATGATTCCGGGCTGGAGATCGACGCGCTGGGCGGCGAACCTGGAGTGCGCTCGGCTCGCTGGCCCACCCCTGATACGCCCTATCCTGAGCGTTTCACGCTGATTTTTGCCCGGCTGGCCAGGCTGCCTCCGGAGCAGCGCACGGCGCGTTTTCGCTGCGCGATTGCGCTGGCCCAGCCCGATGGCTGGCACGAGGTCGTGGAGGGCGTCGTGGAAGGGATCATTGTGGATGCGCCGCGCGGCGCGAATGGTTTTGGCTACGATCCAATTTTCTACGTGCCTGCGCTCGGTTCGACGACTGCGGAACTTGCCCCCGAAGCAAAACATCGCATCAGCCATCGGGGGCGCGCGGCCAGGGCTGCGCGTGATGTGCTGATGCGCCTGAATGTGGGGTCTGCTCATCGCTAATCTGCCTGGAAGCGCCTCTGGAGCCAGTGCTGTTCGGCTGCGGAGGCCGCCACTGCGCGGCCAGCCTATCCGTGTCTCGATTGATCTGGAGACAACGGGGCTGCAACCTGAAACTGACAGCATTATCGAGATTGCCGCTGTGAAGTTTCGTGGGGCTGAGGTCATCGATACCTTTCAGACGTTTGTTGCCACGAATCGCCCGATCCCCTATCGGGTGCAGCGCCTGACAGGGATTACCTCGGCTGATCTTCAGCAAGCCCCACATTTCGATGCCATTGCGCCTCGCCTGCGCGCCTTTCTGGGCCATGCAGCGCTGGTGGGGCACAGCGTGCCCTTTGACGCGGCGTTTCTGCGGCGGCGCGGGCTGGCCCAGGAGAATCCGCTGCTCGATACGTTTGAACTGGCGACGGTCTTGCTTCCGGCCCTGCCCAGCTATACGCTGGAGCGCGTGGCCGAGGCGCTGGGTGTGCTGGGCGATGTCTTTCATCGGGCGATGGCCGACGCGGTGCTGGCGAAAGATGTCTTGCTGGCGTTGCTGGCGCGCATTGCGCAACTGGAGCCGTCGGTGCTGGAGGAACTTTCGCGGCTGAGCGGACGACTGAGTTGGCCGCTGCTCGCGCTTTTCGAGGAGCGGCGGGCGCGCCTTGGACGCACGTCATCTAGTGGCTGGGGATCGGTTGGCGCGCAACTGGCGGCCAAGCTGGGCGTTAATCCGCAGGTCTTTTCGCTGGGCATCGCGCGCCCCGCCCCCACCCCAGCCGACAGGGATGTGGGTGGTACAAGCCCTGCCGCAACCCCCAGCACGGAGGCTGGCGCTACACGCGACACCTCACATGGAGCGTCGGCGTCTTTGCCGTCGAATCCGGCGGCGGCGATTGGCGAGGCGTTTGCGGCGCCGCGCCCGCTGCTGCTGGAGGTTGAGCCGGACGCGGCGAGCCTGCCGACAAGCCTGCTGGCTGCGCTGCGCTGGACTCAGGAGCAGCGGCACCCGCTGGTGATTGCCGCGCCCAACCCTGCCACGTGCCGTCGGTTGATGCAGGAGGTGCTGCCGGAACTCGCGGTTCATCTGCCCCGGACACCCAGCGTGGAGTTCCTTACCGAGCCAGACAAATATCTCTGCCTGCATCGCTGGTTTGGCGGTGGGCGCGTACCGCGCAACGGCCACTTTCCCGCAGATATTACGCGCGGGCTGGCGAAGCTGACCATCTGGCTGAATTACAGCGCAACAGGCATCCGCGAGGATCTGGTGCTGATGCCCCAGGAGCAGGCGGCCTGGGAGTTGGTGCGCGCCGGGCCGGAATATCTGGATGCACTGCCGCGCTGCCCCTACGCGCAGAGCGGTTATTGCTTTTCCAAACGCTCGCGTGACGCGGCGGCGACGGCAGATGTCCTGGTGACGACGCACGCGGCGCTGCTGTCCTCTCTTTCCAGCGATGAGACGGCGCTGGCGAAGGCTGCGCATCTGCTGATTCTGGACGCGCATCTGCTGGAAGAGGAGGCGCTTCGCCAGGGCAGCTATGATCTCAATCAGCCAGAACTGGTGCGACTGCTGGAAGAACTGCTGACAGAGCCGCCTGAAGAGGCGCAGGGTGGGCTGCTGGTCCTGGCGACGCGCTCGCTGGAGCAGTTCCAGGCGACTTCCCAGCGTAGCACGCTGCCAGCAGAGGCGCACCTGGCCTCGTGGGAGGCGCCGGTCCAGGCAACAAAGCAGGCGCTGGAACGCTTCTTTTATGCGCTGGCTTTCTTGCTCTCTGAGCATCAAACTCAGCATCACAGCGGCGGGCCGCGCGCCTGGAATGAGGGCGTTGATCCGGCGCTGCGTTTGCTGCCGAAGATTCGCAACGTGCCCGCCTGGAAAGGCGTCGAGGAGGCGTGGGCCGAACTGGAGGAGGGGCTGCTGACGCTGCTCTCGCGGCTGGAACGGCTAATTGCCTTGCTGAGTAGCTCGGATCCCACGCGTGGCCCGGCGCAAGTGGGCAAAGCGCCTCCAACGCTGACGCTCCCTGACCTGCCGCCTGCGGCTGCCGAGGCGCTGGTGGCGCTCGGCGGCGAACTGAACGGCGTGTGCTTCCGTCTGCGTCGGTCGGTCGAGCAAGGCAGGTTGGCGATCACTCAGCCGAGGGGCGAGATGGTCTATTGGGTGAAGCCGCCGCTGCCGCCGCTGCCCGTGCGCGCGGCCTCTGGCGCTTCGGCTAATCTGCCTGCGGAGAGCGTGCCCGCGATCCCACTGCCTAGCCTGCATGCCGCCCCGACGCATGCCGGGGCGCTGCTTCAGCGCACGGTCTTTCGTCCGGATCGCGCGGCGGCGCTGGTCTCTTCGGCCCTGACCTTCAGCGGCGAGTTCGATTATACCGCCGAGCGGCTGGGGCTGGCTGCCGGGCGTGCCGCAACGCTTTCTGCGGCGCCCGAAGCGCAGCCGCAGTCGCTGCTCTATCTGCCGGAGGATGTTTCTGAACCGAATACGCATCATTACCAGCGCCATCTGGACGCGATGTTGATTCAGCTTGCCACCACGCTGGGCGGCGAGACGGTGGCGCTGTTTGCCTCGCACGCCGCGCTGCGCGCGGGCTACGCGGGGATCAAGGCGGCGCTGGAGGAGCGCGGGATTCTGGTGCTGGCCCAGGCGATTGATGGCTCGCTGCGCCAGATCTGGCAGACGTTCCGCTCGCAGGAGCGCGTGGTGTTGCTGGGTGCGGTGAACTCGTGGGATACAGTGGACCTGCCTGGTGAGCGCCCGGCCTGCGTGGTGGTCACCCGGCTCCCCTTCCCGGCCCTGAGCGACCCGCCACAGGCTGGGCGCGCAGAACACTATCATGACCAGTTGAATCAGTTTGTCATCCCCCAGGCGTCGCTGCGCGTGCGCCACGCGCTGAATCGGCTCGCCTGGAGCGGCTCGCGCCGCAACGCGATTGTGCTGTTCGATAAGCGCGTGCAGGCGAAGGATTACGGGTCGGTCTTTTTGCACTCGCTGCCGCATTGCACGGTGCGCCAGGGCAGTGTCTCGCTCCTGCCGGAGCATGTGGCGGGCTGGATTCGCGGAGAGAGCGTTGACTGAGTTTGTGCCACAAGCAGGGCCTGGGGAGACCATTCAGGCGTTGGGCGAGTTTGGCTTGATTGCGCGCCTGACACGCGGGCTGCGCGCGCGCCCGGACGTGCTGGTGGGTGTGGGCGATGACTGTGCCGTCCTCGACCTGGACGGTGATACGGTTCTGCTGGCGACGTGCGACGCGCTGGTGGATGGCAGCCAGTTTCTTCAGCGGGTCGCTACGCCCACGCAGATTGGGCGGCGCGTGTTGGCCGTCAATCTAAGTGATATTGCCAGCATGGGCGGCGCGCCGCGCTATGCGCTGGTCTCGCTGTTCCTGCCTACCGATCTCCCTGTCGCGTTTCTGGATGGTCTCTATCTGGGCTTGCAGTCTGAGGCGTGGGCGTATGGGGCGGTGATCGTCGGCGGCAATATCGTGGGTTCGCCGACGTTTGGCCTGGATATTACCCTGCTCGGCCAGGCGCGGCGGGATCAGGTCATCTTGCGCTCCGGGGCGCGCCCCGGCGACGCGCTGCTGGTGACAGGCGCCTTGGGCGAGGCGGCGGCTGGCCTACATCTGCTGCTCCATCCAGAGACACCCGCTCCCGAAGCTGTTGCGGAGCGGCTGAAGGATGCCCAACTGACGCCCGTGCCGCGCGTGCCGGAGGGTCGGCTGCTGGCGTCGCTGGGTGTGGTGACGGCGATGCTCGACATCAGCGATGGACTGGCGGCGGACCTGGGGCATCTCTGCGAGCAGAGCAAGGTTGGCGCGCGGCTGGATGAAGTGGCGCTGCCCATCGCTGACGACGTGCGCCAGGTGGCCCGGCGCACTGGGCAGGACGCGCTGGACTGGGCGCTCACTGGCGGCGAGGATTATCAACTGCTCTTCACGGCGCCACCTGCCGCCGTGCCGCGCATCATCGAAACGCTTCAGATTGCCACCGGGACGCCTGTTACGGTGATTGGCGCCATTCTGTCCCCTGAAGCCGGGATGACCCTGCGCGCCCAGGATGGCTCTATCCAGCCGCTGGCCCCGCGCGGCTGGGACCACCTGCGCAGCGTCCCCTTGTAGCGTCGCTACCCACGCCGGCCAGTCGCTGCGCTTGCGTGGATGCTGACGGTACAAGTAACAGCGTCGCTGTCTCTCCTGAGCCGCCGCCAGAACGCTTTTAGTATGATTCATTGCAACGCTTTCTCTACCCGCAGTGACTTCTGGGGCGCCCTGGGTATGTCATCTTTTTCATGAGGAAACATGTCCATCCTCTCACCAGATTGGCTATTTCGACTGCCTGCTCGCGGGGCAGGTGGATAAGCCACAAGGGGGCAAGAAGATGCAGCACAAACTGGTCCGTATCGTGGTGGGTGTGCTGGAGGGGTTGATTGCGCTGTCGGCGATTGGAGGCGGCATTCTCCTGCTGGTCGGCACCTACCAGAATGGCGTCCTGATCGAAGCGGGGGGGCAAGGCCGATTTCCACTGGAGTGGCTGGCAAACACGCCGTTCAGCGATTACACCATCCCCGCACTGGTCCTGGCGATTGGTGTCGGAGGCAGTGCCGTCATAGGTATAATCACGCTCTTTACCGGACGCCGAGTGGGCATCCTCGCCTCAGGGGCGGCGGGCCTGATCCTGGTCGGCTTTATCAGCGTGGAAGTCATACTGCTCAAGCAAGGGGTCTCCTGGACTGAGTGTCTGTACGGTTGGTTCGGTCTGATGATCGCTGGTCTGGCCGTATACCTCTGGCTAGTTGAGGGTCGCCGTCATCACTTTCCAACCAGGCTGAGGCGAGAGGATGCTCGCCTCGAGCCTTCCTCTGCTTATTGGAGCGAACATGCGCATAGCTGATGGTGGACGTCCCCAAAACCTCTTGCTGGCTGCGCTGCAGCGCGATCGTGGGCTGGAGGCTGATCTTCAGCCTATGCGACATGTGTGGACCTTCCACCCCTGGCATTGATCTTGCTAACACAGTACCAGTTACGCCATCTGGCTGCCTGTCCGTATCCCTGGTTGCGCAGGCGCCTTTTCCGAGGAGAGCGCGTATGGTACAGAAGCGAGGGTCACAGCGGCTCTTTCAGCGAGAGTTGCGCCAGGTGGTCGAGGAGCTGACGGAGATGGCGCTGGTGGGCCATCTCCGTCAGCT
>JBJKSJ010000226.1:0-20565 GCA_046704085.1 Ktedonobacterales bacterium | reverse complement strand
GGCGGCGTAGCCTCCAGGCGCGGGCGCACGAGCGCAGCGAGAGTGCCGAGGCCCAGCCGAGGCAAGCGCCCGCCGCCGTAGGCGCGGATGTATCCGCCAGCCCCCACCGCCCGCGACTTTTACATCGGCCCCGCTGGACCGCATGCAACGAAAATGGCCGCGCTGCTGCTGACACATAATCTCAGCAGCAGCGCGGCCAGGATGCGGCCTTGCCAGTCGAGCTACATCGCCGCCTTGCGGATGGTGCGCGTGACCCAGAAGAGGGCCAGCAGCGCCAGGACGCCCAGGATGATGAAGGCTTGCATCACCGACACATCGCCCAGGCTCCCGCCCACCAGCGCCCGCGCGGCATTCACCGCGTAGGTAAACGGATTGGCTTTGGCAATCTTCTGCAAGATGTCGGGGGCAAAGGACAGCGGCAGCATGATGCCAGAGAGCAGCAAGAGCGGCAGCGCCACAAGGTTGACCGCCGCAGCCAGCGAACTCTCGTTCTTGAAGATCAACGCCACCGCGTAGGAACACGAGGCCATCATCAAGCCGCCAACCAGCAGCAGCACCACCAGCAGCAGCAGTCCGCCGATGTCGGGTCGGAAGCCCAACGCCAGCCCGATGCCCACCAGCAATGCCGTCTGGGCCAGCAGGTTCAGCAGGCTGATTGAAATCATACCAATCATCAGCGCCAGCCGGTTGACGGGCGTGACGCGCAGGCGCTCGATGACCCCTTCGCGCAGTTGCCCAATGACAGTGAAGCCAGCAAAGCCGGTGCCGAAGATCGCCATCATCATCAGGCCCGGCGTGAAGACGTTGTAGGCGCCGCCGCTGGGAAAGCCGGGCGTGCCGACCAGATTCTTGAGCAGTGGGGCGAATAAGAGCATGTAGCAAACGGGCTGGAACAGGCCGAAAAAGACCCAGGCCGGGTTGCGCAGCATGACGCGCAGCGCTGAGCCAGCGATCAGCCAGCTATCGCGGATAAGCTTTGTCATGGGAGATCACTCCTTTAGTCGTCATTTCAGGCGAGCAATGTCACGGTTCGGCAAAAAATTGGCGTAGCGCTTGCGCCACCGGCTCCGGCTGGCCGCGTCTATCGGTGTTCCATGAAGCCGCATGACCCAGACCGGGGAACTCAACACGTTTGACCTGCGGCAAGACCTGCTCCAGAGCGTCAAGGTCAGCTTTCAAGAAAGCCGGACTCTTGCTGCCGCCGAGCAAAAGCACCTCGGCAGGCATCGTCCTGAAGCTCTCCAGCTTCCCATTCATCTCGAAGACAAGCTGCGCGTCATAGTGGAACGTCGGAGCGAGCGCGCTCATCGGGACATAGCTGCCCGATCCCTTCTTATCCTCGCTCTTGATTGCCAGGTTCGTCACCCGTTCGAGCAGCCAGTTGGGCATGATTCTGAGGATCGGTGGTCCCATCTGCGCCCCTTTCATGGCGGTAATGAGCGCTGCGGCCACCTTGCCCTGGCTCATCTCCTGGTCAAAGCGCGTCAAAACAGCCGTCGGCGGCAAGCCGTTTGCAAACAGCGGCGGTTCGTAGATGGCGGCTTTGTGAATGGCAGGCAGGGTGAGTGCTGCTTGCAGGCAGATGACACCCCCTGAACTGACCCCGAAGACCTGACTGGCGCCCGTTTTGGTCAGGAGCGCATCCACGTCTTCAACCTCTTGCTGGATGCTGTAATTCTGGCTGTATGGGCCGCTGAGGCCACGCCCCCGGCGGTCGATCAGATAGACGGTGAAGGCGTCAGCTAGCGCCTCGGCAAGCTGCATATGGTGGTAGCCCGACGACATAGCGCCATGCACCACGACCACACCCGGACCATGACCGAGTTGGCGGTAGCCGATGGTGGCGCCATCGTGAGCGGTGACGGAGCCGGTGGTGTAAGGCTCCGGCGTGGCTGCGGTTGTTTGATTTTGGACGCTGGCGTTCATGTTCATGCGCCAGGCTCCTTTCTTGCTTCGTGCCATCTCAAGCGGGACGGTCCGCCCGCAATGTCGTCATGTCGTTTGTTCTTCGCGCAGCGAGCGCCCGGTCAGGCGAAGAAAGACATCTTCCAGGGTCGGGCGCGCCAGCGTCACCCGGCGGGTGACGGCTCCATTGTGGTCGAGCAGGCGCAAGACTTCGGGCAGCACCTCCTCGCCGCGATCCACATAGAGTTGCAAGCCAGAGTCGGTTTCCTCAAGCTCGCGCAGAAACGCCTGGGCGTGCAGCGCCTCTTTGACCTTCACGCCAGTGCCGTTCTGCATGTTCAGACCGAGCGAGATAATATCGCCCGCGATCTGCTGCTTGAGGCCGTTGGGCGTGTCCTCGCCGACGATCTGGCCGTTATCGATGATCGCCAGGCGGTCGCAGAGGCCATCGGCCTCATCCATATAGTGGGTCGTCAGGAAGATGGTCATGCCTTCGGCGCGCAGGCTGCGCACCTCGTCCCAGATGCGCGCTCGGCTCTGCGGGTCCAGGCCGGTGGTGGGTTCATCCAGAATGAGCAAGCGGGGCCGGTGCATCATGCCCATCGCAATGTCCAGCCGACGGCGCTGCCCGCCAGAATAGGTCTTGGCAAGTCGGTCAGCATATGGCTCCAGGTCAAGCCTGGTAATCAGTTCTGCCGCCCGTTTCAGAGCATCGGCTTTGTTCATGCCATAGAGGCGCCCTTGCAGAACCATGTTCTCGCGCCCGCTCTCCATTGCCTCGGCGCCGCCCTTCTGGCCGACATAGCCAATCTGGGTGCGCACGCGCCCCTCTTCGCGGCGCAGATCATAGCCGCAGATGGTCGCCTGCCCATCGGTAGGGTCCAGCAGGGTCGCCAGCATGCGCATTGTCGTGGTCTTGCCCGCGCCGTTCGGCCCCAGGAAGCCGAAGATTTCACCCTCGTTGACCATCAGATCAACGCCGCGCACGGCCTCAACGGCGCCCTTGCGCGCCTTAAAGGTTTTGGTCAGTTTATGTGTCTCAATCATCGCCATGACGGGTCATCCTCCTGTTGGTTCTGGCGCCTCTATGGGCGCATCGCCTCAGATGTACTCATAAGCATTCTCTGGTGAGTGCCACAACTTGGAAGTTTTCGGAATGCGAATTTTTTAACCTGATTCTCATCTTATAACAGGTTTGATTGAAAAAATCAATGCACATATTAACTTTGTTAAGAAACCGGATCAGCATCCTCCCGCTGCTGTCGCACGTAACGAGTATAGCGCCCAATCGGGTGAATCGACATCACCCGCAGCGGGTGATTGCGCCGGGTGATGGTTCAATGCTTCCGCGCGTTGAAACCATACATACGAGTTTGTATGTGAAAAGTCGCCAAAAAAGACGGCGCCTATGGCCGCGCGGCAATGCCCCGAATATACACATCCACCAGCGCCGGGGTATTCTCCCGCAGCGAAAAAGCCTGCTGATCCAGCAGCCAGTTCAACAGAATACCGTTTATATACGCCATCATGGAGCGCGCGCCAATCACCGGGTCCAGGTCAGCGCGCACTTCGCCAAGCTCAATGCCCTGGCGAAAGTAGCCGGCCAGTTCCGCCTCAATCTGCCGCGCCGCTGCATTCTTTGCGCGCAAGCCTTCTTGCAGTTCTGGCTCGTAGCCGGTTTTCAGGATGGTCAATTCCATGACCTCACGATAAACCTCATCGACTTCTGGCAGCGTGATAATATAGATCATCACCCGCCGCTGAATCTCCAGAAACGTGCCGCCCTCGCCGACCGCCCGATCAACCACCCCCTGAATGCCGCCCAGCGTTTCACCCACCAGCGTGTTATACAGATCGGCCTTGTTCTTGAAGTGCCAGTAGATCGCGCCGCGCGTCACGCCCGCCTGCTCGGCAACATCCTCCAGGCGCGCTGCCGCGTAGCCCTGCCGACTGAAGACCTTCAGCGCCGCTTCCAGCAGCGCCTGGCGTGTGGCTGCCGCCTCTTCCTTTGTTTTCCGCGCCATTGCTCCTCCCCATAAACATACTAACATGTATGTATCTTTCCTGTCAAGGGGCACTGCTCCTGGGGCAACGGCAGTATAGCAGCAAATGGCGGGTGCCAACAGAGGCGCGGCAGGCACCCATGCAGAGTGTTGAAAAACCAGACTGATGAGCATCAGGCGTGTGAAAGAGGGGGTTGCTCCCAGTTTGTGCAATAATATACTATCCCTCGTTGGCAAGAATGGACTCGATCTCAAACAACCACAGAGGCTACTGATTCCCCGACAGGAGGCATCCCGATGAACGCATCCAACAATAACACCGCTGCGAAAACCCTGCGCCGGTGGTGGGCCTCTCCCCCGCGACCCGGCATGCAACGCCTGATCGCGCCCTGGGAGTACCGACACCTCCGCGTCTCTGGGGTCACGCGTATGGCCGGTGGCAGCGTCCTGGCCTTCGGCGGCGTCCGGCTCCTCTCGTACCGCGCCTACGGATGGGCAGTCCCGTTCCTGGTGCTTGCGGCGCTGAATCTCGCGGGTGGCTACTGGTATCTCACTATCGCTCGCTCCGCATCTGCCCGAACCTGAGCCTGGTCAGACGCCCGCCAGGGCGACGAGGCCGTCCTCGCGCCGGGAGCGGCCAGACCCAGCGACTGCAATGCCAGCCCACTCAAAGCCCAGTGTACGACTGGCAAGCAGGGACGCAGCCTCTGCCGCAGTGTGGATGAAGTGCTGCTGGATCGGGTGCGAGCCTGGAGTACAAGAGCAGCCTCCCAGAAAGCCATACGCAAACGGAGTGTCTGGGTGGAAGCGCTCTTTGCCGAAGGCAAAGACTGGCATGGAATGAGACAGTTCCGGTGGGCCAGGCGCGGGGGAATGAACCCGCGCCTGGCGCATCATCAGGCTGGCTGCACCGGGGGCGTGCCGACGGATGCGGAGATCGGCAAGGCGTGTACGCTGCGGGCGCGCGTGCGCCACCAGAAGATGAGCAGCCCTAGCACAGCAAAGCCCGCAAACCAGGCCATTGACCAGCCCAGATACTCCCAGGGCACTACTGTGGTAAAGCCGCCTGCCGCCTCTAACTGCATCGCCCCAAACGACGGGAACTCCTTCAGGACAGGCTGGTTGCCAATGGGGTTGCCGAGTGGATTCTGGAGGGACGTATCGATCAGGCTGAGCATAATGACCAGGAAAAAGCCCGCCAGTTCGTTCGTCACCAGCACCCCCAGCAGCAAGCCAAAGCCGCCATAGATGAGCGCCGCTGCCCAGAAGCCGATCCACATCAGGGGCAGGGAAACGGGATGCCCAGGATGCCAGAACAGAAACAGGATCAGGCTGGCATACAGTGAGACCAGGGCCGTGACGAGTACTAACGCGAGGAGTTTCCCCAGGATCAGCACGGTTTGGGGGTAGCCGCTGAGTACCAGCCGCCGATCAAACAGGATGCCTTTGTGGGTGGAGGCAAAAAACATAAAACCGACGATGAGGGTCATGGCGTTTAACCCTGCCGTGATATAGACGAGATTCTGTCCATTCACTTGCAGCAGGGCGCCAGTGGCCCAGAGCTTATAGGGAAGTGGACTGCTCGGCACAATCGAGCCAAAAAGGGCATACCAGATGGGAACAAAGATGATCAAAAGGCCCAGGGCCAGCCGATTGCGGCCCTGCTCGAAGAGCGCGTAGCGGGTCGCCGTCAGCAGACGCCGCGAAAACGAACCTGGCATGATCTGACCCCTTTCTGCTCAGGCGGCGGCAGGCGCTTCTTGCGTCACCCGGCCCTGCTGCAAGTGATACAGACAATCAAAACGCTTTTGCTCAAAGAAGAGATGCGAGATGACCAGCACGGCGCAGCCCTGCTCGCGGAGTTCGTCGGTCAGTTGCCAGAAGCGCAGATAGGTCTCCCAATCGAAGCCCTGATAGGGTTCATCCAGCAGCAGCACCGTAGGGTGGTGCTTCAGCGCCAGCGTCAGGTTGAGCTTCTGCTTCGTGCCGCCGCTGAGCGTTCGCACGACGGTTGTTCGATACTGGCCGAACCCCAGCCGCTCGATCAGTTCATCAGCGCGGCTCAGGTCGCTGATGGCATAGGCGGCGCGAAAATAATCCAGATGTTGATTCACCGTCAGGGTTTCGTTCAGGATGACCTCCTGCGGGCAATAGCCCAGCGCGCCGCGCCGCAAGACTTGCCCCCGGTTGGGCCGCAGTTCGCCCGCGAGGATTTTCAAGAGCGTCGATTTCCCCGCGCCGTTCTCGCCCACAATGCCCACCAGCGTGCCAGGGGCAACATCAAAGCTCACCCCCTGAAGCACCTTATGCCGCCGCCCAAAGGACTTGTGAATATCCTGGACGCGCAAAACAGATTCTGCCATGATTGCTTTTACCCCTTTTCTTTTAATCCCTCCAGCAGCAACTGGACAGCCTTCTCACTCATCGTCTGCCAGGTCACGACGGCAGGGTCCGTCGCTTCGAGGACGGCCAATCCCTCGAAGATGGCCGAAAGCACAATTGCCGCCTCCTGGGGGTCCACCGCGCGGAACTCGCCGCGCTCGATGCCCATCTGCACCAGCGCCGCCAGTCCCTCGCGGTAGCCGCGAAAATACTCCTTGAGGAACTGGCGGACATCCTCGCGCCGCGCCGCCAGCGCGTAAAACTCGAAGGCGATGGGCAGCAGCCCCATCATCTGCTCGGCCTCGGCGGTGAAGAAGCGCGTGATCAGCAGCAGCAGGTCGGCGATTGATCCCTCGTAGCCCTGAAGCATCTGCAAATCTTGCATCCCCCGGTGATAGAAGTGGTCCAGAATCGCGGCGATGATGTCATCCTTGCTCTTGAAGTACAGATAGAGCGTGCCCTTGCTCAAGCCCGCCTCTCTGGCAATATCCTCCATGCGCGCATCGGAGAAGCCCTGGCGGGCAAAGACCGTTGTCGCCGCGTTGACAATCTGCGCTTTGCGCTCTTCGCTCACATCCGGGCGAGGACTCATGCCTGCTGCTCCAGCGTCACCTTCAGCCCATGCTTCAGGCGCAGGGTAATCAGCGGCTCCGGCTCGACCAGATGGCCGGGCACGACACGCAGCCGGTAGCGTTGGGCGATGGTTGCCAGGATAAGCTGCGCCTCCGTCAGCGCAAAGAGATTGCCGATGCACTGGTGCGGCCCGCCGCCAAACGGAAAATAGGCAAAGCGCGGGCGGCCTTCCGAACGCTCCGGCGTGAAACGCTCCGGATCGAACACCTCCGGGCGCTCCCAGAAATCGGGATGGCGGTGCGTCGTGTAGGGACTCACCAGCACCATCGACTTCTTGGGGATGTGATAGCCGCCGATCTCATCATCCGCGATGCTGGCGCGGCTGAAGGTCCAGGCGGGCGGATAGAGCCGCAGCGACTCCTCGATGACCATGCGCGTATAGGGCAGATTGGGCAGATCGTCCACCGTTGGCGCGCGTCCGCCCAGTACGGCGGCCAGTTCCGCGTGCAGCTTGCGCTCCGCCAGTGGATGCTCGGAGAGCAGATACCACGTCCAGCCCAGCGCGACCGCCGTCGTCTCGTGGCCCGCGATCAGCAGCGTCAGCACCTCAGCGTGCAACTGGCGATCATCCATGCCCGCGCCCGTCTCCGCGTCGCGCGCCTCCAACAGCATCGAGAGCAGGTCGCCTCGGTCTTCCGGCTGCTGGCGGCGCTGCTGGATAATCGCATCGACGGTCTGATCCAGCATAGTCTGCGCCTGTTGGAACTGGCGCTTGCCGCGCGCAGGCACGAAGGGCAGGCCCAGCAGCGGCTGATAGAACACCTTCATCAGGTAGGCCTGCACCGCTGTAAACGCCTGGCCCAGCCGCGCGCCCTCTTTGCCGGTATCTGTGCTGAAGAGCGCCTCGCCGACGATGCGCAGCGTCAGGCCCATCATCTCGTTCGCCGCGTCAAACGCCTCGCCGCGCGCCGCCAGCGCGTCCCAGCGCTCCAGCGTGGCGAGCGTGGCCTTCGTCATCAGCGCGCCAAACGCCTCGATGCGCTTGCGATGAAAAGCAGGCTGCATCAGGCGGCGCTGGCGCAGCCAGGATTCGCCGTCATTTACCAGCAGCCCATTGCCCGTAAAGCGCCGGAGCAGTTTGTAATCGATGACATCCTTGTTGTAGTTCAGGTGATGCTCTTGCAGCACCTGCCGAATGTAGTCTGGATGATTGACGAAATAGAGCGGCCAGACCCCATAGCGCATGCGGGTCACATCCCCATAGTCGCGGGCCAGGCGCTGAAGAAACTGGAGCGGCCTGCGCTGAAGGTCGTACAAGTTCCCCAGGAAGAGATTGCCGCGCGGCCCTGGCGGCAGCCGCCAACTGCTGCGCGTTGGCGGCGGTTCGTGTTTTGTGAGCGTCTGTGCCATCGCTCAGGCTCCTTTGCTCGCGTCTCACAGCGCAGAGCGCAACCAGCAGAGACTTTTGCCATCCCCAAATACATGACTGACTGGTCAGCCATGTATTTATAGCATACTGGGAAAAAGCGGGAAAGTCAAGAGGGCGCCTCGCCGAGGGGGCGGGTGATGGCTGAAGGGGAGCATTTGTGCTGGGTGGGTCGCCGCTGCGTGTTGCGTCGGGCTGCGCCCCGCCGCCGCTTGCGGGCTGCCGCCGGGCGCTCGCAGTCTCGCTGAAGCTCATGCGGCGGCGCCTCCGTGTCGGGGAGGGCAGGGCCGCAGATCAGCGCGGCGCAAAGATCAACAGATAATGCCAATCGTGAACGGGCCGCTGCTCCACGAGCGCAAGCCCGGCGGCAGTGGCGTCCGCGATGATCTCATCGGCGGTGATGCGCTGCTCCAGCGGCGGCCCCACTGGTGTCTCGATCTTCTCCCACTCCAACACGGCGATGCGCCCATCCGGCTTGAGCAGGCGCTTGGCCGCCAGCAAGAACGAGGAACGCTGCTCAACCTCAAGCAGCACAAAGGCCAGCAGCACCAGGTCGGAGGACCGCTGCGGAATGGATGGCTCCAGTTCGCTGGAGCGGCGAACGGCCACATTGGTGATGCCCTCTCGCGCCAGGCGCGAGCGCAGATCATCGACCATCTCTTGCTGCACATCGACTGCATAGACTTTCCCGGCGGGGCCAACCAGTTCTGCCGCTGGCAGCGTGAAGAAACCCGGCCCGCAGCCTAGATCAGCCACCACCTTGCCTGCGCGCACACCCAGCGAGCGCAGCAGTTCATAGCGATCAAAGCGCTGCATGCGGTCTTCCGCCAGCAGCATATGTCTGATAGCCGGATCATACTTCCGGCTCATACGTCCTCCTTCTCGAAAGATTCTTCTTATATGGTACCACAGAGAAGGATAGAACAGCCATCACAGACGACGCAGCAGGGCTGAACAAGAGGCGGC
This sequence comes from Ktedonobacterales bacterium, assembly GCA_046704085.1. GTDB lineage: Bacteria > Chloroflexota > Ktedonobacteria > Ktedonobacterales > DATBGS01 > DATBHW01. The sequence continues at coordinate 11,310 of JBJKSJ010000226.1, read as the reverse complement.
TCGCCGCAAAGCTCTTGAGGAGCAGCCGCTAGAGTAAGATCAATTGCGTCATCTGCCCATCACCTCCAAGCCTGATCTCCCCTAAAAGCAGGGATAAAAGCCCGAACCAACCTCTGGCATAAAACTTGTATGTTCCCTGGGGATCATAGGTGAGATTGCCTGGATAGCTGTCGCTTGTTTAAGCCAGAGGAACAGAAATGATGAAGATAGCCGTACTTGGGCCGGTATGCTGGCGCACTCCGCCGCGCCACTATGGTCCGTGGGAGCAGGTGGTCAGCAATATTGCCGAGGGGCTGGTGGCGCGCGGCGTGGATGTGACGCTCTTTGCCAGCGGCGATTCGGAGACGGCGGGCAGGCTCGACTGGATTTGCCCTGGCGCGCTGTATGAGCATCCTGAACTCGATGGCAAGGTCTACGAGTACCTGCATATCGCCCATTGCTACGAGCGCGCCCGCGAGTTTGACCTGATCCACAATAATTACGACTTCATGGGCCTGGTCTGGGCGCGGCTGGTTCCGACGCCGATTGTCACCACGATTCACGGCTTTAGCTCGCCGCGCATTCATCCGGCCTACCGTGAATACGATGGCTATGTGAACTACGTCAGCATCAGCGACGCCGATAGGCTCAACGGCCTGGACTATCGGGCGACGGTCTACAACGGCATCGACCCCAAACGCTTCACCTTCAGCGAGCGCCCTGGCGACTACCTCGTCTTCCTGGGGCGTATCTCCGCCGAAAAGGGAACGCATCTGGCAATCGAGGTTGCCCGGCAGAGCGGCATGAAGCTGATCATCGCCGGGATTATTCAGGACCAGGCATATTTTGACACGCTGGTGCAGCCGTTTGTCGATGGGCGACAGATCGAGTATATCGGCCCGGTTGGCCCCGACGCGCGCAACGAACTGCTCAGCAACGCTTACGCGCTGCTGCACCTGATCACCTTCCGCGAACCGTTTGGACTGACGATGATTGAGGCGGGCGCGTGCGGGCTGCCAGTGATCGCCACGCCGCTGGGGTCGGTGCCGGAACTCGTCAAGGAGGGGTTGAACGGGCTGATCGTGCCCGACGCAGAGACCGCCGCGAAACGGCTGCCTGACGTGCTGAAGATTGACCGCGCCGCCTGCCGCCGCCATGTCGAGCAATACTTCAGCCTGGACGCCATGATCGATGGCTATCTGAAGGTCTACGAGCAGGTGCTGGCCGAGAGGTAACACTGCCAGGCAAGCGCCGCCTTCTCAAAGAGGAAGGCGGCGCAGTGAAGGAACCATCTACGCCTGGCGAAGCTGGTACATATTCAGCAGGTTGCCTTCGGGGTCTTTGATCGCAAGCGTCCGGCCAAACGGCTGATCCTGCGGCGCGCTGGCGATCTCCACGCCGCGCCCCAGCAGCGTCTTGTGCAGCCCATCCACATCCGACGCCTGCCACCAGACCTCGGTGGTCAGCGCGGGCGCGGCCTGATCGTCCTTTTGCAGCGCCAGGGTCGCGCCGCCCTCTGGCCGGAACTGGACAAAGGCAGGACTGGCAGCTTCTAGCGCGAACCCCAGCTTCTCCGTATAAAAGGCGCGCGTCGCCTCCATATCCCGAACGTGCAAAATCACAAAGTTCAACTGACCGATCATCTGGCTCTTTCTCCTTCAGGTCTATCGTCTCGCATGAACCACCATCAGGTTCATCTTGAGTATAGCCTGGAGGAGTGACAACAGTATGTCAGCAGCGAAACGAGTTTTTGCAAGTTCTATTTTAGACAGAAACTTCAGGGCCAGGACCCCCTTGGCAGAATGCTCCCAACAGGCTACAATGAAGAAGCCGAGGCCAGGGGCTTGCAGTTTTTCCTCCGGAGGAGTGCGATGCACACATTCCCCATCACCGAGACCACCTATCTGGCAATTGGCGGGGGCATGGGCAGCTTCGCCTGGATCGATCACCTGCGCATTGCCGGCGTTCCGCCAGAGCAGATCGTCTGCCTCAGCCCGGAGTCGAAGCCTTACGGTCACTATGCGCGCCTGTGCCAAAACTCGCAGATACCGGACTATGAGCGCATTCGCTCCCACAGCGAATCCTGCCCGGATAACCTCTGGGGCTTTCCCTCCTATGGCATCCGCGAAATCTGGCGCTCACTGGGCAAAGGCCAGATCGGCCACGCTCTGCGGGTCGGCTGGCAGATATTTGGCGAGCCGCTGCTGACGGACACCTATACCCCACGCTCCGGCGATGTCTTTCAGGCGCTTGACCGCGAGGCCCGGCGCATCGGCTGGCAGGCCATGTGGCGGCCTGGCTTCGCCAGGGCCATCCGCAAAACCACTGATGGGCGCTATGTTGTCGCCTACACTCCGGCCAACCCCATGCTGGACCAACGCCCTCAGTTGATCACTGCCCGCTATCTACACCTGGCAGTCGGCTATCCGGCGATCCAGTTCCTGGCAGACCTCCAGGACTATCGCGTGCGGACGCAAGACCGCCAAAGCGTCGTCAACGCCTACGAGGAACACGAGCAGGTGTATCAGCATCTGCTCCAGCGCGGGGGAACGGTGATGGTGCGCGGGCGTGGCATCGTCGCCTCGCGGGTCATCCAGCGGCTCACCGAAGTGCGGCGATACAATCCTCATGTGCGCATCCTCCATCTGATGCGCGCGCCCCGGCTGGGCGGTCATCGGCATGGGCGCGCCCGGCGCCAGGTGGAGCATCACTGGGAGTTTGAGCCGTTCAACTGGCCCAAAGCCTGCTGGGGCGGCACCTACCTCGCCAGAATGGAGAAGGCCGACGACCAGGAGCGCGATCTCTTGCTCAACGAGTGGGGCGGCACCACGACGGCGGCGCGCAAAGAATGGCGGTCTCTTGTGCAGGCCGGGCTGCGCGACGGCTGGTATCAGATCGGCTTTGGCACGGCGAAGTATATTGAACGCACCTCCTCCGGGCAGCTTGCTGTCCTGATTCAGGGCCATCATCCAGGTCTGCCAGGGTTCTGGCAGACTACCGATTTCATTATCGACTGCACGGGCATGGTGTCGAGCATCGAGAGCGATGTATTGCTCAACGATCTGGTGGAACATCACCAACTTGAGCGCAACTCCCAGGGGCGGCTGCGCGTCACCAACGATTTTGAGGTCACGGGCATGAGCAACGGCCCTGGGCGCGTCTACGCGGCGGGCATTATGACCCTGGGCGGCCCGCATGCCGCCGCCGACAGCTTGCAGGGTCTGCAATATGCCGCGCTGCGCTCGATGGACGCGCTGGCCGCGTTGGGCGCGCCGGGGGTGCGCCGCATCGATGGCCTGTACTCCTTGAGGCAATGGACCCGCTGGGCGCGAGGAGTGCGCCCATAATACCAACGTTCCAGCCACCCGTCGGCCATTGATGAGATTTTCCATTGTAGCAAGGACGCCGGCGCGCGTGGCTGGCGATAAATCCGCGCCTGGAGGCTGCGCCGCGAAGCCCACCTTCGTGGGCTGGGACGAAAAGCGGTCCCAGGGGAAATAAACAAACAGCATGAATCGCCGACGGGCTAAGCGCCGGGCGTTTCCGAGGCAGCGGGCGCTGCTTGATGCGTCTGCCAGATCGCCTGGCCTTCTGCGGCCAGCAGCCGTTGCAGCGACGGCGGCGCCAGCACACGCACATGCCGCCCCCAACTGAGCAGCCACTGCAAGACATCTCGCTCATCGCGCACGCGCAGCGTCACCAGCAGCCCTGCTGGCGTCTCCTCCGCGCCAACGGTAAAGAACGAGGGTGACTCGCGCACCCAGCGGGCCACCTCCGCAGCAAAGAGCGCGCGCACCGTCACGTCGCGCTGCTCTTGCTGCTTGCGCAGGCTCAGCCTGAAATCGGCGGGGCGCGTAAAGGTCTGGTCTAGCAGCGTCAGATCATCCATCCGGTCCAGCCGGAAGTTGCGCATACCCCGGCGCAGGTGGCAATACGCCGTCAGATACCAGGCGTCACCAACATGCGCCAGGCCATAGGGATCGGCCTGGCGCTCGGTGGGCGCGCCTCCGGCGCCAGTGCGCCGCTGATAGCGAAAGCGCACCATCACGCGCTGGATGATCGCCCGGCGCAGTTGCTGGAGTTTGGCTTGCTCCGCCGGACTGGAGCGCGCGCCCGATTCGACAAAGATGATGCTGCTCTGGAGCAGCCGCACCTCGTCGCGCAGGCGCTCCGGCAGCACGCCCGCAATCTTGCGGCCTGCCGACTCGGCGGCGGAGCGATACTGCGCGTCGAAGTTCTGGGCCATCACCTCGCTCCCCCAAAGCAGCATCGTCGCCTCGTCGGCGCTGAAGCTGAGCGGCGGCAGGAAGTAACCTTCCATCAGCGCGTAGCCACGCCCCGGCGTGGAGACGAGCGGCACGCCCGCCTCGCAGAGCGCCTGAATATCGCGGTAGATGGTGCGCTTGCTCGTTTCAAAGGTTTCGGCCAGGTCTTCGGCGCGCTGGCGGCCTTTGCCCTGCAACTCCAGCACAATGGCGAGCAGGCGATCAGTGCGGTTCATCGCTACGCCCCAAACCCGCTGATTGAAGGTTCACTTTTTCGTCCAGCCATCTGTTCGTTTTTGCCCGCGCGGGCGGGCTTTGTGGCGAAGCAGCGCCTCCAGGCCGAATCGTTCCCGCAGCCCTCGCTGCCTGATTTCGCCGGGCACTATAACACACTGAGTGATCGGAGGCAAGGAAGAGCAGCGCACATTGGGGCACTGCTTGAGACAGACAGGAGTCCTATATGTCCCTGAAAGCATACACAAGAGGCCAATTTTATGGTATACTCAAGAATAGGGAAAGGGGCGGTCAGCCCTCACCCCAGAGGCAGATTATTGTAGTGCTGGCATTAGAATTGCGAACGAGTAGGCAAACGGAAGGTATCTTGTCTGGTATCACCAGTACCATCCCAGGAGTGGCACCTGCTCCCGGCGATCTGAGGGGAGAGACACGGATGGGTTATCGAGATATACCTCATGCCGCTGCCAACGAACTGATGGCCTGGGTGCGCCAGCGCGGAAAACAGGTTGTGCGCCTGCATACCTGGGCGCATCCGGCAAGCTGGTCATCTCTGCCGGATTGGTCGGCGCATATCGAACTGCGCGGCGCGCGCCCGCTCCACGCGCGCATCACGCGGCGCGGCTATAAGTTTACCGTTATCCCCGAAAGCGCTGATGTGACCTGCCCGGCCTGCTGCGCCCACGCCGCTTCATCCATCGTCGCCAGCCCGGCTACGAGTCAATCTCATGAGCCTGTGCTGGTCACACCTCCATAAAGCCCGCGCGGCCACCGCGCGGGCGGCTCATTCCAAATGCCAGGAGGCAGGAGACGCGCCTGAACCGCCAGCCTGCCTTGTGGCTAACCAGACCTGCGCTTCGTTCACCGACTGTCCCAGCCGTTCTTCAATTCGCTATCAGGCGCGTGACGAACGATCTCGCTTTCAAGAAAGCCCCCGGCTTATCAGTTGCCATCCTGAGTGACGTAATTGCCTCCCCATAAGCGATCTCGAATCGCGCGCCGGGCGCAAACGTTGTGGCTGCGGCGAAACGCCCGGCGCACCAGGCGCTTCTGATGGAGAACGCCGCGTAATGGCCCTGGACCCTAAGTTGCAGAAATCTCTGTGACGGGGTAGAATTGGGTGGAAGCTTTACAGGAATAACCTGCCAGGCGCTTGTATGCTTTATCCTGGCATGGCCCGTTGAGGGTCTTGAAAGGATCATCTGCGCCCTGGCGGTTCGATGTAATCTGTTACGTATCGCTGTGTAGAGGAAAAACCAGTATATGAAACGCACCTGGCAACCCAAACGTATACCTCGTAAGAGGGAACATGGTTTTCTCAAGCGCATGTCCACGCGCGGAGGCCGCAAAGTGCTGCGCGCCCGCCGACTCAAGGGCCGCTGGCGGCTGACCGTCGTGTAGACTGGCGCTGACGATCTGCGCGAACTGAAGGAGCAAGATGCAGGCGGAAACGCACGCGATTACCCAACCAGGGGTACATCCTTCAAGCAAGCCTGCCCACTTGAAAAAAGCACGCGAGTTCCAGCGCGTGCGCCAGCAGGGGCGCTCGGTAAGCACCGGCCTGCTGGCCATGGGGTGGGCAGCCAACGACCTGCCCGTCTGCCGCTGCGGTTATGCTGTTGGCAAGCGCGTCGGCGGGGCCGTCGTGCGCAATCGCGTCAAGCGGCGCCTGCGTGAAATTACGCGCCTTCAGATCAAGGCAGGCCATATCCCCACTGGGTGCGATGTGGTATGGATTGCGCGGACCGGCGCCGCGCAGGCCAGCTATCAGCAGCTTGCCACAGATGCGCTGCATCTGCTGCGACGCGCCCATCTCTGGCGCGCTGCCCCGCCGGAAGGAACAGGTTCTTTATGAAATATGTTGCGCTCGGCCTGATTCGGTTTTATCAAAAGTTCATCTCGCCCTTAACGCCGCCGAGCTGTCGGTTTGAGCCTACCTGCTCGCACTATGGCTACGAAGCCATTAAAAAGTATGGCTTCTTTCGGGGTGGCTGGATGACAATGAAACGCATTGGGCGCTGTCAGCCTTTTTACAATGGTAGTTTGTATGATCCAGTGCCCTGAGCGCATCAACATTGATCGCTATACAAGGAGTTTCGGTGAAGCCTAGATCGCGCAACCAAGTGATTCATCCGCTCTCATTCATTCCTGATCGTCCCGCGAGTGGCACATCGCCTTGCAAGCGTTCAGCCAACACAGGGGAGGACCGCGCGTGTCATTCTTAGATATACTCAAAGATATTTTCTACTTGCCCATCTTCAACGTGCTGATGTTCCTGTACTGGGTGGTGCGCGACTTCGGCCTCTCCATCGTCCTGCTGACCATCATGGTCCGACTGGCGCTGGTGCCGATGACCTTCAAGCAGTTGCACTCCCAGCGCAAGATGATGGAGATTCAGCCACAGCTCAACGCCCTCAAGGCGCAGTATGGCGACGACAAGCAGGGCTTCGCCAAGGCGCAGATGGAGTTGATGAAGGAAAACAACGTCAGCATGCTTGGCGGCTGTCTGCCCTTGCTGGTGCAGTTGCCCTTCCTGTATGGCTTGTTCTACGCCTTGAGCAGCGGGATCACCCAGAGCGTTAACGCCATCAACCAGCAGTTGTATCCCTTCATGAAATTTGCCAGTGTGACGGGGCCAAACGGCTCGCATCCGCTCAACACCTGGCTGGATTGGTTTGCCTGGCTGCCGGGGCATCCGGCCCTGAACCTGGCCCATGCCGACCCGACGCATATCCTGCCCATTCTGGCGGCGCTCTTCACCTTCATTCAGGTGCGCATGATGCAGGGCGTGCGCAAGGCGCAGCAGCAGCAGGCCACGCAAGGCGTCGGTTCCAAGGCCGGTGCCCAGCAGAACGCGCAGTCCTCGGCGATGAACGTTGTGAGCTACATCACGCCGCTCTTCACCGGCTTCATCGCCTGGAATTACCCCTCGGGCCTCTCGCTCTACTGGGTTGTTGGCACGGGCTTTGCCGTTTGTCAGCAATACTATATCTATGGGTGGGGCGGCCTCTTCAAAGGTATCCCGCGCCTGGAGCAGTGGGCAGCGGAAAAGAACGCCCAGCATGACGCGCGCCGCGAGGCCAAACTGATTGCCAGGGGCGCGATCTCCCCGCCCAAAGTGGTGGATAGCACGCTGGCGCCCATCAAGGGCGCGACGAAAAACGGAGCCAACAACGCGAGCAAGAATGGCGCAAAGGGGAAGGATTGGATCGACCAGGCCAAGGTGGAGAAAAACCAGCCGCCCAAACAAACAGACCGTCCGCCGACGGCTGCGCGGCCATTCGCCACGCTGACCAAGCCGAAAGAACCTCCCGCAACCGTCAGCGCCAAACCTGAATCCAAGGCCAGCACAGGGGCAACGAACGGCAGCAAAACTGGCGCGAACGTCGGGGGGACAACTGCCAGAGGAGGCCCGCCAACCACGCTACCCAAGCAGGGGACACCACCGCCCAATCCCAACCGGCGGCACGCCCCGCCGCGCAATAGCTCTTTACCCAAGCCAAAGGGAGGCAAAAAATAAGTGGATACCGTCGAAGCCAGCGGCAAGACCGTCGATGACGCGGTTCTCCAGGCTCTGGCGCGTCTGGGTCGGCGCCGCGATGAGGTGAATATCGAAGTTCTGCAAGAACCCAGCCGGGGATCGTTCGGCCTGGGCATTCGGGATGCGCGCGTTCGGGTGACAGTCAAGGTACGCCGCGCATCCTCCGGAGCGGTGATTACCCCTGAACTGGCCGACGCGCTGCTTGGCTTTGGCGATTCCCCCCCATCACCCCCTCCCGCTCGCGCTCAGCAGGCTGCCCCGGCGGCCCCAGGCCGCGCGCAGCAGCCGCCAGTAAAGCAGACTCAGCCCGCCAGATTCCAGCCCGAAGAGGAGGACGAGGAGGAGGAAGACGAGGAATATGAGGAGGAAGAATATGATGAAGAAGAGGACGAGTATCTAGAGGAAGACGAAGAAGAAGACGAAGAGGCGGAGGACGAAGAAGCCTTCTCCGCCGCGCCAGGCGCGGCGGCCCGCGTCGGCGGGATCGCCATCGCGGACATCCCTGACGAAGAGGAAGGGCTGCCCGAAGGCGCGCCCGGTCCGGCCAGCCGCGAGGTCGTCGCGGCAGCAGTCGAAGTGCTGCAAACCATCCTGCAACATATGGGCATTCGCGGGCAGGTGGAAGTGCGCAGCCGCGATCCGCTCACCCTCAACGTGCGCATGGATGATGGCCTTGGCCTGCTCATCGGGCGGCGCGGCGAAACGCTCGCCTCGCTCCAATTGCTCGTCAACCTGATCGTCAGCCATCAGATCAAGCACCGCCAGCGCATCATCATCGATGTCGAAGATTACCGTCTGCGCCGCGAGGAAAACCTGCGCCAGCTTGCTTTCCGCATCGCCCAGCAGGTGCGCCAGTCGCGCCGGGCCATCCCATTGGAGGCCATGCCCCCCAACGAGCGCCGCATCATTCACATGGCCCTCTCCGATAGCAAAGACGTGATGACGCACAGCGAGGGCGAAGGCGACCAGCGCCGCGTCATCATCTCGCTGCGGCGCACCACCGGCAGATAACGCGCTGGCGGCTGCCGTGCCCCCTTTGGGGGGAGGCAGCACAGGCTCAGATAGAAGCGATGAGGCGGCTCGCATGAGCCGCCTCATTGACATCTTCAGTCTTTGCTCGCTACAATGGGCGCCGCCTGGAACCACGCCTACGTGTTGCGAAACCCAGGAGCCACCAGACCAGCGCCGCAAAAATAAGTACCCAGAGCAGGTTGGTAGCAAAGCCACTAATATGCGCCACAACCACGAGCAGCAACCAGATAACAAAGATGACGGCTGCTATTCCCAGAAGGGTATGAATCATTGAATACTCCTCCCTCTCATCGTACCTTTTGGAGCAAAGCGCCGTTGCTCGTTCCTTAGGTTGCTCATATGCACGTTACATGCCTATGACAGATATTCTTGCCGACCGTTCGCGCGAGGCGCTCTGGGCCGCGATGGAGGCCAATTTTATCGCCTATTTTCGCGGCTTTGCCTGCCTGCCAGAGATGGAGTTACATGCAGAGCCGGATGTTGCCTGGTTCATTGCTAACAAAGCGCCGGGCAATCATGTGCTGGGCAGCCGGTTCTCCGAGCAGGGCGTCGATGCGCGCATTGAAGCGATGTTGGGCCAGCTTCGCCAGTGCGCCCGGCATGTCGCTTGGCATGTTCTGCCGACCAGCCAGCCAGTCGATCTGGGCCAGCATCTGGCCGCGCAGGGTCTGCGCTACGAGGAGGGCGGGCGCTGGATGGCCGCCGATCTGGCGAAGCTTCCCGCCGAGGCGGCCCTGCCTGCCAACTTGCGCATCGAGCGTGTGCAGGATGAACGCCAGTTGCAGGCATGGCTGGTTGCCTCCGCCGCTGGCTTCGAGACGACCGTGCCCAGCGCGCAGCCCTACTATGATGCCTACGCCTGCCTGGGCTTCGCGCCCGACGCCGCCTTTCAGCATTATATCGGCTATCTGGATGAGACGCCCGTCACTTCCTCTACGCTCCTGCTGGCCGAGGGGATCGCAGGCGTCTTCGATGTCTCCACGCCGCCCGATTTTCGCAGACGTGGCTTTGGTCGCGCCATCACGCTGGCCGCCATGCGCGCGGCGCGCGCCAGCGGCTATCGCTCCGCCTGCCTGCAAGCCTCCCATGAGGGCTTCTCGGTCTACGAGAAGCTGGGCTTCGTCACGCAGTTTCAGGCGCATGCTTACGTCTGGGAGCAGCAGGCGCTCTGAACAGGCTACGCCACTGTACTGACTTGTTATGCTGACTGGCCTCTGCGCCCAAAAACTGGTATGCTTCTATGGGCGCTCGATTCGTCCTTGCAAGCAAGTTTAGTTTCCCATAGACCCTTAATCACCGCTTGCGTGACCGATCCACAGAGTGAACTCCGCCGATCGGTGAGCGGTTGCCGCTGCTCGCCAGGGTGGGCCTGTGTTTTCTGGAAAGCCGGCTTGCGGGGGTGCAAGGATTCGCCCATGACACAGGCGCGACGTCTCAGCCAGCACGCGATGCACCAGATACAAGGAGTCCTTTTAATGTTTGCCCTGTCTGAAGATTTTCTCCAACTCATGCGCGATGCCTACGGCACAGAGGCGGCCAATGCCTGGTTTCAACGCCTCCCCACGTTTTTAGAGGAATGCGCGGAGCGCTGGCAACTGAAGCTCTTGCCCCCGTTTGAGCATCTCTCGTTTCATTACGTAGCGCCGGCTGTACGGGCGGATGGCGCCCCGGTGATCCTGAAGACGAGCGCGTTTTCCGATGAGTTTGAACATGGGCTGGCCGCGCTGCGCATCTTCGATGGGCGTGGCATTGCTCGTCTGCTGGAGTATGACGCGGACCAAAAGGTGATGCTGCTGGAGCGGTTGCAACCAGGAACCATGCTGGACTCCCTGGTGCCGGAACAGGATGAGCAGGCCACCTCCATTCTGGCCGGGGTCATGCGTCAACTCTGGCGACCAGCGCCCGCAGAGCACCCCTTTCCGACGGTTGAACAACTGGGGCAAGGCTTGACGCAGCTACGCGCGCGGTATGCTGGCGGCTATGGTCCATTTCCACCGCGCCTGGTCGATGAGGCGATGGAGTTGTTCACGGCCTTAAGTGCTTCGACTCCCCAGACCATGCTGCTGCACGGCGATCTCCAGCATCATAATATCTTGCGCGCGGGGGATGCCTGGCTGGCGATTGACCCCAAGGGCGTGGTGGGTGATCCGGGCTATGAGGTGGGAGCCTTGTTCTATAACCCTATGCCTGGCATCATTGAGGTGCCCGACCTGGAGCAGATGCTGGCCCGCCGCGTCGCGCAACTGAGCGAGGAACTGG
>JBJKSJ010000225.1:0-11671 GCA_046704085.1 Ktedonobacterales bacterium | reverse complement strand
AACCGGCTGCAAAGCGACACGATGGTTCTCAATGCCGCTTTCCTGGTAGAGAAAACCCAGGTAGAGGGCTTTGATATTGAGGTGCAGGCGCTTGCTGCCTCACAGGAAGGACGGCTCATCTTCAGATATGCCGGGCCGGTGCCCCCTTATCATTTTGTTGACCTGAGCCTCCAGTGGGAGGATGACGCGGATGGGTCTGCTTAACGATGTCTTGTTCTTCCCGATCACCGGCCCGGTGCGCGGCCTGCGCTTCATCTTTGAGCAAATCAAGGAGCGCGTGGACGAAGAATTGCTTAGTGAGAGCAGCCGGATCGAGGAAGAACTCATGAATCTGGGAACACGCTATGATCTGGGGGAGATCTCCGAGCAAGAATATATCGCGCAGGAAGAAGCCCTGCTTGAGCGATTAAACGCCATTCGCCAGGAACAGGAAGATTGGCTGGAGACAGAGGATATGGAGAGCGAGGCTGATGAAGCCCCCACCGAAGACAGCGATTCCACAAGCGAGTGATGAGGATACGCTCCAGACTCGCGCCGAGGAGTGGGGCTGGTATCTCTATGGCATCACCACGCGCCAGACCGCCACCGCGTTGACTGGCAACCTGGCGATGGACACGGGCGAGCCACTGCTGGTGCTGGAGCAAGGCAAGCTTGCGACTATCACCCGGCCCGTGCCGCTGGCTGAGTTCAGCGCCGAGGCGCTCCAGGCTCGCGCCCACGATCTCGCCTGGCTAGAGGCAATGGTACGCGAACATAACCTGATCGTCGCGCGCATCCATCAGGCGGGCGCCGTCTTGCCGGTCAAGTTCGGCGCTGTCTATCCCAACAGCGAGGCGCTCCAGGGCGCCCTGGCCGAGACGCACGACACGTTGCTCGCGCAACTCCAGCGGCTTGAGGACTGCGATGAATGGGGCGTGCGCCTCTTTGCGGATCGCCAGGCTATGCAGCGCCTTGCCGATGCCCATCCGGCGCTTCAGCAGCGCAAAGTCGAATTGGGCGCTGCCAGCCCTGCGCGCGCCTATCTCCTCAAGCGCAAGCTAGCCGATGAGATGGCCGCCATCACCGAAGACGCGCTGAGAGACCTGGCGCGGGCAAGCTATGATCGCCTGGCGCGCCACGCCCTTGCCAGCCAGATCAGCCCGCGCTCGCAAAAAGCTGCCGATGGGACCGGCGAGCGCGAGGCGCTGCACGCCACCTTTCTGGTCCAGCGCGCCCACATCGAGCGTTTTTTGGAGGAAGCGCAGCATCTGGAAGCGGAGCAGGACGGGCTGCGCTGCGCGTGCAGTGGCCCCTGGCCGCCCTACAGCTTCGCCGAACTCAGTGGGGAGGAAACACCATGAGCATGGTCATCGAGGGCGCGGGCACCGACACCAGAAACGTCACTTTGCTAGAACTGCTGGATCGCCTCATTGACTGTGGCGTCGTCCTGACCGGCGATCTGACCATCTCTGTCGCCGATGTAGACCTGATTACGCTGGGGCTGAACCTCGTGCTGGCCTCGGTTGAGCGCATGGAACACCTGCGCACCGAGGGATCGCCTGGAAGGTCCGAGGGTCTGCGTGATGGATAGCCGCTGCTACTTCTATGCCATTCTGCCGCGCGAGACGCCCATCCCGGCAGAGCTAACCGGATGGGACAACGCTCCGCTCTCGTCCGTGCCCTGGCGCGCGCTTGCGGCAGCCGTTAGTCCAGTTGAGGCAGCGACGCTGCCCCCAACACCGGCTCACCTGCTGCGCCACGAAACCGTCGTGGAGGCGCTCTGCCAGGCCGGACCTGCCTTACCCGTGCGCTTTGGAACGATCCTGGCAGACCAGGCAGCAGTAGCGCAGGCGCTCGCCGGGCAGTACGAGGTGCTGCGCGCCGATCTGGCGCGCGTGGGCACTCAGGTCGAACTCGGCCTCACCATCCTCTGGAGAACACCGCCTGAGCAAGCTGAGCGTGTAAGCGACCGGCAAACACACGAGCCTGCCTATGCGCCAGCCAGCAGCCCACCCGGCCCCGGAACCCGTTACCTGCGAGCCAGGCTGGCGCAGTATCAACGCGAGGCGGCACAGCAAAACCAGGTCAGCACCCTGATCGCCGCGCTAGAGCAGGCAGTACACCCTTCGACGCTGGAGCAACGCTACCAGACGCTTCCGGCCCCACGCCTTGCAGTGCGCGCCGCCTATCTGGTCCGGCGCGCGCAGGTTCAGGACTTCCAGCAGGCCGTTGATAAGTTGCGCCAGCAGCGACCCGACCTGCGCTGGCTCATCAGCGGTCCCTGGCCGCCCTACAGCTTTGTGACCAGGGCAGGCAAACCATTCCAGCAGTTTCCTGGCCTGAAACTTGATAGTGTAGGAGAAAAAGGAGGGCAATTATGAGCATGGAGTATTCGCGGTCATTCGATCCCGGCGCGGTGGCGCACAGGAGCATGCTGCGCATGGCGCGAAACCTGCGGGATCTTGGCCATGTCTATCAGGCGATCTATCTCTTGAAACAGGTGCTGGCAGACTATCCCAACACCCCTGAGTCGCGCATGGCCGTGCAGGAATATGCCTCGCTCGCCGAGTTTCTGGAGAGCAAGGGCATGCCACATACCGCCCTGAGCATGTATGAGTGGCTGGAGCAGCTCTCATGGAGAACCCGGCGATAGACCAGCGCCTGCACGGCGATCTGGCCGCCCTGGATGATTTTGCCGAACAACTCAGCCAGGTTCAGCGCATGCGCCCACAGCGCATTCAGGCCGATGAATCCAATGTGGAGCAAGGGCTGGCAAAGCTCGTGCTAACGCTGATTGAACTCATCCGGAGGCTCCTGGAAAAGCAGGCCATCCGGCGCATCGAGGGCGGATCACTGACCGATGAACAGGTCGAACGGATGGGCGCCACCTTTCTGAAACTGGAAGAGAAGATGGCCGAATTGAAGACGACCTTTGGCCTGGAGGATGAAGACCTCAACCTGAATCTGGGTCCGCTGGGCGATGTCCTATAAGCGTGATCGCCCGCCAGTGGCGGCGCCTGGCCCTGGCGGGCAGCAAGCAGACAAGAGAGAACGCTACGCCTATGAGCTTCCCCGATCAGCATCGAGTGGTAGATGCCACCCCACCGGATGGACGTACCCGGCGCGTGGGGGCCCCCCAGTCAGGCAATCTGGCGGACCTTCTGGAGCGCGTGCTGGACAAAGGCATCGTGATCGCTGGCGACATCACCGTCTCGCTGGGCGAGATTGAACTGCTGAACATCAAGGTGCGCCTGCTCATTGCCTCCATCGATAAAGCCCAGGAGATCGGCATCAACTGGTGGCAATCCGACCCGGCGCTCTCCTCACGGGCAAAGAAGCTGGAGGAAGAAAACAAGCTTCTGCGCGAGCGATTGGAGCGTTTGGAAAACCGGCTCGCCCCGCCAGCGCAGCCAGGTGAACAGATGCCAACGCTCCCGCTTGAGGACAACCCGGCGCAAGAGCATCCGCTCCCCTGATTCACTTTTAGAAAGTGAGGAATAGCTATGGCGCGACGCAAGCGCACTGTCCCACGCTATCAAGCAACGCTCATTGGCATCGGCCTCCTGCTGGCCGAGCGGCGGGCGCGCAAGAAAGTCGGGCGGCGCCTCGCCCGTCCGCTCGGCCAGATGGGCAAAGGGCTGCTGCTGCGCCGTCCCGGCGCGTACTCGCCCTCCGGCCTTGCCACACGCGCGGCCTGGAGTATGGCGCGGCGACGGATGCGCTAACCCGCCCTTGGAGCGATTGAAGCATCCGAAAAGCAGTCTGATTCCCTCAACCACCCCTGTCGGCACAGCGTATAACAATACTGCGCTGGCAGGGGTAGTGTCTGTTTCCCAGCCAGCGCATCTCATCCCCATCCCCTTGGAGCGCCACCTGGAAGGTGGCGCTGCCACGAACTATCCCCGCCTGCCAGTCCTGGAACCGCAGAGGCATGCTTGCTTGCTTCATTAAATCTTCCCTGATATTTTCCACAGCCTCTTTGAGAGTTCATGGAGAGTTTGCGCGTAATGGCATAATGGAAGGGTACTGATCCATATCTGGCTTCGTTACGTCCGGAAGGAGAACATCCGTCTTGCAAGAATCACCCGTGAATCTGACCGCTACCGGCCCGCTGCACCAGCCGCAAGATGGGCGCCTGGTGCATGTCGAGGTCCGCAACCTCGTCAAAACGTTCGGCAAGCACGAGGCCGTCAAGAGCGTCTCGTTCACCATTGGCAAAGGCGAAATCTTCGGCCTGCTTGGTCCCAACGGCGCGGGCAAAAGCACCACCATCAACATGAAGTGCGGCTATCTGGAGCCAACTTCCGGCGATACGATCATCGATGGGCGCTCCATCGAGAAAGAGCCGCTGAAAGTCAAGCGCACGCTTGGCGTTGTGCCCCAGGAGATCGCGCTGTATAAAGACTTATCGGCGTTGGAGAATCTGGAGTTCTTTGGCGAGATCTATGGCCTCCGGTCCAAAGAGATTCAGACGCGCGCCGAGGAGGTGCTGCGCTTCGTCAGCCTCTACGAGCGCCGCAAAGAGCCAGTCAAAAACTTCTCTGGCGGCATGCAGCGGCGCATCAACATGGCGATTGCCCTCATGCACCGGCCCGCGCTGCTGCTCATGGACGAACCAACGGTGGGCGTGGACCCGCAATCGCGCGAAAACATTTTTGATACCATCGAACAGTTGCGCGATCAGGGCACCACCATCCTCTACACCACGCACTATATGGAAGAGGCCGAGCGGCTCTGCAACCACATCGCTATCATGGATGAAGGGCAGATCATCGCGCTGGGCACGCTGGAGCAACTGCTGGCGATGCGCGACCAGCGCCGCGAAGTGCAGCGTCCGCATGGCCTGCAAGAACTCTTTATCCAGTTGACGGGCAAGACCCTCCGAGACTAAGCAGACACCACCAGGCAGATTGTGCCTGACAAGCATAAGGGAGAACCATCGGATGAGAACCGTCTGGTATGTGGCGAAAAAGGATCTCGCGCAGGTCGTCAAGGACCGCTGGGGTCTGATTATTTTGCTCGCTGTGCCGCTGCTCTTAATCACGGTCGTTGGCTTTGCCCTGGGCAATATCTTCGGCAGCGGCTCCACTCAGATCAGCATGACCGTTGCCCTGGATAACCAGGACAACGGCTATGTCGGCACAACCGTTGAGCAAGCCTTGAAAATCAATAACAGCCAGTTGGTGGTGACAATCAATCACTATAACAATTCTGCCGACGTGCAGCAGCAAGTGAAGGATGGCAACGCCATCGCCGGAGTGGTCATTCCTGCGGGCACGACTGACAAGCTGGCGGCTGCCGCCCAGAACGGCACGCCAACGAGCAATCTGGTGCAGTTCTATTCCGTGCCAGGCAGTAACGACGCGCGCATCAACATTGCCCAGCAGATTGTGACCAGCGTCGTCAATCAACTGGTCAGCCAGCAATTCTCCGGCGCGGCAGCGGTCAATCAGGTCGAGCAGGTCTGTCACCAACCAGGGAACACCTGCGCCCCGCAGACGATTGACCAGGCGAGCATCGCGCGCATCGTCGGCAACGCCAGCACCACCGCCACGCAAACGGCGCAGGTGGCCCTCCTGCAAGCCGGGCAGGCGCCCAAAGTCGGAACGTTCGATCAGATCGTCCCCGGCTACGCCATCTTCTTTGCGCTCTTCAGCATCAACGCCGCTGCCGCCACCATCTTGCAGGAAAAAGAAGATGGCACCTTCCGACGTCTGCTCATCGCGCCAATCCAGAAATACGCGCTGCTGGGCGGCAAGCTGCTCGCGCAATTCCTGCTCACCCTGGCCCAACTGATCGTCCTGTTTGGCGCTGGCTATCTACTCTTTCACATGCACATCGGTTCCTGGCCCGGCATGATTCTGTTGCTCCTTGGCGCCAGCTTTGCCGCCACCGGCCTGGGCATTTTGCTCGTCTCGGTGGTGAAGACGCGCCGCCAGTTGAATCCCGTTGTGACGCTGGTCACTCTGGTGACAGCAGCCATCGGCGGCGCGTGGTGGCCGCTCTTCCTGGAGCCAGACTGGATGCAGAAGATCGCCAAAGTTGGTCTCACCGCCTGGGCAATGGAGGGACTGAACGGGATCATGATCTTTGGCAAAGACGTGACGCAGGTTTTGCCGGACATCCTGGGCCTCTTCGCCTATGGCATCATCTGCTTCCTGATCGCCATGCGCCTCTTCCGCTTCCAGGAAAAAGCCGCTTAGCATCACGCCAGCCATCTGCCACCAGGCCACCAGACGCTCTTCTCGGCCCGATTTATGCGTGAGAGAGAGAGTAACAGGTGAGAGGTATTCCTGGTCGGCAAAAACCAGGAGCCTTGAACCAGGAGGTCGCTCAAAGCGACACGCTTCTGATACTCCGCCGAGGAGGTTCACGGTGATGGCGAAAGTGCTGATTGTCGACGATGATGATGGCATCCGCTATGTCTTGCGCGAATTGCTCGCAGAAGAAGGCTTTCAAGTCTACACGGCAAGCAATGGCGCAGAGGCGCTGGAGATGCTTCAGCGCGAGGGCAAATGTATCATCTTGCTTGATATGCGCATGCCCGGCATGGACGGGCGCGCCGTCTTGCAGGCGCTCGAAGCCAACCCACGCTTGAAGCGCAAGGCCAGGGTGGCGCTGATGTCGGCGGGCTGGGGGCTGACACAGCCACGCCCGAATCCCCAGCCAGCGATGGTGCAGGCCATCCTGGAGAAGCCCTTTGAACTGGATACCGTCGTAGAGGTAGTGAGCAAGCTCGCCAGCTAACCTACCCCACCAGGCGATAGAATACCACGCAGGCAGTGCAACGACCTTTGTCGCCGCGCTGCCTGTGTTACATTCAGCTTGCCAGATTACTTTTACGTTGACCCCATCTGGAAGGTCGAGAGCATCTGCGTGAAAGTTTGCTGGAAGGCATTGGCGGAGGCGTCATCGGCGCTGGAGGAGAAAAGGTAGACTTGATTGGCCTGGGCATATTGCACCAGCAAACCCTGGCCGCCATTGGAGCCGGGGCCGGTCAGCAAGGTCTGGCTGGTTCCGGCCACGTTGACCGTGCCGGTGGGCATGAATCCGTCTGGCGCGGGATTATCAACCGTGTTGGGCTGATTGGCGCCGACCGTGATGGTGATGACGTTCTGGGTCGGGGCCATGTTGCCGCTGGTCGTCCCGGCAGGAAAGAAAGCGACGACCTCATACGGCGCGCCCTGCGGCTCTGGCTCCAGCATCTCGGTCCAGTTGGGGGGATACTGGATGGCAAAAGCATATGGCTTGTCGCTATAGGTCTGCCAGCCGTTGATGTGGACGGGCGTGGGGCTGGGCGCCAGCGTCGGCGTGGGGGTGACATTCGTGTCGCCCCCGGATGGCGCGGGCGGGGCTGAATCCCCGCCGCACCCGCTCAGCGCGAACAGCGCCACCAGTGACGCCATCAGCAGCCACGCGCTCCTACGGAACGATTGCCGCAGACAAACCATACACATTTCCTCCAGCAACCAGGCACGATGACCTGGGGATATGCTATAATCAGAGAAGTCCAGACCTGCTCTCGCGGGCATAAAGCGCATCTGTGTGGTCCTATTCTAACATAGCCTGCAACCCAGAACCGCCGTTCGCGCCAGCCGCTGTTCAGAAGGATATTTGTATGCGCCAGCCGCATGTCTATACCACCGACGCTTTTGTCCTAAAACGCATCGATTATGGCGAGGCCGACCGCATCCTCACCCTCTTCACACCCCAGCGGGGCAAGATCAAGGCGATTGCCAAAGGCGCCCGCCGCACCACCAGCCGGATCGCCGGGCATGTGGAACTCTTCACGCGCACCCAGTTGCAGCTTGCCACAGGCCGCGACCTGGAGATCGTCACGCAGGGCGAATGCAAAGAACGCTTCCCCCATCTGCGCGACGCCCTCTGGCACGCCACGATGGCTTATTATCTGGCCGAACTGGTCGATAAGTTCACCGAAGAACACGACGAACACACCAGCCTCTATCTGCTGCTGCTGGAGAGCCTGCGGCGGCTGGATGAGGACGCGGCGGCCAGCCAGGCCGCGCACGCGCGCAACGGGCACAACGGCGCGCGCCACATCCAGGAGACTCCCGCGCCCTATGCCACGCTCTCCGGCGACCTCGCAGAGCCCACAGTTGGAAACGGACACGCGGCCAGCAATGCGAGCGGTCACGCCACATCGGCGCCGCTGGCGCTTTCCAACGCGGAGGCCGCCAGCGCGAACGGCGCGCCAGGCGCCCCCTATCGCAGCCGCGCCTGGCAGATGCTGCGCTATTTTGAAATTCAGTTGCTCGATGACCTGGGCTATCGCCCCAGCCTGCACGAGTGCGCAGCCTGTGGGTCCACGCTGGAGCCAGTCGAAAACGGCTTCAACCCCACGCTGGGGGGCGTCCTTTGCCCCAATTGCGCGCGCTACGCCCAACGGCCCATCTCGCTGGGCAGCCTGAAGGTCTTGCGCCTGCTCCAGACAACCCCCTGGGAGCGCATCCCACGCCTGCGCCTGGAGAGCAGCCAGCAATACGAGATCGAGTATCTGCTTCAGGCGCTGCTGCGTTTCCATCTGGAACGCGACCTCAAATCCTGGGAGTTTCTGCATCAGGTGCAGCCCGCGCAATAAAGCGAGCAGCCAGGAAAACAGAGCCGTCTGCCTGGCCGACGCAAAACCCGGCTGGCATGGATATTGCCACACTCTTTTACCGGCCCCGGAGGGCGCTGGCCTGCTGGCTCTCCTGCTGGCGGTTTCTGACGCCGCCAGCCGTTCGCAATGCCTGCCGGGGCAAGGTGGGCAAGATGCGTGCAGTGCTGATGCTTGGCGCGTTGGTCGTGATCGGCGGCGTCATCTTTGTGATAGTGCCTTCACTCTCGGTGCAGAACTCTGGGTCGGCAACGCTGGTTGCCATCAATGGATCAACCACGCGAGGTACAGCGACGCTGACGCCGCTGCAAGGCGGCCAGGCGACGATTATCGCGGTTCAACTTCAGCAGTTGGAGGCCGAGACCACCTACGCGCTCTCGATCAACCAGGGTTCCTGTTATGGCAAATTGCTGACCGCGCTGCAACCGGCCATTACCGACAGCAGTGGCAACGGCGCAAGCAGCACGACAGTGAGCGCGCCAGTGGAAGCGTCCTGGTTTATCGTTCTCTACAATGGCAATAGCACCAGCAATGCCGTGCTGGCCTGCGGTCAGGTCGTGCTGGGCGCCGCTGTCACCGGCACAGAGCCTCCGATCATCACCACGCCAATCATCAACCTGACACCCACCACAGAGCCGCCAGGGCCGCCAGGCGAGACGCCCACCGTGCCCGGCCAATTTCCCAACACTGGCGGCGGGCCGCCCCAGCAACCATGAACGGCAGATCAGCCTGGCTGGAACGGGGTAAAGATCGTCTGCATCAATTGATTGCCCAGGCGCTGAATATCGGCCAGCGTTGTCCTGGTATCGCTCTCATACTGCTTCACGATGGCCTGCGCCCCGTTCAGGTCGGGGGGCACGCCCAGTTTACTCAGCAGGGCCGTAACGGTCTGCTCATCTTTGGTCGCCAGCGCCCGGCAATCATCCAGCAGCGGCTGATAGGTAGGGCTGGGTGCCGTCAGGGAGCCGAGGGCTTGCTGATCGCCGGGCAATTGGTTCTGATCATCCTCTAAGGTCGCCACCACGTCAAGCGCGTGCTGCTCCAGCGTATTCACGTTCGGCGGGTTGCCGTATGGTTGCAGTGATTGGGCCAGGCGCGCGCAGTGCGCCTGGATGGCGCTGCCAAACGTCGCCAGGGTGGAGCGCGGAGCGGTGACGAAGCCCCCAAAGAGCAGACCGGCCACCAGCAGCGCCGTCGCCAACCAGACCAGCGTGACCGGCCCGGCCACGCCTGCCTCAATCTGGCGCGCCCGCCTGGTCGCCAGCAAGGCGAGAACGACGCCTGGCAGAGCCAGCGCGCCGCCAACCACCGGGCCAAGCAAGACCAGCTTCAAGACGGTCTGGCTGACAGTCAGGGGGGTCAGCGCGGCCAGGCCCATGAAGACACTGGCGCTGGCAGCCAGCAGAAACGCCAGCAGACTGATGATGGCGGCCAGCCAGATAGGCCAGCCAATGGAGGGAGGCGCCTCCGGCTCGAAGGGCCGACGATACACCCCCGACGTTCTCGCCAGCCGCAGTGAGCCACTGCCGCGCTGCTCGGCATATTCTGTCCGCAGGGCATCCAGAGATTGACGACCTCCTGAGTGGGCGCGCTCCTTCTTCACATGCAAGCCCCCTTTTGCAACACAGGCTGGCCTGTTTCATGGCGCCAGGCACGCTCTGCTCTTCTCTACAAACGTTCGAGCGCGCCTGAATTGGTCATGGTTCCCTTCAAAATCTCAGCCATAGAGAACCAGGGCAGCCAGAGCGAGACGAGACGGGCGAGGCTTCAGGGAAATTCGCTGCGAATCTCGCGCAGTTGTTCGGAGCTAAGCAGGCGGAAGAGGACCAGCAAGTTTTCCAGATCGTACTCCATGCCGATAGCATGCAGTTCCTGCTTGATGCGCCCCATCGCTGCTACCTGCGCGGGCGCCACCAGCCCCCGGCTCACCAACAGCGCCGCCAACAATTGATCGGATGTGAGGAATTTGAAGAGCAAGAGAACTTCCCCCAGGCGATAATCGATGTCCACACCACGCAGCAGGCGCTGAATGCCCACCGCTACTTCCAGCTTCTGCTGACTGACCAGTTGACCTTCGACCAGCACCGTACTCAGCGAGCGTTCAACATGCCCAGGGGCGACCACGGGCGAGAGCGTCTGGTTCTGGTAGGCAGCGCGCTGGGAGCCAGCGGCGCCTATCCCCATGTCGCCCGATGGCCGACGAGGCGCTGGCGTCGTGAGGTCATCGCCAGGGCTGCGCGCGTGGGTGGGGCGCTCGCGCCGCTGATACTCATACTCATCCATGTTGTCAGGAAGCGCGCGGCTGCGTGTACTCTGGGTCTGAGCAGCATCGGGCGCCAGGCGTAGATCGGCAAACGCCTGCTGGGCCATATACATCGTTTCTGCCGCGCCTCTGCCGGGAGGCTGCGCTCCGGCGGGCATCTGGTTCAGATCGGGCATCTGGTCGGAGGGCGAGCGACCCTCGCGCATGATCGGCGGCGCGACAGCACGGGAGGGAACACGCCTGTCTATGGCTGGCGGCATCCCCATGTCCGGGGGAGGATAGTTCGGCTCGCGGCCCCACTGGCTGCCCGCGTCAGCAGCCATGTTGCGCGCGTTCATAGCGTTGGCCGCTGCCGCCGCCTGGTGGTAGCCTGGCGCGCCCGCCGCCGCCAGGGCGTTGATGGCGTCGCTCAGCGCCGCGAGATCACCCATTGGCATGGCCGGGGTGAATCCGGCAGGCACGTAGTTCCCCATCCCCGGCAGCGAACCGCCCTGCTGAGCCGCCAGACCGCTCGCGCCGTTCATCGGGGGCACGCCAGGCATCTCGGCCCATTGCGTCCCGGCGGGGCTGGCCTGCGGGGCTGGCTCAGCAGGTTGCCTGGGGGGATCGGTGTAACTGTTGAGCCACTGCTGAGCGCGCTGCTCCAGCGACCCGTTGATGGGCTGCCCTGCGGGCAGCGGGGGCAGCGGGGGCAACCCGTTTCTTTCTGGCATCCAGCCTCCGTTGGCAGGATTCATTACCGGCGCGCCTGGCGCGCCACGCAGGGGCGCAAAAACACGCGGCTGCCCCGCTATTGCCCCCGCGTTCAAGAT
>JBJKSJ010000224.1:0-26431 GCA_046704085.1 Ktedonobacterales bacterium | reverse complement strand
GATACGCCCGCACTTTCAGCATAAACGCCCCCAGAACGTGTTATCCAGCCACATCCACCAGAGGAGCCTGCCCAAGCAAATAGAGCAGCGCCTCCAACACCCCGCCCGCAATCGCCCGCGACTTATCCGAGATGCTGAAGCAGTGTTCGCGCCTGGCGCGCGGGTCGATGTCGCCCACTTTCATGCCCTGGCGCACCACCAGCCCATCATGCACCAGCCCGCGCAGCACACCGCTAATCTGGGCATACATCGGCGCTTCGCCAACAGTAGCGACCACTTCGCCCGCGCTGACCAGATCACCAATGGCATGCTGAGCCACCAACGGGCCATCGGCAGGTGAGCGCAAGAGGCGTTCCGAGGTATACCCGTCGATATTGCCCGGCACGCCGGTATCTGGCTCAGCGAAACCGCGCAGATAGACACGCCCCAGATTATGCCCCCGATTCGTTTCAATCACCGCATGCGCGTCAATCCCGGCCTCAAATCCCGGCCCCAGCGCCAACACAATCTGCGCATCGGTGAGGTGTATTCCTGTCGGATGCTTGGCGAGTGTCGCGTCGATCAGTGTGGTGGGTTTTAGCGTTCGCAGCAGGGTCCCATCCGGGTCAACCAGCACTGGCACTTGCCCTTGCTCCAGCACCGCGCGCGCCTCGGCTACTGTATCGGCCCGCACGCCAGTCAGCCCTTCGATCTCGATTGAGCCAGCATAGACGGCTTCAGCAAACGCCACCGTGCGGCGCAGCGCCAGCGGCAGGGGCAATTCGCTTGCCATCACTGCAAAGCCGACGCGGTGCAGACGGTGAATGGTTCCGCTGGCAAGATCGCCTGCGCCCTTGACGCCCACCAGAATCTGCCGAAACACAGTCATCTCCAACCGGCCAGGCGCATAGCCTGGGTAATCCTCTGCCCGGCCTCGCAGGCCGCCCGGATAAACTCAGCCTGACGCGGATGGCATCGCTCGCTGGGTCCACCTACTGAAACTGCGGCGGCAATTGCGCCGGTCTGATCGAAGATCGGCGCAGCCACCGCCTCAACCCCCACCTCCAACTCACCACATGAGATCGCATACCCGCGCGCCCGCACCTGGCGTAATTCCTCAACGAAGCGACGCGGATCGGTGACCGTCTGCTCTGTAAAACGCTTCAGCGCCATCTGCGAAAGTAGCTCGCCCAGACGCCCCTCCCACTGATAGGCCAGCAACACCTTGCCGGTCGAGACGGTATGCGCTGGGAGATGCTGACCTGGGACATTCACCTCGCGCACAAAATAGTACGAATCCTCGGTATCAATGATAACGACATCCAGATGCTCCAGGACCGCCAGATGCACCGACTCATGCGTCTGGTCACGCAGTTCCATTAGCATGGGTCTGGCAACACGACGCACGGTATTGGAAGCAAGCAGACCCGCGCTCAGTTCCGCCACTCGCAGGCTAAGCTGATACTTATGGCTGTCTTCGTCCTGAATCAGCAAACCCTCGGCAACTAGCGCGCTGACAATACGGTGAACCGTTGACTTCGGCAAGCCGGTAAGCTCTGCCAGTTCAGTAATGCGCAGCAACCCCCGGCTCTGGAAGGCAGAAAAGACGGAGGCAACCCGGCGCACTGTCTGAACTGTGCCATTGCTTTCACCGTGTCGCATAGCATGCCCCACTTTTCTGTTCCATCCAGTGAAATCTTGTTCCATTCTCGGTGTGAGCAGAGTATACTGGCAGCCAAAGCGACTGTCAAGAGTTCTGGGAGGTGTTCATGGGCATCGCACGCCGGGTTCGCGTAGCGCGGGGGGAAGAACCGGGCGATCTGATTCTACGGAATGGTCAGCTTGTCAATGTCTGCTCTGGGGAGATCTATCCCGCCGATGTCGTCATTGTCGAGGGCGCCATTGCCGCGATTGGCGAGCCAGGACAGTACGAGGCGCGCGAGGCACGCGATCTGGGCGGGCGCTTTCTGGCGCCGGGACTGATCGATGGGCACATGCACATCGAAAGCACGATGATGACTCTGGCGCAGTTTGCCCAGGTCGTTGTTCCGCACGGCACAACCACTGTCATCATCGACCCCCACGAATACGCAAACGTCATGGGCATCGAGGGCATTCGTTATGCGCTGGCGTCCGGGCGCAACCTTCCGCTGACCGTCTATGCGGTGCTTTCTTCCTGCGTCCCTGCCTCGCCATTGGAAAGCCCACGCCAGGCGTTGTCTGCCGCCGATCTCCTGCCGCTGCTGGAAGATGAGCGCGTGCTGGGGCTGGCCGAGATGATGGATGTGCCTGGCGTCCTGCACGCCAATGCCCAGGTGCTGGCAAAGATTGAGGCCACCAGAGCGCGCGGGCGCGTCGTCGATGGGCACGCGCCGGGCGTGCGTGGGCGTGATCTCAACGCCTATGCCACCGCCGGAATCATGTCTGATCACGAGAGTACGACCATCGAGGAGGCCCGCGAGAAGCTGCGCCTGGGCATGTGGCTGATGGTGCGCGAAGGCTCGGCAGCACGCAACCTGGAAGCCTTGCTTCCGCTTATCAAAGAACTGAACCCTCCGCGCGCTTGCTTTGTCACCGATGATCGCGATCCGGTGGACCTCGTGAAGCGCGGCCACATCGATTCAATGGTGCGCATGGCGATTGCTGGCGGCCTGAGTCCCATGCAGGCCATGCGCATGGGGTCGCTGAATACCGCGCAGTATTTCCGCCTGGATGATCGCGGGGCACTTGTGCCCGGCTACGTTGCTGATCTGCTCGTGCTTGGCGACCTGGAGCAATTTGATATTCAGGAGGTCTACAAGGATGGCGCGCTGGTGGCCCAGGCTGGCAAGGCGCTCTTTGCGCCTCCTGCCCTGGAGGCCAGCCCCACAACCGGGACCGTGCATACCGGCACGATTCGCCCGGAGCAACTGTGCATCCCCGGCCAGCCAGGCGATGTGGCTGTGATTGGCATCGAGCCAGGCCAGATCACGACGCTGCACCTGACCGAAGCCGCGCCGCTCGTGGATGGGCAGATTGTGCCGGATGTCTCGCGTGACCTGCTCAAGCTCGTCGTGGTCGAGCGCCATCACGCCAGCGGGCGCGTTGGACTGGCGCTGGTGAAAGGTTTTGGGTTGAAGCGAGGGGCGATTGCTTCCACCGTTGCCCACGACGCGCACAATCTGGTGATTGCAGGCACGAACGATGCCGATATTTTGCGTGCTATCGAAGCGATCAATGAGCTTGGCGGCGGCTTCGCGCTTGTGGTCGATGGGCAGGTGCGCGCCAGCGTCCCGCTGCCGCTGGGCGGGTTGGTTTCTCCGCTGCCAGTTGGCGAACTGGTGAGCCAGCTTGAAGTGCTGGATACTGCCGCCGCCGAACTTGGCTGCACGCTGGAACATCCCTTTATGACGCTCAGCTTCCTGAGCCTTTCGGTTATTCCATCGCTGAAGCTGACCGATCAGGGATTGATTGATGTTGCGGCGGCGCAGGTTGTGCCTTTGCAACGCTAACCCCTTTCTAAGAAAAAGAGGAACCAGTCATGCTCCTCAATGTCACTGAATATTATCGGCCAGAAACGCTTGCAGAGGCGCTGCAACTGCTCAAGCGGCCCGGCGTCAAGTCGGCGCCGCTCGCGGGCGGTACGCTGCTGGTGGGGAAGCGCGATAAAGATCTTCAGGCAGTCGTGGACCTGCGCGCGCTTGATCTGAATGCCATCAGCGAGCATGAGTCAGAAATCCACATCGGCGCATTGGTCACATTGCAAGGACTGGTTGAATCGCCCATCATTCGTGAACTGGCTGGCGGCATACTGGAGCAGGCGGCCAGAACCTCAGCAGCGCGCTTGATTCGCAACGCTGCTACGATTGGGGGGACGCTGGCCTCCGGTCCAGCCGCGCAGGCTGATCTGGCGGTTGCGCTGGCTGCGCTGAATGCCAGAGCGCGCCTTATTGGCGAGCATGAGCGCGTGGTCCTAGCGGAAGGTGTCTTTCAGGAGCGACGCCCCGAAGAACTGCTGGTAGACGTACTGATCGAGCGGCCTTCTGCCAATAGCGCGGGCGCATTCTTGCGCGTGGCACGCGCGCCCGATGATGTTGCGCTTGTTCACGCGGCAGCCGTGCTGACACTTCAGGGCGGCATCTGCCAGCAGGCTCGCGTCGCGGTTGGCGGCGTGGGCATGGCGCCTATGCGGCTTCAAGGAACTGAACAGATGCTGGCTGGTAAGCATCCTGATCAAGCGCAGATTGCATCAGCCGTAACGGCGGGTCTGGATGCGTTTGCGCCGCCGCCCGACTTTCGCGCCAGCCCGGCTTACCGGCGCGATGTGGCCGCCACCCTGGCGCGGCGCGCGCTGGCGCAATGCGCCGATGCCGCGCGCTGGCGGCAGATCATGGGCGACGGCAAGGAACAGCGATAAAAGAAGGGCCGCTTGAAGAGGGAGAGGAAGGCCAGGGATGCCAACGCCAGAAGAAGAGAACAAAGCCATCATCCGTGGCGTGATTGAAGAGAGCATCAATCGGGGAAACCTGGATGTCATTGATGACGTATTTGCCCCCGATTTTGTTGATCGCTCTACCGAGGAGCAGGTTCCTGGGCCGGAGGGAGTTCGGCAATTCATCTCGGCAGTGCGGGCGGGCTTCCCGGATCTGCGCGTGACTATTGATGATCTGATTGCAGAAGGGGACAAAGTGGTCATCCGCACCACCTGGCAGGGGACCCATCAAGGCACCTATGCGGGCAGCGCGCCAACGAGCAGGCGGGTGAGTAGGACAATGATCCAGATTTTTCGTCTGGCGAATGGCAAGCTGGCGGAGGAGTGGAACGAAGGGGAAGGGCTGCTATAAATTGCAAAAATGCCCAGAATGCCTACTCTACCCACTCTGCCTGGGTGCGGGGCCATAGGCGGGTTAGCGAAGGAAATATGATGTCAGACAGACCTAGCCAATCCTCTCTGCTGCACGATCAGTATAAAGATGCTTCAAGGCTGAATGCGCGCATTCAGCTTCACGCGCGCTTTAGCGTCAACAAATATGGCTGGCACCGCTGGGTCTTCGATCAGTTCAGGCTGAAGCCTGGGAGTCGCATCCTTGAACTAGGCTGCGGCCCAGGACTGCTCTGGACGATTAACCTCAGCCGCATGTCCGACACCTGGGAGGTCACGCTCTCCGACTTTTCAGCTGGGATGCTTCGGGAAGCCCGGCAGAAGCTGAGCCGCAGCCAACGCGCTTTCCAGTTCCAGTTGATCGATGCGCAAGCGATCCCTTTTGACGATGCCAGCCTGGATGTGGTGATTGCGAACCATATGCTCTACCATGTTCCAGATCGGCCCAGGGCGCTCGCAGAGATTCGCCGCGTCCTCAAGACTGATGGGATACTCTACGCTTCGACAGTAGGTGAGACCGATCTTCAGGAGATAGGCGATCTGATACGGCAAGTTGATGCTAGCTTCAGGTGGGGTGTAGCGACAAGCTCATTTTCTCTAGAGAATGGCGCGGCTCAGCTTACGCCATACTTCCCCGCTGTCATGCTCTACCGTTACGAGGATGCGCTGGTTGTCACCGAGGCGCAACCGCTGGTTGATTACATCCTCTCCGGCCAGGTAGGGCGTGTCTTAGTGGGCGAGAAACTGGAACGACTCCAGGCGTTGATTGAGCAGGAACTGGCAGCGCACGGAGCGATTCATATCAGCAAGGATTCAGGGCTGTTTGCGGCACGAGGCAATAGCTCATAGCAAGGGAGTGGAAGTTATGCGCATCGGACTGACGATCAATGGCACGTGGCGCTCGCTAGAGGTCGCGCCCAACGCGCGCTTGTTGGAAACGCTGCGCTGCGAGGGCTGCTTCAGCGTCAAGCACGGCTGCGATACCGGCGAGTGCGGCGTGTGCGCAGTCCTGGTCGATGGCGTGCCTAGAAACACCTGCGTCATGCTGGCAGCGCAGGCCGATAGCGCAGCGATCACAACCGTTGAAGGAATCGGCACGCCCCGGCAGATGCACCCGATTCAGCAGACGATGGCCGATAATGGTTCGGTACAGTGCGGCTATTGCATTCCGGCAATGGTTCTGGCTGCGCAGGCGCTGCTGAAAGACACGCCCAATCCAACAGATGAGCAGATTCGAGACGCCATCTCCGGCAATCTCTGCCGCTGTACCGGCTACGTCAAGCCGGTACAGGCCATCCAGCGCGCCGCTGCTATCCTGCGCGGCGAAGTGCCGCCACCAACCTTTGGCGATAGCGAGGTCTGGTCGCCGGGCAAATCTGCCGAACACTACGGACATGGAGGCAGCGAGCCAGACAGCGGCGACAGCGGGCCAGCCCACACCTCACGGTCAGCCGCGCAGGATGACCTGGAACTTGAGGCAGAGGTCAGCGTTTCTACCCTGGCGCGACCTAAAGAAGCCCTGCGGACAGTTGGCAAGCCGGAACGCAAAGTTGATGCCGTCAAGTTGGCTACAGGAAAACCCTGCTTTGTGGATGATATTGAACTGCGCGGCATGCTGCATGCCGCCCTGCTGACCAGCCCACACGCGCACGCACGCATCCGCGACATCGACGCCGCGAAAGCCAGGGCGCTGCCTGGTGTCCACGCCGTCTTGACCCATAAAGACCTGCCGCGCATCCCCTACACTACAGCAGGCCAATCCTGGCCGGAGCCTGGCCCGCACGACCAGTACAGCCTGGATAACGTCGTACGCTTTGTCGGTGATCGCGTGGCTGTTGTCGCTGCCGAGACGCCGGAGATTGCCCAGCGTGCGCTTGATCTCATCGAAGTAGATTATGAGATTTTGCCCGCTGTGCTGGACCTCCGCCGCGCGATGGACCCGGGCGCGCCTTGCATCCATCCAGAGCCAGACTCCTACCGTATTCACGACGCATCGCGCAACCTGGCGGCGCGCATCGAGGCCGAAGTGGGCAATGTGGAGCAAGGGTTTGCCGAATCTCATTTGGTCGTCGAGGGCGAATACATCGTGCCCCAGGTGCAGCAGACGCCGCTGGAGCCGCATATCGTCATCACCTATTGGGACGAAGACGAGCGCCTGATTGTACGCACCAGTACCCAGGTGCCATTCCATGTGCGCCGTATCATCGCGCCGATCATTGGTCTGCCGCCCAGGCGCATTCGCGTCATCAAGCCACGCATCGGCGGCGGCTTTGGCGTCAAGCAGGAGGTACTGATCGAAGACCTGGCCGCCCATCTGACCATCGCTACCGGCAGACCGGTGCGCTTCGAATACAGCCGCGAGCAGGAGTTTCGCAGCAGCCGCTCGCGCCACCCGCAGATACTCAAGATGCGCACAGGCGTCAAGCGCGATGGAACGATGGTCGCCAACGAGATGATCGTGCTGGCAAATACCGGCGCGTATGGCACGCACGCGCTGACCGTTCAGAGCAACACCGGCTCCAAGTCGCTGCCGCTCTATCGGGCGCCCAACATCCGCTTTGTCGCCGATGTCGTCTATACCAATCTGCCGCCGCCTGGAGCGTTCCGGGGCTATGGCGTGCCGCAGGGCATCTTTGCCCTGGAAAGCCACATGGATGAAGTTGCTAAAGCCCTGGGCATGGACCCGATTGCCTTCCGCCAGAAAAACTGGATACGCCAGGGCGATGAGAACCCGCTGTCGGTGGCGCTCGGCGAGGGCAAAGAGGGGCTGGTGCAGGTGATTCAGAGCTGCGGCCTGCCTGGCTGCATCGAAAAGGGCAAAGCCGCCATCGGCTGGGACGAGCAGCGCGGCCATCCAGGCAATGGGCGCATCAAGCGCGGCGTAGGCGTCGCTATTGCCATGCATGGCACTGCTATCGCGGGGCTGGACATGGGCGGGGCCAGCATCAAGCTCAACGACGATGGCTCCTTTAACGTGCTGGTGGGCGCAACCGACCTGGGCACGGGTTCAGATACGGTGCTGGCGCAAATTGGCGCGGAGGTGCTGGGCGTGCCCGTCTCAGACATCATCATCCACTCGTCTGATACCGACTTCACGCCGTTTGATACAGGAGCGTATGCCTCCAGCACGACGTATATCTCTGGCGGCGCGGTCAAAAAGGCGGCAGAGCAGGTGCGCGAGCAAATCTGCGAAGTGGCCGGGCGCATGCTCAACGCGCCGCCCGACGCGCTGCACCTGGAGAACCGCCGCGTCATCGCGCTCGATGGCCGCAGCGTCAGTATCTCGGATGTGGCGCTGCATTCGCTGCACGTAGAAAACCAGCACCAGATTATGGCAACCGCCTCCACGATGAGTTATGATTCGCCGCCGCCTTTTGCCGCGCAGTTCGCCGAAGTCGAGGTGGACAGCGAGACCGGCGTGGTGCGCGTCGTCAAGATGGTTTCTGCCGTTGACTGCGGAAAGGCGATCAACCCCGCAACCGCAGAAGGGCAGATTGAGGGCGGCGCGACGCAAGCGCTCGGCTATGGCACGTGCGAAGAGATGCTGTACGATGAGCAGGGCGCGCTGCTGACCACCGACTTCACCACCTACCACATATACCGCGCCGACGAGATGCCCGCGCACGAAACCTTTCTGGTGGAGACCAGCGACCCCTTCGGCCCGTATGGCGCGAAAGCCGTCGCCGAAATCCCCATCGACGGCATGGCCCCGGCCATCGCCAACGCCGTTGCCGATGCGCTGGGCGTGCGCGTGCGCGAAATCCCCCTGACGCCAGAGCGAGTGTGGCAGGCGATGAGAGATGGAATATAAGAGGCTAGCGATGAGCAACCCGGATAATATCAGCAACAAGCCAGCGCCCATCTTTCTAAGCGGCACTGCATCTGAAAGCGAGACTGCAACCGCTACTCTAACCGTAGGAGTTTACTTTTCAAGGTTTCATATCCAGTCAGCCGCCCTCTTTGCTAGACAAGCAGCAGAAATCGAGAAAGCATATGCCGGTAAAGGCGATGATGAGCAAATTGCTAACCATCGGGCTTTCGTTACTGGGGCCATCTTTACTGCTGTAGCTTTCATAGAGGCCATTATCAATGAGCTTTATGGGAATGTTTACCAATCTTTTAGCCGAGTTACTGACCATCTGCCACCCACAGCAGTTGCAGTCATGGCTGCTGTGTGGGAAGAAGAACTCAAGGGCAGAATACAATTTTCGAGCCTAAAGAAGTTTCAACTGGCCCTTGAGTGGGTGGGAAAAGAATCTTTTCCTAAAGGCATGTCTCCCTATCAAGAAGTTGAT
Organism: Ktedonobacterales bacterium; assembly: GCA_046704085.1. Lineage (GTDB taxonomy): Bacteria > Chloroflexota > Ktedonobacteria > Ktedonobacterales > DATBGS01 > DATBHW01. Next base: position 17,296 of record JBJKSJ010000224.1, on the reverse strand, counting down.
GAACTAATAAAGCTACGCAATGCCCTTATTCACTATAGAACTCTCTGGGATGGCCCATCCAAGGGCAAATCAGGTGAAGACAAAGTTCACGATCTTTCAAGGATGTTAGAAACAAGGTTTTCCAAGAAAGCTAACCCTTTGGTTAAGCCTGGTTCACATTTCCTCCACTCATACCTGAGCCACGCCTGCGCTCAGTGGGCCGTTGATTCTAGTTTAAATTTTGTCGACACTTTCTTCTCAAAGATAGACTTACTACCAGCACCATATGAGGACGTTCGTCACCGTCTAAGAACAGCGTAAGACTTCTCTTTATCAATCGAGGCAATAGCCATGCTCATACGCAAACTAACGGAAGAAGACTTAGACGCGCTCTGGAGCATCCGTTTGCGCGCGCTTCAGGATAACCCAGAGGCGTTCGGCTCAACCTATGAGGAAACGCTGCAACGCAGCAAGGAGAGCTTTCGCCAGCGTCTGCGCCAACCGCTTAGCGAAACCTTTTTCATCGGCGCATTCGAGGATGAGAGTCTGGTTGGCATCGTCGGCTTTTATCGGGAAAGCGGGCAGAAAGGCCAACATAAGGGCTACATCGTCAGCATGTATGTAGCCCCTGAGCAGCGCGGACACGGCATTAGCAAAGCGTTGGTGGCAGAAGCCATTGCCCAGGCGCGCACAATCCCAGGGCTGGAGCTACTGCTGCTGGCGGTTGTTACCAGCAATACCGCCGCGCGTCGGCTGTACCGCTCGCTCGGCTTTGAGGTCTATGGTCTGGAGCCACGCGCCTTGAAGCAAGGCGATCAGTATTGGGACGAAGAACTCATGGTCTTGCGCTTACAATAACCAACCAGCAGAGGAGACCAGCCATGCCGGATACACTCATTGCCAACGCAACGGTAGCGACGTTGGGCCAGCGCAGCGAACTCATTGAGGATGGCGCGCTGCTGGCGCGCGATGGGCTGATCGCGGCCCTCGGCAAGACGGCTGATCTGCGCGCCGAGCATCCCAATGCTGAATATGTGGATGCGGGCGGCGCTTTGGTGCTGCCTGGCTTTCTCTGTGCCCACACGCATTTTTACGGCGCCTTTGCGCGTGGCATGGCAATTCCTGGCGAGCCGCCAAAAAACTTCCCTGAGATACTGGAACGGCTCTGGTGGCGGCTGGATAAGCTGCTCACGCTCGAAGACACCCGCGCCAGCGCCGACTTCTTCATGGCCGATGCTATCCGGCACGGCACCACCTGCGTCATGGATCACCACGCCAGCCCCAACGCCGTCGAGGGCAGCCTGGATGTGATCGCTGAATCGGTTGAGCAGGCGGGCATCCGCGCCTGCCTGGCCTATGAGGTTTCTGACCGCGATGGACCGGCCATCACGGCAGCGGGCATCCGCGAGAACGAGCGATTTATCCGTTCGTTGTACGAACGGCCAGCGGCCAGGCAAGGCATGCTCGCGGGCAGCTTTGGCCTGCACGCCTCCTTCACGCTCAGCCCCAAATCACTGGAGCAGTGCGCGGCGCTGGGCACGGCGCTGGGTGTGGGCTTTCACATCCATGTTGCTGAGGATGTCTGCGATGAAGAGGACAGTCAGGCAAAATACGGCGCGCGCGCAGTGGAGCGTCTGGAGAGCAACGACATCCTGGGGCCGCTGAGCATTGCCGCGCACTGTGTCCACGTCAACAGCGGCGAAATCGGGCGGCTGGCGCAGACGCGCACGAATGTCGTCCATAACGCCCGCTCGAATATGAACAACGCGGTTGGCGTCGCTCCCCTCCAGGAGATGCGCGACGCGGGCGTCAACGTGGGCCTGGGCAACGACGGCTTCAGCATGAACATGCTGCAAGAGATGAAGGTCGCCTATCTGCTGCCCAAACTGGCCGGGCGCGACCCGCGCCTGATGCCCGGTGATGCCATTCTGGATATGGCCTTTGCCCGCAATGCGCGCATCGCCGAATCGGTCTTCAGGCCGTTTGCAGGCACACCTGAACATTTCTTCGGCGAACTGCGCCCCGGCGCGGCGGCGGACCTGGCAATTCTGGACTATGACGCGCCCACGCCGCTGACGGCGGGCAATCTGCCCTGGCACCTGATCTTTGGCGCCGATGGCACGCATGTCCGCGACACGATGGTCGCCGGGCGCTGGCTGATGCGTGACCGCACGCTGCTGACCCTCGACGAGGAGCGCATCATGGCGCGCTCCCGCGAATTGTCGGCAAAGTTATGGGCCAGGATGGGATGATATGGAGAGAAAGTCAGACCACTTAGACCGCCCCGGCGCCAGAGGATACAGTCAGGTCATCGTTAAGGAAGTTGGAGTACCTGCACTACTTGGACAGCTTCCAGCATGCTGAGGAATGGGTTATGAGGAGTCGTATCAAATCAAACAGCGTACTTTGATGACTACAAGAAGGGACGCCCCTATGCCAGAACTGATCCCCGCTCCTCTGACGGAACTGCTGCGCCGGGCCTATTACGAGCCGAAGACGCAGGGCACGCTGTTTGATCTGCCGCTGCGCGAGTTCTATCGCCCTGACCTGAGCCTGGATACCTCAGTGAAGTTTCATGGCCTGCCAGCCGCAACGCCGCTGGGTCCGGCGGCAGGTCCACACGACCAACTGGCGCAGAATGTGGCGCTTGCCTGGCTTGGTGGCTCGCGCATCATCGAGCTAAAGACCGTTCAGATTCTAGATGAACTGATCATCAACCGGCCCTGCATCGATGTGACTAATATCGGTTTCAATATCGAATGGTCGCAGGAGTTGAAGCTGGAGCAGTCGCTGCGCGAGTATGCTAAAGCCTCCATGCTGGTGGACATTTTGCGCGAGGAAAACGTGTTGGGATTGCCGCCAGAAGCCATCCCAGCGCGCACGGCGATCATCTACGATATGAGCGTGGGCTACGACCTGAAGGGCATCCAGAGTCCGCAGGTGCGCGCCTTTATCGAAGGCGTTCAAGATGCCAGCGTCATTGTAAATGACCTGCGGTCAGAAATCCCCGATGAATACGCCCGCTACCGCGATTTCCTGTTCCGCACCGATCTGGTCAAGACGGCTACGCTCTCGACGTTTCATGGCTGCCCCAAAGATGAGATCGAGCGCATCTGCCGCTTCCTGCTGGGCGAGGTTGGCGTGCATACCATCATCAAGCTGAATCCGGTGCAGCTTGGCAAAGAGAAGCTGGAAAGCATCCTGTATGACAGGCTGGGTTACATGCACCTGCAAGTTAACCAGAAAGCCTATCAAACCGGCCTGAGCCTGGAGGAAGCGATTGATATTGTGCAGCGCCTGGAGCCGCTGGCCCACAAGCGCGGACTGAACATTGGCGTCAAGTTCAGCAACACGCTGGAGGTGCGCAACACGCTGGGTCGCCTGCCCGACGAGGTGATGTATCTTTCGGGCCAGCCACTGCATGTGATTGCCGTCTCGCTGCTGGAAGAATGGCGACGCGCAGAAGGCACGCGCTACCCCATCTCGTTTGCAGCGGGCATTGACCGACGCAACTTCCCCAACGCCGTCTCGCTTGGTCTGGTTCCGATCACTGTCTCCACCGACCTGCTGCGCCCGAAGGGCTATGGCCGCCAGGAGGGTTATCTAAAAGAGCTAGAAGCGGCGATGCGCAAAGTTGGGGCCGTGAATATCCCCGACTATATCATCAAAGCGCGCGGCCAGGGGCGCGAAGCTATCCAGACGGTCCTACATAAGACCAGCCAGGAAAGCGGCGGTGCAGTCGCCTGGGAAGCTCTTAGGAATGCGCTGCTGGCCGATCTAGAGGCCGCGCAGAGCAATCTAGGCGGGGTGATCGAGCAGGCAAGAGCCGACGCGAACCTGTCAGCAGCGGCGCTCGAAACGCTGCACGAACGCATCGCACACCAGGCGGCGCTGCTGAATACGCCTATCATCGCAGAGGAGACGCGCAGCGACCCGCGCTATCGCTGGGCACAGAACAACAAAGAGCCACGCAAGATCGAAAGCCATCTCTTCTTCTTCGACTGCCTCTCCTGCGATAAGTGCCTGCCCGTCTGCCCGAACGACGCCAACTTTGTCTTTGAGATTGAGCCGGTCTCCTTTGTCTATCGGGATTACCGCCTGACGCGGGGGCATCTGCTGCCAGATGAGAGCCACCAGTTCTATATCGAGAAGCGCACGCAGATTGGCAACTTCGCCGATTTCTGCAACGAGTGCGGCAACTGCGATACCTACTGCCCTGAGTACGGCGGGCCGTTTGTTGAGAAGCCCAGCTTCTTCGGCTCCAAAGCCGCCTGGCAAAAGCAGCGCAAGCACGATGGCTTCTGGATCGAACGCCAGGATGGCTGTGAGTGCATCTACGGGCGCATGCAGGGCCAGGAATATACTCTCGAAGTGCGCGGACAGCATGCAGGAGATGGCTACGCTGGCGAAGCGACATTTTCTGATGGCTCAGTAACTTTGACACTCAATCTGCCAGGGCACGAGCTTGTCTCCTGGCGGGCGCTCAATGAGGCGCTGGTGCGGCCTGACCCATCGCGCGAACCATTTGAGCCAGCCGGGCTTGCTCCAGATCATGTGGTCGAGATGAAGCAATATCATCGGTTGGAGACGCTGCTGCGCGGCGTGCTGCGCGATAACCGGGTCAACTACGTGAATGTGAAATACCTGCCGAGCTTTGCAACGGCGGCTCCCAGATAATTCAAGGTTGAAGGCTCTGAAGGCAGCCGTAGATTTCTCTACTGATTGACGCAACCATAACTCAGCACGCCCCTGGAATCAGGGCTTTGTTGATAATTAAACTTCGCAACCATGTATGTAGGAGAGAAAAGAGGAAGAATCCATGCCCCTAGCCGCCGACGTTGACAAGATCAAGCATGAACTGGCGAAACACCATGATAACATGATTGCCTTCTTACGCGAGATCATCAGAATTCCCAGCTACGACAGCCAGATTGGCCCGGTGGGCGACGCCATTGGCGCGCGCATGCGCGAACTCGGCTTTGACGAGGTGCGGCGCGATGCGATGGGCAATATCCTGGGCCGTGTGGGCTATGGCCCGCGCGTGCTGGTCTACGATAGCCATATCGATACCGTCGGCATTGCTGATAGGAGCCAGTGGCAGTGGGATCCGTTTGAGGGCAAAGTGGAGGATGGCATTATCTATGGCCTGGGGGCAGGCGACGAAAAATGCTCCACTCCGCCGATGATCTACGCGCTGGCTGTGCTGAAACTGCTGGGACTGGCGAAAGATTGGTCGCTCTATTACTTTGGCAACATGGAGGAATGGTGCGATGGCATTGCCCCCAACGCGCTGGTGGAGCATGAGGGCATCCGCCCAGAGTTTGCCGTGATCGGCGAATCTACCAGCATGCAGATTTATCGCGGGCATCGCGGGCGTATCGAGGTAAACGTGACCTTCAAGGGGCGCACCTGCCACGCCAGCGCGCCAGAGCGCGGCATCAACGCCATGTATAAAGCGCTGCCCTTCATTGAAGGCGTGCAGAAGTTACATGAAGAACTGAAGACGCGCGGCGATCCGTTCCTTGGCCCCGGCTCCATTGTCGTCACCAATGTCAGCACCAAGACACCCTCGCTGAATGCTGTGCCCGATGAATGCAACATCTACCTGGATCGGCGCATCACGGTTGGAGAGAGCAAAGAGAGTGTGCTTGCCGAATTGCGGGCGCTTCCGGGCGGCGATGAGGCGATCATCGAGGTGCCCATGTACACGGAGCCGAGCTACACTGGATTCACGTTCCCGGTGGAGAAGGTCTATCCTGCCTGGTCGCTTTCTGAGGAGCATCTGCTGATCCAGGCGGCCAAAGAAACGACAAAGGCTGTCTATGGCACTGTCGCGCCGATCAGCAAGTGGGTCTTTTCGACCAACGCTACCTACTGGATGGGCAAGGCGGGTATCCCATCGGTTGGCTTTGGCCCTGGCATCGAGACGTTTGCCCATACCGTTCTCGATCAGGTGCCCGCTGAGGAAGTGGCGCACTGTGCCGACTTTTACGCAACCCTGCCGCTGGTGTTAAGCGAGTTTTCGCGCCTATAAAATCACACTACAAAGGGGTAGTTCTATGGCACACCTGGCAGTCGTGGCTATCGGGGGCAATTCGCTGATTAAAGACAGCGCTCATCAGACCGTGCCGGATCAATGGAGCGCCGTGCGCGAGACAGCGTCGCACATTGCCGCAATGATCGGGCAGGGCTGGAATGTTGTGGTGACACATGGCAACGGGCCACAGGTCGGCTTTATTCTGCTGCGCTCGGAACTATCGCGGAGCAAGCTGCATCCGGTGCCGCTGGATTCTTGCGGCGCGGATACGCAGGGCGCGATTGGCTATATGATCCAGCAGGCGCTCTCCAACGAGTTCCTGCGGCGAGGGATTGAGCGCCAGGCCATTACTCTGGTGACACAGGCGCTGGTGGAGGCCGACGATCCGGCCCTTCAGCGTCCGAGCAAGCCGATTGGGCAGTTTTATACCGAAGAGCAGGCAAAGGACCTCCAGGCTAAAGACGGCTGGGCAATGATTGAAGATGCCGGGCGCGGCTGGCGGCGCGTTGTCTCTTCTCCCCGGCCCAAAGAGGTCATCGAACGCGCTGCCATCCAGGCGATGATTAACGATGGCTTTATTGTGATCGCCGCTGGCGGCGGCGGGATTCCCGTCGTGCGCAACGCGCAAGGTGAACTGCGTGGCATTGAGGCGGTGATTGATAAAGACCTGGCTTCCAGCCTGCTGGCCTCCTCGATCAAGGCCGATCTGCTCTTGATCTCTACTGCTGTAGAAAAGGTGGCGCTGAACTATCGCAAGCCCGACCAGCGCGACCTGGATACGCTCTCGGCATCAGAAGCAAAACGATACTTGGATGAGGGCCAGTTTGCCAAAGGCAGCATGGGGCCAAAAGTGCAGGCGGCGCTGGAATACCTGGAGCGCGGCGGCCAGGCCGCGCTGATTACGATGCCCGAAAGCATCGAGCAAGCCCTGGCGGGCGTAACCGGAACCTGGATTCTGCCCGACGGCGCCAAACTGCCGGACTATGTGAAGAAAATAGTACATATCAAACAGAGATAAGGAAATAGCAAGCGATGAAAACAAACCTGCGTGGCAAAGATTTTATCAGCACTCAGGAATGGACCAAAGAGGAGTTAGAGACTGCTCTGCGCCTGGCGGATGATCTCAAGATGAAATGGGCGCTGGACGAGCCAACGCCCTACCTGCGCGACAAGACGCTCTTCATGCTCTTCTTCTACTCCTCCACGCGCACACGCAACTCGTTTGAGGCGGGCATGACAAGGCTGGGCGGACATGCCATCTTTCTGGAGCCAGACAAGATGCAGATTTCACACGGCGACACGCCCAAAGAGATCGGCAAGATTCTGGGTTCCTATGGGCATGGCATTGCCATCCGGCACTGCGATTGGGGCGAGGGCAACCAGTATCTGCGAGCAGTCGCCGAATATGCCCCCATCCCGGTCATCAACATGCAGTGCGACTGGTTTCATCCCTGCCAGGCAATGGCCGACCTGATGACCGTGCGCGAGAAGAAAGGACACGACCTGCGCGGGAAGAAGGTCGTGATGTCCTGGGCCTATGCCAAGAGCTATACGAAACCCCTCTCGCTGCCTGTTTCGGTGGTGCAGCTTTTCACGCAGTTAGGCGCGGATGTCACCCTGGCGCACCCGCCTGGTTTCGAGTTGATGCCCCAAATCTTGCAAGACGCCGAGGAGAACGCGCGCAAGACCGGCGGCAGCTTCAAGGTTGTCAACGATATGGATGAGGCATTCGTAGGGGCTGATGTGGTCTATCCCAAGAGTTGGGGGCCGCTCTATTCGATCCCCGACCCCCAGGAATCGGCAGAGGCAATTAAACGCTACAGCGGCTGGATTTGCGATGAGCGACGCATGGCCCTGGCGAAAGAGGACGCGATCTATATGCACTGCCTCCCGGCTGATCGTGGCGTGGAAGTGACCGATGCCGTGATTGACGGCCCTCAGTCGGTCGTTTATGACCAGGCTGAAAACAGGATGCACATTCAGAACGCGATTATGGCGCTGACGATGGGCGGGAGATAGGCCGTTCCGAGCTATAGGGGAGCATACAAGGTTATGCGCGCTGAGCTGTATACGGTTGAGTTGCTGCCCAACGGTTGTCTGAGCCTGATGGCGCACCCAAGAGGGGGCGATTGGCTGGATGACGAGATCACTGCGCTCTGGGCAGATGGAGTGGATGTCCTGGCCTCTTTGCTCACGGCTGACGAAATCAGGGAACTCAATCTGGGCAAGGAAGCAGAGCTATGCCAGGCGCACAACATCCTCTACCTGACCCTTCCTATTTCAGACCTCGGCGTTCCACCTTTTGATCCAGCTACTCTGGCATTCCTGGAACGTTTGAATGGGCTGCTCCTTGAGGGCAAGCATGTTGCCATTCATTGCCGCATGGGCGTAGGCAGATCGGGTTTGATAGCCTCCAGCCTGCTTGTCCTCAACGGGTATGCTCCTCAGCAAGCTTTTGTACTACTCAGCAGCACACGTGGGTACAAGGTTCCAGAGACAGAAGGGCAAGGAGCCTGGGTCGTCGCGCTCCACCAACAGATCCAGGCACAGAACAATTTTGTTCCAGAGTAGCGCCTTTAAGCAAACGAAGGAAATTTCCATGTTTCTCTACAATACGACGATCATCACAATGGATCAGCAGCGCCGGATCATCAGCGATGGCGCGCTGGTCGTTCAGGGAAATCGCATCGCCGCAGTTGGTAAAGCGGCTGAACTCAGAGAGCGTTATCCAGATGAAGATCAGGTAGACCTGGGTGGCAAGCTCACCATCCCTGGGCTGATCGATACGCATGTGCATCTGGCGCAGGCGCTCATCCGGGGCTGCGCCGATGACATGGCGCTGATCGAGTGGCTGTGTGATCGCGTCTGGGTGCTTCAGGGCAATTTCTCTGAAGACGACGGCAGGGTCAGCGCGCAGCTTTGCATTGCCGAGATGCTAAAATCCGGCACCACCACCTTCATCGAATCCATGCTGGCTGACCGTTATGGTTTCAACGGCATTGCCGAGGTCGTGCGCGACAGCGGCATTCGCGCCTGCCTGGGCAAGATCGTGATGGACATCGGCACCTATGCCACGCAGAACAACTCGATGTACCCTGGCATGCGCGAGACGCGCGAGCAGAGCCTGCTGGGCGCGCTGAAGATGTATGACCAATGGAACGGCAAGGCTGATGGGCGCATTCGCGTCTGGTTTGGTCCGCGCACGCCTGGCGGCGTCACGCCCGAACTCTACCGCGAGATGGTTTCTGAAGCGCGCAAGCGCAGTATGGGTATAACGATGCACCTGGCCGAAGTCGAGGCCGATAAGACCTACCTCAACGAAACCTACGGTCTGACGCCGGTTGACTTTGCCGAGAGCGTGGGGTTGCTAGGGCCGGATGTCGTACTAGTGCATATGGTCTGGCTGACCCAACCGGAACTGGAGAAGTTGGCGCGCACGGGCACGCATGTCTCGCATAATCCATCCTCGAATACGAAGCTGGCTTCCGGTGTCTGCAAAGTGCCAGAGATGCTGGCAACTGGCGTCAATGTGGCGCTGGGCTGTGACGGAGGACCAAGCAATAATGACTATGATCTGATCCGCGAGATGAAGCTGGCGGCTATCCTGCATAAAGGCGTGACGCTCGATCCGCTGACCGTGCCAGCCGAAACGGTGCTGGAGATGGCGACGATCAACGGCGCGAAAGCCGTCGGCATGGCCGATGAGATCGGCTCGCTGGAAGTTGGAAAAAAAGCCGATCTGGTCGTCATTGACCTGGACCGGCTGCACACCACGCCCAGCATGAATCCCGTCTCCACGCTGGTCTATGCAGCAACCGGCGGCGAAGTGGACGCCGTGATGATTGACGGCAAGTGGATTGTGCGCGGCCAGCAATTGCTCACGATGGATGAAGAGCGCATCAAAGCCGAGGCGCGCGAGCATGCGACGGCGTTGTATAAACGGGCGGGCATTGAACTGAAGCCGAGGTGGCCAGTAGTATAGGATGATGCTAGACGAAACGATCTTCACCCAGCTTGTGCAGCGCATACGGACAGAGGAGCCCGGGACGCTCGCCATCGTGCTGCATGGGAGCCATGCGCGCGGCGCGGCTGGCCCCTACAGCGATGTTGATCTGGATGTGATGCTGAGCAACCAACCCAGAGTACGTTATATGACGCTGCTGCTAGATCAGGAGCAGGGCAGGCTGCTGCACGTCTCCATCGGCTTTCGCCTCTGGGCGAGGTGGCAGAAGAAACAGCAAGCGCCAGCAAAATGGTCCTTCTCGCTGCCTGTGCGCGAACCAATTCAGGTGCTGTGGGCAGCGCCAGAACTCACCCAGCAGCAGCTTGAGGCATCCTATGAGCAGCCAGCAGGCTCAGAGGAAACGGAGGACTTTCTGGAGTGCGCTGGCAAAGTCAAAAACGCCTACGCGGCTGGCGACGAGCTATGCCTGCGCCTGGCCGCGCATCATCTGGCCGAACTTTGCCCTTCCCTGCTTGGCCCGATGAATACGGTCGCGCCAGTAAGCACGCAATGCGAAGCCCTGAAAACGGCCCTCAGCTTTTCTGTGGCGCCACCGCACTATCGAGCGGATATGCTGATCTGTCTGGGCTTCGCAGGGAGGGCCACGACCATTACTGATGTGTATGAAAGCGCCCTGCGGTTGGCGCGCGGAACGCTGGCATTGGTCCAACCACATACAGCCGCGATCAAAGCAGAGGAAGACATTGCTCCGTACCTTGCACAATATCTGGTTGATGGCAGTCTTCTTCGGTATCTGGAGCAATAATTGTGCTATCTGCCGCCGACATAGCAGCAACTTTATAGGATGAGCAAGCTGCTCTGCCCCAAATGTTGATTCGCGGCGGCCATCTGGTGATGGCCGCCGCGATGTTTCTGTGGCTGACGTGCTGGATCGATGGCGAGCGCATTGCTGCTATTCGGCAGAATTTGGGGGTTGACACAGGCGCAGAATCCGGTTATGATAGCATCATCATAACTTCATCAGTTCATCATACCAATGTGGTGAGAGATGACGTATACCCCTATTCGCGCCAGCAAAGTCTATGAGCAAATCACCGAGCAAATTGAGCAGCGCATCCTTAAAGGCGAACTGCGTAGTGGAGATCGCCTGCCCACTGAGCGAGAACTCGCTGAGCAGTTTCAGGCCAGCCGAACGGCAGTTCGAGAGGCAATGAAGACGCTGGCGCAGAAGGGTCTGGTTGATATGCGACCAGGCCGAGGGACTATCGTTATTGATGGCACCTCACGCGCCATGCGGCACTCGTTGGGGCTGATGATGCGGGTGGGACAGATCAGCGGCTCGGAGAATCTGGTTGAGGTGCGCGAGATCCTCGAACCCGAAATTGCCGCACTGGCTGCTACGCGAGCAACAGCAGAACATATCGCTGCTCTGCAAGAAGCGGTAACGATTATGGATGCCTCGCTGGATGACGCCGATACCTACATTGCCGCTGATAACGATTTCCATCGCGCGCTGGCAAAGGCCACCCAGAACGAGCTTATTCTCACCTTTGTTGATTCCATTGTGTATCTGCTCAGCGAGCAACGGAAACACATTTTCTCGGTGGGCGGCGGATCAGCGCGTGGGCAGATTTATCACAAGCTGCTGCTTGACACCATTCTGCGCCGAGACCCAGAAGCTGCCCGCGCGGCCATGCGTGGGCACTTGCAGCAGGTACGCGCCGATGTTGAGACGGCGCTTTCCCTGGAAAACTAGCCAGCTTGTCCCTGGAGGTTCTCTATGGCTCATCTTGGATTTATCGGCCTGGGCACGATGGGGGGCCGTGTGACTAAACGACTCCTTGATGCCGGGCATTCGGTGATTGGCTACAACCGCACGAAGTCGAAAGCGCAATGGTTGCTCGATGCTGGCATGCAGTGGGGCGAGACACCACGCCAGGTTGCAGAGGCGTCTGAGGTTGTATTCAGCATGGTGACAAATACGTCGGCTTTGCATCAGGTGACTGATGGCCCTGATGGACTGCTGGCCGGTCTGGGGCCGAGCAAGATCTATTGCGATATGAGTACGGTCAGCCCCGCCTTTAGCAGACATCTGGCAACCCGTGTTGCGGCACTGGGCGCGCAAATGCTCGATGTGCCCGTTTCCGGCAGTGTCATCACGCTTGAACAGGGCAACCTTTCCCTGATGGTGGGCGGCGATCAGGCGACCTTCGAGAAAGTCAAGCCCATTTTGTTGGACATCGGACCCAAGGTGAACTACGTGGGGAAAAACGGCCAGGCCGTCTTGATGAAGATTGCGATCAATCTAAGCCTGCCGGTGCAAATCCTTGCTCTGTCTGAGGGGCTGCTCCTGGCTGAGAAGGGTGGGATCCCTCGTGAGGTGGCTCTTGAAACGATGCTCAACAGCGTGGTGGCCTCACCTGCCCTGAAGTATCGCGGGCCGTTTGTGCTGAAGATGCCCGACGAGGCATGGTTCGATGTGAATATGATGCAGAAAGACCTGCTGCTGGCTCTGGAGATGGGCCGAGAACTCGACGTGGCGCTGCCGAGCGTCGCCCTCAGCAACGAGATTCTTACGGCTGCTCGCGCGATGGGGCTGGCAAAAGAAGATTTTGCCATCATGTTTGAGGTGATGGCGAGGATGTCTGCTTTGCATCAGCAGTAAAGAGTTTATCAGAGACGTGAACAGTATCCCTAGCATCGAAGCCTGATGGAGAAAACGCATGCTGCATCCGCGCACAGCCGCCTCCCAATATGAGGAGCAGGAATCCTTAGCAGAGAACCGTAAACAATGGCTGGTCATGTATGAACTGATGCTCACGATTCGCCTGTTTGAAGAGCAGGTGAACGAACTGTATACCAGCGCCAGAATGCCCGGCCTGGCCCATCTCTACAGCGGCGAGGAAGCGATAGCCGTTGGCGTCTGCCAGGCGCTGCGGCGCGATGATTACATCACCAGCACCCATCGCGGACATGGGCACTGCCTGGCGAAAGGTGCTTCGGTAGATAAGATGTTTGCTGAACTCCTCGGCAAAGCCGCCGGGTATTGCCGGGGCAAAGGCGGTTCGATGCACATTGCCGATCAAGAGATGGGCAATCTGGGGGCCAATGCCATTGTTGGAGGCAGCGCCGGTATTGCCACTGGCGCGGCACTCTCAAGCAAGATGCGCGGGGTCGATCAGGTGACGGTTTGCTTTTTTGGCGATGGCGCGCTGGGCCAGGGGGTCTTGTACGAGACGATGAACATGGCGGCGCTCTGGAAGCTGCCGGTGATCTATGTCTGTGAGAATAACCTCTACACAGAATACACACCAGTTGCCGAGACGACGGCGGGCGACATCAGCGCCCGGCCTAAAGCCTTTGGCATCCATACTGAAGTTGTCGATGGTCAGGATGTTATCGCTGTGTATCGCACCACCCAGACGCTGGTAGAGCGGGCGCGGCGGGGGGAAGGGCCAGCTTTCCTGGCGTGCAATACCTACCGCTACTACGGCCACCATGTCGGTGATATTCAACGAGCCTACTATCGATCCAAAGAGGAGGAGCAGGAGTGGCGCGCGCAGCGTGATCCGCTGAAGCTGCTCTCCACGCGCCTGATTGAACAGCATCTGGCTGAGCCTGCGCTGTTTGCGCAGATCGAGCAGCGCGTGCAGGCCGAGATTGCTGCTGGTGTCGAGTTTGCGCTGAACGCGCCGTTTCCAGACCCAAGCGAGGTAGATCAGCATGTCTACGCTTAGCAGTATCAAATCAAACCAACGCTTGGACCAGGGGATGCGCGAGATTACGCTCGGCCAGGCCATCCGTGAGGCGCTGGCCGAAGAGATGCGTCGTGATCCGCGCGTGTTTATTATCGGCGAGGATGTGGCCGAAGCTGGCACGGCGTTCAAAGTGCTGACTGGGCTGGTCGAGGAGTTTGGGCCAACACGGGTGCTTGATTCGCCCATCTCGGAAGCTGGCATCACCGGCCTGGGAGTCGGCGGAGCGATGACAGGCATGCGCCCAATAGTAGACATCATGTTTGGCGACTTTATAGGGCTGGCGATGGACCAGATTGTGAACCAGGCTGCAAAAGTCCACTACATGTCTGGCGGCAAGCTGAAAGTGCCGCTGGTTGTGCGCACCACGCTGGGGGCCACTCGTCGCACAGGCGCGCAGCATAGCCAGAGCCTGCATGCCTGGGTCAGTCATGTTCCCGGCTTGAAGGTGGCGCTGCCCTCCACGCCCTACGACGCGAAGGGTCTGCTGAAAACGGCCATCCGCGAAGACAATCCGGTGATCTTCTTCGAGGACAAGATGATGTATCAACTCAAGGGCCAGGTGCCCGAAGGCGACTACACCATCCCCTTTGGCGTGGCCGACATTAAACGCCCAGGCGCTGATATAACCATCGTTGCCACTAGCAGCATGGTGCAGATTGCGCTGGCGGCGGCGGAACTGCTGGACCCACTGGGAATCAGCGCCGAGATCGTCGATCCGCGCACCACGTCGCCGCTGGATAAACAGACCCTCATCGAATCTGCCAAAAAGACAAGCCGTGCCATCGTGGTGGATGAAGGCTATGAACGCTATGGAGTGACGGCTGAGATCGCTGCCGTAATTGCCGATGGGGCTTTTTACTTCCTCGATGCGCCGGTCAAACGGCTGGGCGCGATGGATGTCCCGGTTCCCTTTTCACCCGTGCTGGAAGATTTGACGGTTCCTACGGCTCAATCGGTCGCAGAACTGGCGAAGACGTTATGCGGACGAGTCTAGACAAAGATAACAGGAGAGGCTCTATGGCACTCAAAACCTATGGCCTGATGGGCGTCGATTGGGAAGAGCGTGTAGACTTTGAGCGGCTGCGCACCGAGCGCCTCGCGCGCATCAAGAGGCTCCTCAAGGAGTCTGAGTTAGGCGCGTTGTTGTGCTTTGATATGACCAATGTACGCTACATCACGGCGACGCATATTGGCACCTGGGCAATGGATAAACTTGCCCGCTTTACGCTGCTCGCGCAGGATGCTGAGCCAATTTTGTGGGACTTCGGCTCGGCAGCGCGTCACCATCAGTTGTATTGCCCCTGGCTGGGCGAGCGTTCCCGCGCGGGCATCTCGACGCAGCGGGGCGCGATGCTGCCTGCCGCTGGCCGCGCAGAGGATGTGGCGCGAAAGATTCGCGTCGAATTAGAAGAGCGTGGGCTGCTCAATGAGCCGGTGGGCGTGGATGCGATTGAACTGCCGGTGCTATTTGCCTTGCAGGCCGAAGGCATCAAGGTGGTTGATGGGCAGCAGTTGATGCAGCAGGCACGGCTGATGAAAACACGCGATGAGATCACCCTGCTTAATACCGCCTGCATGATGGTGGATGCAGCCTACGACGAACTCTATCGCTTTATGAAACCGGGCGTGCGCGAGAACGAGTGTGTCGGGTTGGTGAGCAAGGTACTCTACGATCTGGGTTCAGAGCATGTTGAAGGCGTCAATGCTATCTCTGGCGAGCGGTGCAGCCCACATCCACATGTCTTCAGTGACCGCGCGCTGCGCCCAGGCGATCCCGCATACTTTGATATTCTGCACAGCTACAATGGCTATCGCACCTGTTATTACCGCACGTTCGCCATTGGCAGCGCATCGCAGGCGATGGTGGATGCCTACAAGTATTGCCGAGAGATTCTGGACCGGGCGATTGCCGCGATCAAGCCGGGAGTGACGACTGCCGAGGTGGTGAGGCTCTGGCCGAAAGCCCAGGAGTTTGGCTTCCCGAACGAAGAAGCGGCTTTTGCGCTGCAATATGGGCATGGCGTGGGCCTCGCCATCTGGGAGAAGCCGATCTTCAGCCGCCTGGTGTCGCTGGACCATCCAGAGGTGATCGAAGAGGGGATGGTTTTTGCCCTGGAAACGTTCTGGCCTGCCTCGGATGGGTGGACGGCGGCGCGCATTGAGGAACAGCTTGTCGTCACCAAAGATGGCTGTGAGGTCATCACCCGCTTCCCTGCTGAAGACCTGCTGGTCGCTGGTGTGCGCTACTATACCACGACTGGCCCGTTACCGACTACCCGCGAAACGCAGTCCAACCTGAACACGGCAGCTAACGGCCACGTCAACACGCGCTGAATGCTGGGCGCCGCCAGCCAGAAACCGGAGAACTGAGAACAGGGGTCACAGGGGACCAACAATGGCAACGAAGGTCATCTTACCTGCGCTGGGAATGGCGCAAGAGACAGCTATCATCACACAATGGCTCAAGCGCGAAGGTGAGGCAGTCACCAAAGGCGAGCCGTTGCTGGAGATTGAGACCGATAAGGCCAGGGTGGAGATTGAGGCGCAAGCCTCCGGCGTTCTTGCCAAGGTGACTGCGGCTGTCGGCGATGAGATTCCGGTGGGGCAGGTGATCGCCACTATCCTGTCTCCTGACGAGGCGGCCCCACGTAAGGCCGAGGCGGATGGCGCGGCGCACGCTGCGGCTGCTCCGTCTGGGCGGCCAGGAGCGTCATCTTCAAAACAGCCGTTGACCAGCGCCTCGACGACCAAAACCGGGCGTCCCGCTGAAGTTGCAGCGAGTCCGCTCGCCTCGCGTATGGCTGCCGAACACCACCTGGATTTGCATGTGATCACGCCTGCGGGGAAACGGGTCCAGAAGGCCGATGTGCTGACCTATCTGCAACAGCAAGAAGCAGGGACTGTTAGCGCAAGCGCGGCACGCCTGGTGGCCGCGTCGCCCAAGGCGCGGCGGCTGGCGGCTGAGTATGGAACTGATGTCGCTTCGATTGCAGGCACCGGTCCTGGCGGGGCTGTCTTGACAGCAGATGTGCTGGCAGCGATCCAACGAAGCGAGATTGCGTCAGCCGCAGAGGCGGCGGGACAGATAGCCGCCCCGGTACATGAACTGGCGATCAGCAACATCTGGCGCATCATGGCCGAGCGCACGACGCAAAGCTGGACGAGTATCCCACATTTCTATCTGGCGCGCGAGGTTAACGCCAGCCGCTTGATTGCATGGCGCGAACAAGCTCAAAAGCGAACTTCCGCTGATGTCACCTAGACTGATCTGCTGGTGAAGCTCGTGGCAGCCGCCCTGCGCGAGTATCCGCGCCTCAATGCGTCATGGGGCGAGGGCAAGATTCTCTTGAACGATGAGATTCATATCGGGCTGGCAGTTGCCGTCGAAGAGGGATTGGTGGTTCCAGTGATCCATAACGCCGATCAGCTCGGTCTGCGCGAGATTGCCGAAAGCCGCCAGGCTCTGGTGACACGCGCGCAGGCCAGCAAGCTGCGCCCAGAGGATATACGCGGCGGTACGTTCACCATCAGCAACCTGGGGATGTATGGAGTAGATGC
>JBJKSJ010000223.1:0-5337 GCA_046704085.1 Ktedonobacterales bacterium | reverse complement strand
GCACGTTGTCTGAATCGCGCATGCAGCTTAGCAACTCATCAAAAATCTGCCGATAGAGCAGATCGACCTCATCGTCGCGCACGCAGATTTCGCGGGACTCGACGATATTGACATCGACAAACGCCTGAATGGCGTCGCGCACCTGCTGACGCACCAGCTTTGCCATCTCAGGCAGGTCTACAACGGCTTTGACCGGCGGTTGCGTGGCAAGGCGGATCGCATTTTTGGCGACGCCAACGGCGTGATCGCCCATGCGCTCCAGTTCGCTAATCACCAGTTGAATCGTGACCAGTTCGCGCAGGTCGCGGGCAACAGGCGCCTGGCGGGCCATCACGCCAAAGGTCTTGTTGCGGATGGTCCGCTGGTGTTCGTTCACCGTATTGTCGCCGTCAATGACCTGCTGGGCAAGCTCCACATCTCGCTGGATCAGCGCCTGCACGGAACTGGCGATGGCCGCCTCGACGAGCGTCGCCATCTGCACGACAGCTTCTTCCAGTTCCTGCAACTCGTGATGAAAAGAATCGCGTGTCATCTAGTACGCTCCTTACCCGAACCGCCCGGTAATATAATCTTCAGTGCGCTTATCAGTGGGCCGCGAGAAGATCATTGCTGTCGGGCCAATCTCGATCAGTTCGCCAGTCAGAAAGAAGCCCGTTCGCTGTGAGACACGCGCCGCCTGCTGCATGTTATGCGTCACGATCACGATGGTATAATCGCGCTTCAAATGCTCCATCAACTGCTCGATCTTGAGCGTGGCAATCGGGTCCAGAGCGGAGCAGGGTTCATCCATCAGGATGACCTCTGGGGCCACCGCCAGCACGCGCGCGATGCAGAGCCGCTGCTGCTGGCCGCCCGAAAGCCCCAGCGCGCTGGCATGCAGCCGATCCTTCACCTCATCCCAGATAGCTGCCCCACGCAGGCTCTTTTCGACGATCTCGGCCAGTTCGCGCGGGTTATTGTTGCCCTGCATACGCAGGCCATAGGCCACGTTCTCAAAGATAGACTTCGGGAACGGATTCGGGCGCTGAAAGACCATGCCCACCCGCTGGCGCAGGCGCACCAGATCGATGCCTGCCGCGTAGATATTCTGATCGTCCAGCAGCACTGGCCCTTCAACCCGCGCTATCGGCGTCAGGTCGTGCATACGGTTGAGCGCCCGCAGAAAAGTCGATTTGCCGCAGCCAGAGGGGCCAATCAAAGCAGTGATCTCGTTGGCAACAACTTGCAGGCTCACGTTTTTGATGGCGTGGTTGGTCCCATAGTACACGTTCAAGCCATCAGAACGCATCTTGATCTGGTGATCCTCGACAGGACGCCCGGAAAGATCGGCTTCGGTAGGCTCCTGCCCAGTCTGCGTTGGCAGCCAGGGAAAGGCAAACGTCTCTCTGCGCCTTGACTCACGAATGGCGTCCTCCAAAGACTCCGGCGTAGACACTTCGCTCATAACACCTCCTTGGTATCAGGATACCATATCTATTGTTTGCTTGCGGTCAGACGCCGATAAAGGGCGGCGCCAATAAAGCGCGTCGAGAGGTTAAAGATCAACAGGAAGAGTACCAGCACTGCTGCTGTGCCTGCCGCCACCGTTTGGGCCGAGGCGGTAGACGCCTCGGTCTTCAGCACCCAGATGTGAATCGTCAGCGTATCACTAGGCAGGAGTGGGTTCAACGTAAAGAAATTGCGCGGGGTATCCTGACCGGCGGTAAAGACAATCGCGGCGGTTTCGCCAATCACCTTGCCAGCCGTCAGAATCACGCCCGTGAGCAGAGCAGGCAGCGCCGTTGGCAGAATCACCTTGGTGATTGTCTGGAACTTGGTGGCGCCCACTGCCAGGCTGGCTTCGCGTAGCTCGCCAGGCACCGAGCGAATGGCATCCTCGCTGATGCGCATCAGCAGTGGCAGGTTCAAGAGAACCAGCGTCAGGATGGCCGCCAGCCGCGAATAGCCAAAACGAGTGCCTTCCCCGTTAAGGGTCACAAAGGTCAGGAAGCCAAACAGGCCCAGAATCATCGAGGGCACACCCGCCAGCGTCTCGGCGCAGAAGCGGATGATGGCCGTTAGCACGCCTTGCGGGCCGCTCTGCTTGGCAAACTCGACCAGATAAATAGCCGCGCTCATCGCTATAGGAACAGCAATCAACATCGTCCCTACCAGCATGTAGAGGGAGCTAAAAATCTCTGGCGCAATGCCATCCTGACCTGGCGGTGAAGACAGGAAATGCCAGAGATTCCCGAAAGCGCTACCGTGCCCCCCATAGGAGAGAATCTGCAAGCCGGAGAGCTGCAAATAGAGCAGCAGCGCCACCAGCAATATCACCAGCGCGCTGGTGAGCGTCCAGATCAGCCCGATTGCAATCTGATTGACTGCGCGAGCGCGCTGACGAATACGTGCCGGCGAAACCTTGCGACCACGCCGCAGCCAGCGGCTCAGCCAGCCAATGCCTTTGACAATCAAATACAGCGTGACCACCAGATTGATCGCGCTCAAAAACAGGCCAATTTGCTGGCTTCCGGTAAAACGGAAGATCGCTGTCGTGCCCTGGCCGGCAATGACATCAAGCACGTTGCCATTCAGGAAGGGGGAGATGCCGTTTCCGGTGCCAAGGATGAGCAGCAAGATGTTGCTGAGGACGATCAGGAAGAAGCTGATCGGATCGCCGCCGATCAGGATATTGACGATCAATCCGACGACGAACAGCCCCCACCAGACCCGGCGCGGAATTTTGCCAAGCACGCGGAGGATGGGCCGGTAGTAGCGGCTGATAATCACAAAAGCCAGCGAGATCAGCAACAAGAGGCCAGTCAGCGCCCAGAGGACATTGCGGGAATAGGTATTATTGATCGTCTCGCCGAATCCCTCAAGGAGTTGGGCGGTAATCGTCGAAGCGCCTGCAAACACCGACCTGGGAATCTGGGCCACGTCCCCAATCACCATCTGCACCGCCAGCGTTTCGCCAATGGCGCGGCCCATGCCCAGGATCACGCCGGTCAAGATGCCGGAACTGGCGGCAGGGATCAGCACCTTCGCCATCGTCTGCCAGCGCGTGGCTCCCAAGGCGGCGCTCGCTTCGCGCAGGGCGTTGGGGATGCCTTTGAGCGCGTCAACGGTCAGGCTGGTAATTGTCGGCAGAATCATGATTGAAAGGACAAAGCCCGAAACCAGAATCCCTTGCCCGGTGCCCAGCAGCCAATCAGGAGTGGGCACGATATTACTCTGCGCGCCGCGCAAGAGGCTGCCGATCCAGGGAACCAGCACCGTCAAACCCACAAAGCCATACAACACCGAGGGAATACCTGTAAACAGTTCCAGCGCGGGCTGCACCAACTGCCGCGCCCAATCTGGCGCTACTTCTGTCAAGAAGAGCGCTGCCGCGATACTGAGCGGGGTGGCGATGATCACCGCCAGCAGCATGACCATCACCGAGCCATAGATCAACGGCCAGGCTCCCGCCGTTGGCGCTACGCCAGTCCCTGGATCAGGAGCGGGGTACCAGTTGCTTCTGGTCAGAAAGTCAAGAATATTGACTGCTGGCACCGTACCGCCGGTATTGACGTGCTGCGGCCCAATAAAAGGGGTGAACATCTTGGCGCCGATAAAATAGAGCAGAGCGCTCATGCCGAGTACAATCACGGCTGCGTTGACCAGATAAAAACCGTTTGCCAGCTGGTCGCTTTTCAGCGCGGAGATCAGATAAAAGAAACCCAGATAGAAGGCCGCTATGGCAAAAAATATCCAGAGGATCGCATTCTGGCTGCTATCCGCCGCGTGGATGACCAGCGTGTTGAGAACCCACATCACCACCCCAACTCCCCCAACCGCGAGCATATAGATGGCGCGCGCCAGCACAACGGTCTTGCCGCCCAGCATACGCACAGCAGCGGTAAAGAGAAAATAACCGCCCAGGACACCATAAAAGAGCGCCTCTTGCCCAACTCCCCCAGCCAATGTGAGCAATGCCGCCACCAGCAACAGCAAGCCAACGACGGCAATGGCAAGGCTCACAAGCAAGGGACGAGCCCGGCGGAGAAACGATGTTTCCACCGGGCTCTGAATGGGCGCAGGAGGTGTTGCGATAGCCATGAACCTGTCCCTTCTGCCCATCCTTACGCCATACGTCTATGGCTGATGTGACGAAGCCGCTGAAGAACTGAGCTGACTTGCCGGCATGTAGTACAGGTCGAGCAGGTCAGGCTGGAAGGCGGCGCTCTGAACATAGTTCAGGAAGCTCGCCGCCAGGCCAGAGGGCTGACCCTTGGTGTACATGTGCTCGAAGTTCCAATACTTGTAGGCATTGGTGGCTACCGCGCTGGGGCTGGGCTTCTGCCCATCGATGCAGATCGGCACAATCTTGCCATTGTACGCGCCGCCCGTGCCGACAAAGCTCGTGCCGATGTAGCCAATCGCGCCAGGGGTCGAGGCAACGGTTGCGCCAAGCGAGCCGCTGTCGTCCTTCGCCAGCGTCTGTGTGGGGGTCGTCTGCATCCCGTTCATAACATACTTGGAGAACGTGCCGCGCGTGCCAGAGCCAGCGGGGCGCTCAATGGTGGTAATCGTCTCGTTCGGCCCACCAAGCGAGCTCCAGTTGGTAATCTGCCCAGTGTAGATTTGCTGAATCTGCGTGGTGGTCAGGTTGGTAATCTTGGCGGCCACAACGGGGTTGACCACCATCGCAAAGATCACCACCGCGACCTGATGGTCAACCAGATCGTTGTACTTGGTCGCATCAACCGTCTGCGCGAACAGATCCGAATCGCCAATCTGCACCGCGCCATTCTCGACATCAGCGACGCCCTTGCTGCTGCCGCCAGCGTTCACGGTGATGTTCGCGCCGCTGTTGGCTGCCTGATACTCTGTTGCGCCCTGCGCGACCAATGGCGCCAGCGCGCTGGAGCCATCAATGGTAATCGTGCCGGTCGCGTTGTCATTGGGCGCCATGCCATGAGTGCTGCCGCCAGGGCCAAGGTCAGCCGTGCTGACCGAGCAAGCGGTCGCGGTATTTGTGGTCGCTGTTGGCGTGGAACCACTACCGCCATTGCCGGTGCTGCTTGCGCCGCACGCGCTGAGCAGCAGCATCAACAGCATCAGGCCAGTCGCCAGCGACATCCCGCTCAGTGTTGAGCGCCGCGACGAGTTGAACAATGAAAGCATTCATTCCTCCTGAGAACCACTCTCTCGATAAGGAGCAAAGGTGTCTGCGACACCACTTTTTGGGGGCGTGTACTCGTATGCTCCGCTGATACTGTACCGCTCGCAATTTAACGGTGATTTAAGCGGGTGTTAAAATTGTGTTAAGGGCGTGGCGCATGCCTTCTTGCAGCCTGTTGCTATCCTTTTTAT
>JBJKSJ010000222.1:0-2827 GCA_046704085.1 Ktedonobacterales bacterium | reverse complement strand
CTCCGTCAGCCCCCACCATTCATGCAGAACCAGCACCCCTGGCCCTTCGCCGCCTGTGGGCAACGCGAGATAGCCGGGGGCCGTCCCTTCGCCGACCGGAAAGGTAATCATGTTTCCTGCCTTTCTAGGTGTTTCGCTCGATTCAACAAGAGGGATTTCTGCCCAGACACACCAGATCCGGTTAAAAACTCACCCGCGTCGCTCGGATCGCTGGCGCTTCTTTCGAGCAGCGAGCGGCAGGCTCTCGCCACCTGCCTTGCCAAACAGGCTCAGAGACCATCTGCGGCAGTGGGCCTTTCGGTCAAGATATGCCGCCATCAAAGCAGATGAGGTATAATGACAACAGGACTGGTCTGCTGACTGCGCAAGCGGGAAGAGCTACCTTGATGCCAAAGGAGACTCATTGCCATGCCGGACATTCGCTATGTGTGCCTCTCCGATCTCCATCTGGGCGCCGATAACAGCGTGCTAAGCGCCATCAAACCTGGCTTGATAGAGGTTGATCCCTCCCAGGCAAACCTCGTGCTGCGCCAATTCGTCGCCTGTTTGCAAGCCGTGATCGCCCACAACACCGGCCCCGAAAAGCCCCGGCTGATCCTCAACGGCGACATCCTCGAAATGGCCCTCTCGGATACCAACGTCGCCGCCATGATCTTTGAGCGGTTCATTGAACTCATCTTCCCCCCAGGCGGCGAGCCGCTGTTTGACACCCACCTGCTCTATATCCCCGGCAACCACGATCACCACATCTGGGAAACCGCCCGCGAGACACAATACGTCAACTTCATTGCGCGCATCCCCGCAGGCTCGGCTCTTGAGCCGCCCTGGCACACGACCAAAATGGTCGCCCCCGACTTCGTGGCGGAGCGTTTCTTGACCAACCTGCTTCGACGCCATCCACACCTGAAAGACGCCGTCGTGGAGGTCGCCTATCCCAACTACGCCATGTTCAGCGGCGACAGGCAGCGGTCCGTCATCATCACGCACGGGCATTACGTCGAAAGCATCTACTCGCTGATGAGTACCTTGAATACCATGATTTTCCCTGATCGCCAGCGGCCCAAAACCGTCTACGATATTGAGTCAGAAAACTTCGCCTGGATCGACTTCTTCTGGTCAACGATGGGCCGCTCTGGCGACGTGGGCCAGGATATTGGCCTGCTCTATGACAAACTCCAGGACAAGCGCCAGGTAGACAAACTCCTGGAGAACTTTTCGACCAGCCTGGTAGAGAAATGGCATCATTGGAAGTGGGTCGAGGGCATGGAAGCGAAAGTGCTGACCTGGCTGCTGGAAGTGACGCTCGGCAGAATAGCCGCCCTGGAAAGAAACCAACCGGCGCAGTTGCTCAGCCCCGACGCGCAGCAAGGGCTCCAGTGGTATATGGAAGGCCCGCTGCTCGAACAGCTTCGCATCGAAAACCAGCAGAACATCCCAGCCCAGATCACGCTGCTCTTCGGGCACACCCACAAACCCTTTGAGGAGGAGATGCGTTTTGCGGGCTATCCGGCGCCGATCAGCGTCTACAACAGCGGCGGGTGGGTCGTCGATCAACTCCAGCCGACGCCCATCTTCGGGGCAGCAGCCATCCTCATCGATGAGCAGTTACAGACCGCTTCACTGCGTCTCTACAACCAGGCCGAGACACCAGAGGATTATCTGGTCCGGGTGGAGGAAGCAAGCTCAAAGCTCGGCAGCACGAATACATTGCTTCAGCATGTCAAAGCGCTGGTGGACCCGACGAGCGACCCCTGGAAAGCATTCTCTGCGGCTGTGGCTAAAGAAGTGCGTCTGCATGCCCAGGTCTTGCAGACCAAGATCAATATGTAGAGCAGCGGCCAATACGGCGTGTTTCGGTCTTAGCCCGCGCAGGCATTGTCCTCGTGGCCGCAGGCCCGTAGCGGCAAATTTATTCGCCGACGGGTTGCGCCTACCTAATACATCCTTCTGGCGCGGCGGCGGCGGTTGGCGGGCAGGAGAACATCCAGGGCATCATCCACTGTGACCATGCCCTGCATGCAGCCCTGCTCATCGAGGACCGGCAGGGCCAGCAGATTATATTTTGCCATCATCTCCGCCACCGTCTGCGGCTCCGCGTCGGGCGGCACGCTGATGATGTTCGTCTCCATCAACTCGCGCAGCGGGATATTGGGGTCGGCGGCCAGCAACTCCCAGAGAGAGACGACACCCAGCAGGCGCTGCTCCTTGTCCTCATGGGTATCGTCAGCCACGCAGTAGACATAGGCCACGCGCACATCCTGCCCGATAGCCTCGCGCACGCGCTGCAACGCCTCGGCGGCGCTGCGGTCCTGCCCAACGAGCAGATAATCGGTCGTCATCATCCCGCCCGCCGAATCCTCTGGATAGGCCAGCAGTTCCTGCACCTCTGCGGAGTCCTCGCGGTTCATCAAGCCCAGCAGTTCCTGGGCGCTCTCTTCGGGCAAGCCGGCCAGCAGATCGGCGGCCTCGTCCGGCCCCATCTCCTCCAGAATATCGGCGGCGCGCTCGCGATCCATGCGCTCCAACAGGCGCAGTTGGTGATCGGTCTCGATCTCCTCCAGCGTCTCGGCAGCGGTCTCATCATCCAGCGAGGCCAGCACGCGGCTGCCCTCTTCGGGGCTGAGGTGATGCACAATGTCGGCAATATCCGCCGGGTGCAACTGCGCCAGCGGCTGCGATTCTGAACGCTGCGCCTCCGCTTGTTCCGGCGGCTCCTCCGGGGCGCGCGTCGGCAGCAGGCCCGTCTGGTCCCACAGAAGCAAAGTTGCCGGGAAGCGCCGCGCCAGCGCCTCATAGACGCTGGCCGGAACCAGCCAGCGGATCTGGC
>JBJKSJ010000221.1:0-5056 GCA_046704085.1 Ktedonobacterales bacterium | reverse complement strand
CCCGTTGGTCGCTCGCGCGTCCCTCCCTGGCGGTACACGCATTCGCCAGTACGGAGGCTGGCGGCTGAAGGCCGCGCCTACGGCGGCGGGCGCTTGCCTCGGCTTGGCCTCGGCATTCTCGCCTGCGGCTCGCGCGCCCGCGCCTGGAGGCTGCGCCGCAAAGCCTCTAGCCGCGACCTTTAGTCGCCAGGGCTGCCGCGCGGTTTAGGGGGCGAAACCAGCGAAGTATTCAAGCTCCGACCAGTCCCTGGGGTCGGTGATCGGGTTCACCCGCATATAGAGGGTGGGCGCGCCGGACGTGGTGATCTTCCAGTATTGCCTGCCGGAGACACTGAGCGATTGCCAACCATTTGCCGGAAGCTGCTGCTGCATGAAATCGGTGATCGCCGCCGCGCTCTCCGGGCTACAGAAATACATGGTGATGCCCTGGGAGGAGCCTCTGCCGATGCTGATGCGCGTCCCCTGGGGCAGCGGGATCGTCGCCGCGTAATAGGGGCTGATCGAGGGCGGATAGGTATAGCGCGGGAAGAGGACGGGATCGCAGGGGATCACCGGCTGCGCCAGCGCGATGCGCAGGCGAAACGCGCCCAGGCCGCTGTTGTTCATGCGCGCCTGCTCGAAGAGCGCGTAGGTTTGCGGGTCCAGGTTAAAGCACTGCTGATTCCCACTGCATTGGATCGGCTGCTGGCCGTCCATTGGAAACGTCCGCGAGCGTATCCAGCCGCGCCCGACGACTCCCAGCGTGGCAAGCACCTGATCCATCGCCGACGCTCCGCCCGCATTCGCGCCCGGCGTGAGGCGCATGCAGGCGTCATAGCTCACAACCTGCAACAGACTATTCGGCGGAGACGTGATCTCCCCAATCACCACGCCATCTTCGGGGAAGTTCATGGCATACAGTTCGGTGATCTGCGCGCCCGCAAACTCTGACACATTGCCGCAGTAGGTGACATCAGGTGGGAGCGGGGACGCGGGCGGCAGCGGCGGCGCGGGCGTGGGCGGCGGCGTCGGCGTGGGCGGCTGCGCGATGGCTGTCACGGATGGAGTGGTCGTGGCGCGCGCCAGCGGCGTCGGCGTTCCGGCTGGCCCGCCCGCGAGGCGCCCGCCAGGGGCACAGCCACTCAGCAGCAGCGCCAGCAGCGCCAGGATGGCGCCTGCCCAATGGAGAGAGCGACATGGAAGCATAGGGCGCCGACTCCTTTCGCTTCGGGAGAACCTTGACGGCTGGAGGAGGCTCATGTCCTTTCAGGCAACCTCTTCTGTTGTATATACGCCGCCCGCGCCGCAAATCTCTCACTATGCAGGATGGGCAGTACGCTCACGTCAGGAACTGAAAGCTCTGCTGCATGGGATTGAGACCTGCTGATGCGCTGAAGCGTCAAAAACATAGCTGCCTCCTCACTTGCTAGAACACACTGAGCGCGGCTTAGCCCAGGTTTCTTGCAATGTGAGAACCACAGCCCCAACGGCCCCCGGCAGAGATTTCGCCAGGGAGGGCCGGTGGTCATTCCCTGCCAGGTGAAGGTTCTACACCAGTTTCAGCATCCCTCACCTGAGCTATCGCATGAGATGGCTTCGAGGGGACAATAAAGGATCATTTCCAGAATAGCAGCGCCCGCAAAGAAGAGAGCGACAGCACGCATTGAAAGCGAGGATACGCCAGCAATGGAACCAGCACTGCCTGATTTTGATGACTGGTGGGATTATGACCAGCCCGCCGAGAGCGAAAAGAAATTCTGCGCGCTGCTGCCGCGCGCAGAGGAGTCTGGGGACCGCTCCTATCTGGTCCAACTCCTGACGCAGATTGCCCGCGCCCAGGGGTTGCAGCGCCAGTTCGCCGAGGCGCACGCCACGCTGGATCGCGCCCAGGCGCTGCTGAGCGATGATCTGACCCAGGCATGGATCAGGTATCTGCTCGAACGGGGCCGGGTCTTCAACTCATCCAATCATCCCGACGAGGCCAGGCCGCTCTTTCTGGACGCCTGGGAGCGCGCCAGCGCGGCCCACGAAGACTTCTACGCCATCGATGCCGCGCATATGCTGGGCATCATCGAGCCGCCAGCGGAGCAGCTAGCCTGGGACTTGAAGGCGCTGGCGCTCGCCGAACAAACCAGCAAAACGCGCGCGAAGAAATGGCCTGGCTCACTCTACAATAATATTGGCTGGACCTACCACGACGCTGGTGACTATACGCAGGCACTCGCTTTCTTCCAAAAAGCCCTGGCCTTCCAGGAGCAAAGAGGCAAAACACCGGAGATCAGGATCGCCCGCTGGACCGTCGCCCGCGCCCTGCGCTCGCTGGGCCAGATCGAGGCCGCGCTCGCTATGCAGCGCGCGCTGCTTCAGGACTTTGAGCGCAGCGGCGAAGCCAGCGGCTATGTCTATGAAGAACTCGGCGAATGCTTATTGACCCAGGGTCAACCAGCCGAAGCCCAGGGATACTTTGCGCTGGCTTACGCCGCACTCGCCAAAGACCCCTGGCTGGTAGCAAACCAATCTGCGCGCCTCCAGCGTCTGAAAGAACTTGGCAGCACCTGAAAGGAACCCGCAATGGCAGAGCGATTGACGTTTGTGTGTCTGATTCGGTCCACCCGTCCCGACTTCACCATCGAGAGCATGACGCCGGAAGAGCGCGAAGCCATGCGCGAGCATGCCGCCTATCATCAGCGGCTGCGGGACGCAAAGAAGCTGATTCTCTCCGGCCCCTGCCTGGATGGCGCCTTCGGCCTGAGCCTCTTTGAAGCCGAGAGCGCCGAAGAAGCGCGCCAGATCATCGAGCAAGACCCGGCGGTCTCCTCCGGCGCAATGCTGCCGGAGTGGCACCAGTTTGCCCTGGGGCGCATCCGCGTGCCAGAAGACTAGCCATTTGTCTCAACGCACAGCTAGACCCGCGTCAGTTTTTCCGGGTTGGCAATGACCCAGATCGTCTGAATACGCCCGTCCTCCACCTCGATAGTCAG
The DNA here is from genome assembly GCA_046704085.1 of Ktedonobacterales bacterium. Taxonomy (GTDB): domain Bacteria; phylum Chloroflexota; class Ktedonobacteria; order Ktedonobacterales; family DATBGS01; genus DATBHW01. The sequence goes on along the minus strand of JBJKSJ010000221.1, from coordinate 2,096 downwards.
GACGGAGAAGACTTTTTCGCCCGCGTAGACGACCAGGGAGGGTTGCCCATTGACTTCCTCTCGCTCGACGCGAGCATTCTCCGGCCAGTAGCGCCTTGTGCCCAGGCTAAAGCGGGCCACCGCATCCCGCCCGGTAATCGGACGCAGCGCGGCTTGTTTGACCTTTCCGCCGCCATCGGCCCACAGGACCGCCTCTTCAGCAAGCAGGTTCATCAACGGAGCGATCTCCCCCATCTGCACCGCCTGGAAGTACCCGCTAAGCAGTTGCCGATGGAGTTGGGGCGAGGCCGGAAAGCGTGGCCGATGCTCGCGCAGATGGAGCTTCGCCCGGCTGAACGAACGGCGGCAGGCGGCTTCACTCTTGCCGAGCATGCTCGCAATCTCGGCAAACTCGTAGTCGAAGACTTCGCGCAGCAGGAAGACCGCGCGCTCGAATGGCTGAAGCTGCTCCAGCAAGACCAGGAAGGCCAGGGAGATCGACTCCTCGGTCTCGACCCGCTTTTCAGGATCGCCGACTTCGGGCGTCTCTGCCGTGAGGATCGGCTCCGGCAGCCAGGGACCGACATACACTTCTCGCTGCTTGCGCGCGAGTCGGAGGTGATCCATACATAAGCGCGTGAGGATGGTGGTGAGATACGCTTTGAGCGAGTGGATGGTTTCTGGCGGCGCAGCCTGGGCGCGCAGGTAGGTCTCCTGCACCATATCTTCAGCATCCACCGCGCTCCCAAGCATGCGGTAGGCGATGGAAAAGAGGTAGGAACGATAGGTCTCTAGGGATTCCACGCTGCGCACCTCCTATTCTAACACGCGCTTCACCAGGAACGCTTATCGGACCGGCTGTGCCTGGTTGGCCGTCTCAGCAATGGGTTCGGCCACGCTATGCACTAAAAACACCGGATGGCTGAGCGCCAGGCGCTCAAAATCCTCACGGGAAGCGCCTTTGGGGGCGCCAAAGACGCGAGCGAAGGTATTCCCGCTCTCGATAAATGCCTGGAGAACCAGGCCCGCTTCGTCGTTGGGCAGTTCTGTCGCGCGGATCGTCTCAGTGCGCCGCCCGCGCGTGAGGGTCGCCTCTCCTGCTGCCCGCAGATTGCGGACCCAATCCACCGCGCCATAGGGAGTCATCAGATAACGCTTCCCTTCGTACTCAATGGGAGAAACTGGGGTGGTACGCGGCTGCCCACTTTTGCGCCCACGCACCGTGAGCAAGTACGTGGGGACGCCGAATCCGGCGAGCTTGACGCCCGCGCGCAGCAGGGACTTGGTCAGCACATTTGCCACAAGGACAAACCTTGGAACCGGAGATCGTTTTGCCATAGCTTCCTTCTCCTTCTCTAAAGGAGAGACGTTGTACTAATGACCACCACCTGTGATCATCACTAATTAAAGAGGGTTGAGCAGTCCATTTTGAGACAGAAGCCAGCCGGTTTTTGCTCGCGCCAGACAGGGGGAGTGAACCAAAGATGTGAATTTCCTCATCTTCCTCCAACAGTTTCCATAGAAATGGCTGCTATGCTTTCTGGTGAAAGCTGCAAAAGGGCTTTCTCCTGGAGCCGTTGCCGCTTCTATCGTCCACATGTGGTTAGGAAGCCGCTCGGATGGAAGGCAGGAAGCCAATCATAGAGCCTGAAAGTGAGAACTATCATATGCCCGGACATCCCCCCTTTGGGCCAGACCGTCCAGAATTTTTCGACTGGGTACACGCGCTGTTCTTTGGGTTCCTGCCTGTCCTCTTCGGGCTGGCTGGGCTTCTGTTGCTTGCCTGGATATTGTCCAGGTGGCTCAGCCCTTCTTTCCGGCCCAGGATGGCTGGCATGTTTGGTCAGAGGCCCATTGAACCGCCCGCGTTCGAGCGCCTGCGCCAGCGGTACGCGGCGGGCGAGATCGATGCCACCACCTTCGAGCAGATGTGGGAGCGCCTGCAAGCCTCCTATCATCCTGGAGGCTACCCGCCTCCGCCGCCGCCACCGCGTGGCCCTGGCCGCCCACCTGATTGGATGGACTAGCCAGGCCGTTCTAGCCACTACCGCGTGGAGCGCCGCCGTCCCTGGCGGCCCGTGCGTAGCGTCGGCTTCTAGCCGGCGAATCGTCAGGCC
>JBJKSJ010000220.1:0-3880 GCA_046704085.1 Ktedonobacterales bacterium | reverse complement strand
CGCGCAGATGCCACGACGGGGCTAGATTACTACAGCGCCCGCTACTATGACCCAGCCGCAGGCACCTTCACCAGTGCGGATACGGTGCTGCCGGGCGGCGGCTATGATCAGGCTGGTCTGGACCATTATGCCTATGTGAGTGATAACCCCGTCTCCTTCACAGATCCCAGCGGACACAATCAGATCGGGCCTTGGCCGTTCAACGATCCAGAACTAGGACAGATACTCCGATATTTGATGGAGGGCCGCACTGGTATCACTACCATCGAATCTCTCCTTGAGGAAATAATCTCTGGTATTTCATCAGACCCTGCGGGGTTACAGTGGCATTATGGAAAGCTCTGGGACTACTATCAAAGGCTTATAAGATATAGGAATCGTGTTGAAAGAGATCCCGCTAAGTTAGTGAGCCCTGAAGATGTCGAGACTGCGAATACTCTAAATTCAGAGATGAATAATACCCTGATGTGGGCCCAGGATCCAGAATCTCAATTTCCAGAGAGCCAAATTTCCCCTGACAAGTCTTTCTCATTTCAAAATATGCGCCCACCTATCCGGAAATTTAACAACATTAAAAGCAGCAAGCCCAACCCTAACGAAGGAGATCCAGAGCCAACTCCAGAAGAGCAGCAAGCAGTTCAGCAGTATGCGCAACGCCTGGAAACTGAAAACCAAATCGATTCTGATTCTTCTGATACCTATGGGAGTTAGGAAGCTGAGGTAGAACATTTCGAACAAGTGGATGAAAATGTAGATGGCGCATTCGAAGCAACCGATCCGTTTGAACCAGTTCCACCTCCCACCACACCTTGGGAACCTCCCGGTGGCGTTGGGGTCGATGATCCAGAAGGGGGCACATTTATTCCTCCAGGCTGCTTTCCTGGTGTAGGTGGAGGCGACGAGGGAGACCACTGAGAGAAAGTATGAGATAATTGGGATACTGAAGTCGGCAAAGGCACATCGAGCTGGCAGAATGCGAACCGGGAAGAGCGCCTTTCAGATATAGCACAGCTTGAGTCCCGTCGCTAGCAAGCGAGGATGTGGCACTTGGACAAGCAGACTTCCTGGACGCTCGCTAGAGGCGCTAATAATCAGACCTCGCTTGCTCCTACTTCCTGTGTTCCTGCTCAATCTCGTGCTGTCAGGTCAGATTTCAAGAGCCAGGCAGCCAAGTTATGAGGAAAGGCGCGGTGCTTTTCTGTAAGTCAGCGGTGGGGCAGCATAGCCAGGTTCTCAAATGGTTGTGATCGAGTTACTTCTGGTCGGAGATCCTGATCGAAATCTTGGAGAGGCTATTCTATGACTGCTGTGATCAATCACCAGAAGAGGAGGCAACGAGGGTGCAAACGATGGCTGGCGCACCTGGGCTACCTGCCCCAGAGCGGCAGGCGCTTCAAACTGCTATCGAGGGTCTATACGCCGCCTTTGCGGGCTATCCCCTGCGGGACGTAATTGAGGGCTGCACTCATTGTCTTGAGGAGATAGATTCTGCCCGCTTGCATACTATCCCGCTGCGCTTGCTCACTGAGGACGATCTTGGCCCCTTTCTCGCCAACAGCGCCGCGCACACGGTAAGCGGCACGTTTGATTTCAAGCATTATTTACCTCGACTCTGCGAGTTAATGGCTTGGCACGAGGGGAGCCACTCCGCCGTCTTTCCCCCTGAAGAGTTGGGTGATGCAGTCTTTGGGCACGGCTACGCAACCTGGCCTCAGGCTGAGCAGCAGGCATTACAGAGCTTTTGCTTGGCCTGGTGGAGAGCTTTGCTAGCAATGATGCCGCGTCTCCCTGCCAAGCCCGGTGATCCGGTGGAAACGCTCCTCTGTACCGTTAGCCAGTTTACTAAGGATATAAGCCCCTATCTAGAGCTATGGCGTCGCATGCGATCTCCAAGAGCCATGCTGCATTTAGCGGTATTTATCAAATACTACCTGATGGAGCCGGGCGTAGAGACGCTGCGAAGTTCCTGGTGGATTAAGCGAAAGGATCAATGGCAGCAGATTGTTCAGTACATTCTTGATCCAGCGACGCTTCAATGGATGCTCAAAATGCAAGGGGCCACTTCCCCATCTTCTCGGCCATGGCTGATTAATCAGGTGCTGAATTGGCTCACCAGCCAGATAACTAGCAGATAAGTTGTTCCGATAGCTCTTTCAGTCTTCTGCTCTAGCAAAAGCCCCTTGCCAGTCTTTGTCGCCCGCCCTTCCTCGCCGCCGCTTTATCTGCTGCGCCACCGACGCTGGTCGGCTGATCTGGTGCGCCTATCATGCCGTCGATGCGATTGGCAGCAGTGGCTACGAGGCGCAGTATGATGCCAGCGGCAACCTGACCTGTCGGACCCCGACTGACCCGCAGGTCTGCACCAGCAGCAGCCAGACGGGCGCCGCCCTGACTTATGATGTGGAGGGGCGACTCATCCGCTGGGTCAGCGCCGATGGCTCCAGAACGAGGCTGTGCTACGCAAGCGGTTATCAGCGGCAAAGTAAGCTCAGCAGCTTCGCCTCTCCACCAGAACCGTGCGGAAGTATAAAGGGGTTAACCACGATGCGCCTTGAACAAGCACAATAAGCAGTAGAGGATGACCGCTGCGGGAAGGAGGGAATGATTGGGAGGTGACTGGAATACTCTGAGAGTGCTTGGCATAGAAAGGTAATGATGAATCAGAAAGAGATCGCTCGTTGGCTAGAGTGCGGTTTATCCTTCCTCAAGGCGCAGCGATATGAGGAGGCACTGACTGCCTATGAGTCTGCGCTAGAGCTTGACTCGCAGCATCCGCTTGCCTGGGGAGGGAAAGGCGCCTCGCTGGCGTACTTGCGCCGCTATGAAGAAGCACTCGCCGCGTTAGAACGAGCAGTGCAATTGGATCGAAGCAACGTCGAGAGCTTGGTTATGCAGGCTGGGATCCTCCTCGAACTCAAACGCTACGAGGAAGGGCTAGCTGCGTGTGAGAGGGCACTCGTACTTCATCCCAACGCCGCCATGCTCTCCTTTGGCAAAGGGACAGCCCTGGCAGCCCTCAAACGCTATGATGAAGCGCTTATGAGTTATGAACGCGCCACGCGCCTGAACCCGGATCATGTCCAGGCTTGGGTTGGGAGAGCGGCGACCTTAAGAGTTCTGAAGCGCTACCCCGAAACCTTAAAAGCTGCTGAGCAGGCGCTCCAATTGGCTCCCGAGGATGCGCTTACCTGGTATCATCGGGCGAATGCCTTGGAGCATCTCAAGCAGTATCAAGAAGCCCTGGTTGCCTATAAGCGTGCGATCACACTGGATGCAAACCACGCCGAGGCTTACACGGGCATGGGCAATATGCTGAGTATGCTCAAGCGCGATCCAGAGGCGCTCTCAGCTTATGAGCGAAGTCTTCAGCTTGATCCCACCAGTGCCCTCACCTATCGTAACTACAGCCGGACGCTGTACAGGCTCAAGCGGTATCAGGAGGCACTAGAGGCCAGTGAGCGTGCTATCCAACTTGATCCCCAGTTCGCTCCGGCATATGAGAGCAAAGGAGCGGCGCTTTTAGAATTGAAACGATTTCCAGAGGCGCTCAATGCGAGCGAGCGGGCAATACAGTTAGATCCGCACAACGCGGTTGCCTATTATAACAAAGCCAGTGGACTCATGGCCCTCAAACGTTATGAAGAAGCACTGGAGGCTTATGAGCAGACGATCCGGTTAAACCCTGGCTTGACAGCAGCGTATACGGCTAAGGCTGCTGCTTTGCAAGCACTGCGGAATAGCAAGCCTTGACCCAGCTACGTGAATAAGCATTGTAGCTCACCGAATTTGGAGTTGTATAACTACTGATTACTGTAAATGTTGCTAAATCTGGACAGCTCGTTCTCCTCTACCGGACAAGCAATGAACCGATACCTTGCGT
>JBJKSJ010000219.1:0-3255 GCA_046704085.1 Ktedonobacterales bacterium | reverse complement strand
GCCTACCACGCTCAAGAGCGCCGCGATGACGAAATCCAGCGCGAGCGCGCTGGAGACCGACAGGTGGACCGGATCGGCGCGCAGTTCAGCGGTCAGTCCCCGGCGATCAAACGCCTGGAGGACGCTGATCACGGTCTGCTCCTGCTGCGGATTCGCCAGGAAACGCTGCGCCACCTGATCGGCGGTGTATGTCGGCGCGTTGGGAGCCAGCTTCAGCCAGACTTCGTTCGGCGCGCTCTGGTTCAGCCCTCGATTGAGTTCCCCCTAAAAGCGGCTGAGGTCACAGACCAGCGTGTCCTGCGAGGTATCCAGCGTGGGGAAGTAGTGATAGACGCCAACAATTACAAAGTTGATCCCGTTATTAAAGCCTACCTCCGTATCGATCTCATCGCCGATATGCTTCCCCGTATCTTGCAGCACCTGATCGTCTACCATCGCAGGGATGCTATCCGCCTGGGACACGGGTTCTTGCAGCGCGTGCAGCATGCTGGCAAGGGACGTATTGGCAAAGTCTGGGCGCCAGTAGGCCAGGCTGGCGAATTTCTGGCTATCGATTGCCAGGGTCGTGATCTGCGCGAAGCGCAGGTAGGCGGCAGGGTAGGTCGTCTTGATGCGGAAGGCATTCATGCCATCGGTCACGCCAGGCAGGAAGCGCAGGTGGTCTTGCACCGATGCCGCTTGACGATCATAATCGGGCAGGATGCCGCTGCCCTCATCCAGCCGCAGATCGGCGCCCGCCAGATATGCAGCGCGATCATCGAAGCTGCTGTTGAACGTGCCATTGAACAACGCGGTGAACAGCCCCAGCGCAATGGTCAGGGCCAGCAGCAGGATCAGGCGGTTGTAGGGCGCGGGCCGCCGGGCCATCTGGCGCAGCGCCAGGCTGGCGGCAACGCCCGGCAGGCGCTGGCCTATCCAATCGAACAGCGCCAGGATCGGCGGAATCAGCAGCAGCCCCAGACCGACGATCCCCAGCAGCAAGAGCGTGGGCGCGAGCGCGCCGACCCAATCTATCGCGATAGTCCCCCCCTGAAGATTCTGCGTAAAGACGATGCCGCGCTGGCGGATTTGCACATAACCCAAGACGCCCAGCGCCGTCAGCACCACCCCCGGACCCACTCTCAGCGGCAGGGAAGGCAGGCGGGGCCGCGAAAGCCGGTCTTTGACGGCCAGCACGGTGGCGCGCACGGCCCCAACCGCAGGGACAACCAGCGTCAGCAGACAGATGAGGATACCTCCGCTGGCGTAGAGATACGTCTGGAGGGTTGGCAGCCCCAGCACGAGGGCAGCCTGATCTGCCGGGGCAGCAAAAAAGCCTGACGCGATCAACAGAAGTGTGATCAACTCCGCCAGCAGCGGCGCCAGCAGCAGCGCAGCGGCGCAAAGCAGCAGTGTTTCGCTCAAAAAGAGCGCGAGCATCTGCCAGGCGCTGGCACCCCGACTCTTCATCAACGCCAGTTCCTCGCGGCTGTGTTCCGCCAGCGCGCTTGCAGCGGTGAGCAGATACATCAGCAGCAGGGCCAGCCCCGGCAGGATGGCAACTAGCGTGGCGATCTGGACAAAGATCAGGCGCACCTCAAAGTCCTGGATCACCTCGTCCAGCTTGCTGAGGACATCAGAGGAAGTAATCGAGGGGGTGGCCCCCGGATCAGGTGGGGCAAACTCATTTCTGAGCGTAATGATGGCGCTGCGCACCGTCGGCGCGTTGGTGGTCGTGATGGCGCTCAGGTTGAGGTAGTAAAACCAGATATAGCTGGTCTGGTTGCCCTGGCCCAGCCTGGGCATCGTTTGCGTGAAAGCCGCTTCGTTCATCACAATTGTCATGGGCGGCAGCGGCGCATCATTAAAGCTGATCGGCTCGCTAAAGGGGTCGAGATCGTCGAACCAGAAGGGATCGCGCAGACTTCTCGGTTGGAAAAAGCCCACAAAATGTACCAGCAGCAGACTGCCAGACGAATCAGACCCGCTGGCAAAGGCCAGCACATCATTGAGTTTGATGTGGTATTGCGCGGCCCACTCCGGCGCGATCACTGCCTCCACATTGTAGGTTCTGCCCTGGGAGGTCTGCTGGATGGAAACTGTCGGCGCGGGCAGATGGCCTGCCGTGATCTGCACCTGTGTCTCACTCAGGTTGCTGAAGAACCAGAAGTCGGCAGAGCGCAGCGGCTGGCCGGGAAAGGCATGCGGAGTGACCGAGAGATTGGGAACCATCGATGCCAGCCCGCGCCGGAGGGGTGCCTGGTTGACCAGCGCGCTGCCCAGGTTGGCGCGCGCCTGATTGGTGGTTGCCGCCGAGATCGTGCTGTAGCCTGACGCATCCAGCGCGTCCCCAGAGACGCGAATCTCCAGATTATGGGCAACGGCGAAATCCGGGGCGTGCAGCGCGTCCTGTAACCCGGAGGTGGACGACGCGGCGCCAAACAGGGGCACACTACAGAGGAGCGTGACCACGCCCAGCACACCTAGCACGACGGGCAGCAAGATCGCGCGATGATGCCAGGCGCGTTTGAGGACAAAGGCCAGCATTGAGGCGATCAGCGCCATAGCTCCCCCCTCGGTGATCGGTTAGCCGCTGTGCGAACAATCGCGCTGCGCAGGCGCTCTTCAGGCATGATATGTCAAGTATCATTTCCAGAGTTTTGATGTGTCTACTGCTCTCAGCAAATCCCAGCATGTTTTGCTCTTTGACTTCTTTGCTCCTCTGTATTAGACTCTCCAGTGGATGGGGTCGCTGAGACGTTCTCAGCAGGAAGGCTCCATGCACCTTGACCACGGAATGGTTCAAGGGGTTCCGCTGGCGCATCGCTCCCAGCGGGTAAAACGGTTTGAGCCGTCGGGTTCCCTTGTGAGTGGCGTTGCTCCCAGGCAAAGGAGCGCCAACGTGACTCACCAGTTGGCCGTAGTCCAACTGCCCGCCGAGTTGTTCCGTCAACCGGCGCAGGTGAACGGTGAGCATGCTTGCATTGTTTGCAGATATGTTCATCAACTATACTACGCTTGAGGTTGCGCTATCTTCTCAACCCGGTGGCGCTGCTTCAGTCTCCCCTGCTTGCGCGCAGAGCGCCCAGCCGCGCCAGAGCCAGGTGATCGTGAACCGCTGCTCGCCGCGCAAGTGCAGTCCTGCCTCTGCGCAGAGCGCGCCCGCTTCGGAAAGCGTATAGGCGCGCACATGCTGCGCATCCAGCCGCCGGATCAGCCACTCGAACGCGCCCCAGGGAAACGGCGGCCCGCGCCGGGCGTAATCCTCCAGGACAA
>JBJKSJ010000218.1:0-7210 GCA_046704085.1 Ktedonobacterales bacterium | reverse complement strand
TTTTCGATCCGCGCCTCCATCAGCAGGCGCGCCGGAAGGGCGGAGGTGTTGGTGGTTATGATCGTGTTGGGACCAAGCACTTGCTCAAGTTTGGAGTACAGGTCGCTTTTGATGTCCAGGCGCTCGAAGACGGCTTCGATCACCAGATCAACACCAGAGAGCTTCGGCAGGTCATCCTCGATGTTGCCAGGCGTGACCAGCGCGGCGCTGCGCGGGGAATAGAAGCCCGGCGCCGGTTTGGCGCGCAACTGGCGCTCGATGCCGGTGGCGGCGATGCGGCTGCGCGCCGCGTGGTCTGTGCTGCTCTGGGCGTCGGGCGGCACGATGTCCATCAGGAGCGTGGGGATGCCGACATTCGCCAGATGCGCGGCGATGCCCGCGCCCATGACGCCCGCGCCGATGACTGCTGCACGTTTGACTTCATAGGTCATCTTGAAACCTCTTTCCGTTGGCTACGCGCAGCTTAGGAGACGCGCTCAAAGATGGTTGCCAGCCCCTGGCCGCCGCCGATGCAGAGCGTCGCCAGCCCCAGCGTCTTATCGTAGGTCTGGAGGCTGTTCATCAGCGTGGCGACCAGGCGCGCGCCAGAGCATCCCAGCGGATGGCCCAGCGCGATGGCGCCGCCATGCACGTTCAGCTTCTCCTCGTCGATGCCCAGTTCCTGAATGACGGCCAGGTTCTGCACGGCGAACGCCTCGTTCAGTTCGATCAGGTCAATATCACTCAGCTTGAGGTTGGCCCGCTGGAGAGCTTTCTTGACCGCGCCGACGGGGCCAATGCCCATGATGTCCGGCGGAACGCCCTGCACGGCCATCGAGACGACGCGGGCGATGGGCTTGATACCCAGTTCTTTCGCCTTCTCCGCCGACATGACGACGACGGCGGAGGCGCCGTCGTTCAGCGGGCTGCTGTTGCCTGCGGTAACGCTGCCGCCCTTCAGGAAGGCAGGCTCAAGCGTCGCCAGCTTTTCCAGCGTGGTATCGCGGCGCGGGCCGTCGTCGATCTCCATGACCTGGCCGTTGGGCAGCGGGACGGGCACGATCTCGCGCTTGAACGTCCCGTTATCCGTTGCGGCAACGGCGCGCTGGTGGCTGCGCAGCGCAAACTTATCCTGCGCCTCGCGGCTGATGTTGTAGCGCTTCGCCAGGTTCTCGGCGGTCATGCCCATTGGAATATAGACTTCATCGAAGCCGGGATTCTTGACGCCCGGCCTGCCGCAGACTTCGATGCCCTGCGGGTTGTTCACCAGTTTCGGATTAAAATCGGGGTTGAAGCCACCCATCGGCACGCGCGACATGCTCTCGATGCCGCCAGCGACAAAGGCATCGCCCATGCCCAGCAGAATGTTCTGGGCGGCCATATTGAAGGCTTGCAAGCTGGAGGCGCAGAAGCGATTGACGGTCACTCCGCCAGCGGTATAGGGCAGGCCCGCCAGCGCGGTGACGATGCGGGCAATGTTCATGCCCTGCTCGCCTTCGGGCATGGCGCAGCCCAGAATGACATCCTCGATCAAATTCAGGTCCAGATTCGGCACACGACCCACAGCGGCGCGCACGGCGAGGGCGGCCAGGTCGTCGGCGCGCACATCTTTGAGGCTGCCCTTGACGGCGCGCCCAATCGGCGTGCGCACGGCGCTGACCACAACGGCTTCAGGCATGATGAATTGCTCCTTTGCGTCATAAAAGTCCCCAGGCAGCGGCGCCTGGGGACGAAAGACTTTCCGACTAGGCTGCCAGCGGATAACCGCCCCTGGCAACGACCAGCGCCGCGATCTCGCGCTGGAGGACTACCGCGTTGAGTTCATAGTCGCCCAGGTAGGCGCGTACCTGCGCCAGTTCCGCGCGCAGTTCGTCGCCGCTGGCGATCACCATCAAGACCCGTTCCAGGTTATTGCGCATGTTCGAGAAGAAGCGCCAGAGGGTCAACTGCGCCAGTTGGGTGTGGACCTGCGCGTTGGGATCGCCCGCCTTGTGGGCCATCAGCGCGCGCGCAATGGCGCTGTCGGTGGCGTACAGGTCGATGAGCAGATCGGCGGCGTATTCCATGAACTCCTCTTCCTGTTCCATTGCCGCCATGAACTTCAGCGCGCCCCTGGTGACGATAGAGATCGTGGCGCGCTTGGCCCGCTCCAGGGCGTTCACGGCGTCGCGCAGGTCGGCGGGCGTGTCATCGGTGGCAAACTCGGATGGCTTGCCGCTCTTGATCTCAGCCTCGGCGGCGCCATAAGCTGACATCAGATCGATCCTGCCACCCATCGCGCGGCGGAAGAGGGTGCCCACCGAGAGCAGCCGGTTGATCTCGTTGGTGCCCTCGAAGATGCGCGTGATGCGCGCGTCACGATAGGCGCGCTCAATCGGGTACTCCTGCATAAAGCCGTAGCCGCCGAAGATTTGCACGCCCTCGTCAACGCAGCGCGCGGTGGCTTCGGTGCCGAAGACCTTGGCAATCGCGGCCTCGATGGCGTATTCCTCGATGGCGGAGAGCTGCGCTTGATGGTCCTCGCCCGCGTTGCGGCGGGCAACCTCGACCAGTCCTACCGTCCGATAGGCCAGGCTCTCGGAGGCATAGGCATCGGAGGCCATGTGGGCCAGCTTCTTCTTAATCATGCCAAAGGCGTTGAGCGGCTTGCCAAACGCCTTGCGCTCGCTGGTATAGGGGGTCGCCAGTCGCAGCGCGCCCTGGCAGCTTGCCGCGCCGCCCGCGCCCAGCTTCAGACGGCCAATGTTCAGGATGTTGAAGGCGATCTTGTGGCCCTTGCCGACCTCGCCCAGGACGTTCTCGACGGGCACCTTGACGTTATCGAAGTAGACGCTGACGGTGGATGAGCCTTTGATGCCCATCTTGCGCTCTTCCGCGCCGGTGGAGACGCCCGGCCAGTCGCGCTCGACGATGAAGGCGGTATGTTTGGTGTCATCGACTTTGGCGAAGACGATGTAGACATCGGCAAAGCCGCCGTTGGAGATCCACTGCTTGCCGCCGTTCAGGATGTAATTCTTGCCATCTTCGGAGAGTGTGGCGCGGGTCTTGATGCCCATTGCGTCGGAGCCGTTGCCTGGCTCAGTCAGACAATAGGCGCTGATGAGTTCGCCCGTTGCCAGCCGGGGCAGGTATTTCTCCTTTTGTTCGGCGTTGCCGTAGTAGACAATCGGCAGCAGGCCAATCGTCGTCTGCGCGCCCATTGCGACGGCAAACGACCCCTCTTTCTGCTCGGCGGCCACGATGGTGCTGACGATCAGTCCCAGGTCGGCGCCGCCGTACTCTTCGGGAATATCCACCGAGAGCAGACCCTTCTCGCCCGCTTTTTTGACCAGGCCGGGCATCAGCCCTGGCTCCTGATGCTGAATTGCTTCTGCCTGGGGCAGCACTTCGCGCTCGAAAAACTCCCGTGCCGTATCGCGGATCAGGCGCTGCTCCTCGTCAAACTGTTCCGGCGTCAGGAACTCTGCCTGGGTGACAGGTGTAATCAGGTAACCAGCGCCTGTCTGCGTTTTAATCTCTGTTGCCACTCGTTTTCCCCCTCTTGAATTACTCATAAAATACAGGTCACTTCTTGGCTGGCGTCGCTCTACCCCTGGCGATTAAAATCGCGGCTAGAGGCGTAGTCGTTCTGCCACCAAGTCCGCAAGCGCGGACTCCCCACCCCAGGCACGGTTTTAACCGCTAGCTGCGCGCTTGGCCGCTTCTTCCTCGCGCAGCGCCCGGCGCAAGACTTTGCCGATCAATGTTTTGGGTAGCTCGGTGCGGAACTCGACTTCCCTGGGCACCTTGTAGGGTGCCAGCCGTTCTTTGCAGAAGGCGATAATCTCTTCTGCTGTCGCCTGCTGGCCCGGCTTGAGTACAAGAAACGCCTTGGGCGCTTCGCCGCGATACGCATCGGGGACGCCGATAAGCACCGCCTCGGCCACCTTCGGATGGGCATACAACACCTCTTCCACCTCGCGCGGGAAAATCTTATAGCCGCTGGCGATAATCATGTCCTTGGCGCGGTCCACAATGGAGAAATAGCCATCCGCGTCCACGATGCCAATATCACCGGTATGCAGCCAGCCGCCGCGCAGCATCTTCGCCGTCTCTTCGGGCTGGTTCCAGTAGCCCCGCATGACCTGCGGCCCGCGAATGCAAATCTCGCCCGGCTGTCCCGGCGGCAGCATTTCGCCCGTGTCAGGGTCTTGGATGGATGCTTCGGTATCGGGGAAGGGCAGGCCGATGCCTGGCCGCCGATCACCATAGAGCGGGTTGCAATGCGTGACCGGCGAGGCTTCGGAGAGGCCGTAGCCCTCGACGACCTTGCCACCGGAGAGCTTCTCGAAGTGTGCCTGCACTTCTTTGGGCAGCGGGGCCGAGCCGCTGATGCAGATGCGCACCGAACGGATGCTGCCGCCATGCTTCTCGATCTCCTGGGCAATGCCTAGATACATCGTTGGCACGCCGGGGAAGATCGTCGGATGATACTTCTCGATCATCTTCACCGCGTCTTTGGCTTTATAGCGCGGCATCAGGACCAGCGCCGAACCACTCCAGATGCCCGCATTCATGGCGACGGTCAGACCATAGGAATGGAAGAAGGGCGCGGCGCAGAGAATGACCTCTGGCTTTTTGGCCTCTTCGGTCCAGGCCCAGGCTTGCATCGCGTTCGCCAGCAGGTTGCGGTGCGTCAGCATGGCGCCTTTGGAGAGGCCCGTTGTTCCGCCCGTATATTGCAGCACGGCCACGTCGTCCGCTTTGGCGGCGGCGGGCAGTGAATGCAACTGGAACCAATGCTCATCCGGCTTGCCCAGCAGGTCTTTGAACTGGTGGACCATGCTATCGGCGCGCAGTTCCTGTTTGGAGGGCAGCGGCTGCTTGGCGCGCCGCTGCTGGAAAAGATAGCCTGCGGCCAGGACGGGCGGTAGATAGTCCTGCACGCCCGCAACGATGACGCGCTTGACCGGCGTCTTCTCGCGCACGCGCAGCAGCCGATGGTAGACCAGATCGAGGACAACAATCGTCTCGGCGCCGGAATCGGCCAGTTGATGTTGAAGTTCTGGATCGGTGTAGATGGGATTGGTAGGTACGACGACTGCGCCCGCTTTGAGCGCCCCCAAAAACGCAACGGGGAACTGCGGGATGTTGGGTAGGCAGATGGATACGCGGTCCCCAGGCTTCACGCCTAGATCAATCAGCGCGGCAGCAAAGCGATCAGCCATCGCGCCAAGCTGGGCGTAGGTGAAGCGGTGCCCATAGAAGATGATGGCGTCGCGGGCGCCGTAATTGCGTGCCGCTTCATCCAGCAGCCAGGTCAGCGGTTTGTCCGGGTAGGTGAGAGTTGGGGGGACGGCAGGGTCATAGTGGCGCAGCCAGGGACGAGTGTTGGAATCAGGGGGGCTGGTTTGCGTCTGGCTGGTCGGTTTGGCGTTCGACATAGCGGCGCTCCTCTTCATAGAAGCCCTGCGGCTATGCGCCGTCATGGAGCATAGCAATGGACCAGAACACACATCATGTTTATTTAGAGTGCGGAGAGCGCGAGATTGTTTCCTGGAGGCATGGGACTTCAGAAGTGTCTCTGTCTCGTGTGCATATAGAACCTCTTATTACTCATTATAAGCGGATTACGGAGGCATATGAATGTTGCCAGCTAACACTTTTCATGCTATACTGATATATACAGCTAACAACGATGCAAGCATCCTTCAACACCCTCATCAGCGAATATCGGCATCGGCGGGGCATGTCGCAGGGGCAACTTGCCCAGGCGACGCGCCTCTCGCGGACGTATGTCTATCACCTGGAATCCGGGCAGCGCAGCCATCCTTCGCCGCATGTGGCGCGGGCGCTGGCGCGGGCGCTGGAGTTGCGCGGAGTGGAGCGTCGCCAGTTCTTCGATGCTTTCTACGCGCTGACCGGCGAGCATGCCGAGGATACCACCGAGGAGCGCGAACTGCTCGACCTGAATGATCTGGCGGCGCTGCTGGTGCATAACATTTCTTATCCCGCCCATAGCCTTGATCGCCTGTGGTATCTGCGCTCGTGGAACCGGGCATCTGACGAACTTTTTGAACTGGAGGCGTATGGGTTAGTGCGGCGGGGGGCGTCGCCGACGCATCTGCTGGCGATTATTTTTGATCCGATGTATCGCGGGCGGTTTCGCCCCTGGGAAAGCCTGGCGCGGCGTCTGCTCAGCGATTTCAAGTACAACGCGCGCGCCTATACCTATCTCCCCGAATACCGCGAACTCTGGCGCAACCTGCGGCGCCTGCCCGATTTCACCCGCCTGGCCCGCGCGACTGAGCCGGGCGGCGTGCCCGCGCCTAGCTTTGTCTTTGAGATGCGCCACTCGCGGCTGGGCTGGCTAACGCTGCGCACCTCGCTGACGGTCTTCAGCGGCGCGCCGGAATACCCTATCGTCAGTTATATCCCCGGAGATCAGGCGACGCTGGCCGCGTTTCAAGCATCCGGCTGGCATCGCGAGGGACCAGGGTCGGCGGGGGATTGAGCTTGCCCCTTGACCTTCCAGCGGCGGGAAGGTGTATGCTTCTGATTGGAAGGAGGGCTTCAGCAAAAAGATGTGGAAACAACGAGCAAATCAGGGGCTTGATGACCGGCGGTCAATTACTGGCAGTCTCGATACGGGTCTGACGATTGGCGAGTTAGCCAGGCTGACTGGCATTAGCGCCAAGACGATCCGCTATTATGAGAGCGTTGGCCTGCTGCCGCGCCCGGCGCGCGAGGCCAATGGCTATCGACGCTATGGCATGGTGGATGTCAATCGGCTGCTCTTGCTGCATCGCATCCGTCTGCTGGGGGTCTCCCTTGCCGCAGCGAAGCCGCTGCTGGTGGATGCGTCCGATGCACGATGCGCGGATGTCCGACGGGAGTTGCTGGCGCTGGTGGATCAGCGGCTGGCGGCCATCGACCAGGAGATTATTGACCTGCGGTCATTTCGAGCCGAGGTGGAAGATTACCAGCGCGCACTGGTAGCCTGCTGCCCCGACGAGGAGATGCAATTGCGTTACTGTGATGACCTGGCGTGTCTTGTCTCGCCAGATGGTCTGAGGAATCAGGAGGAGAACCATGAGGTTTCAGGGGTACACTGAGGCGTGCGATTGCTGTGGCTGCCCGTGCGATGGTTGCCCGTGCGGCTGTGGCTGTGGCTGCTAACGAGAATTCGGACAGTATGTGAGCCAGGGGTTGGGGGGGGCCCCGCGCCCACCCATCCTCATATTATCTTGGG
>JBJKSJ010000217.1:0-8573 GCA_046704085.1 Ktedonobacterales bacterium | reverse complement strand
GTTCAGCGCCGCTCCCAGCGCCTGGCGCGTCCGCTCGGAGCGACGGTCGTGTTTCGCTGTCTTCATCGGCTCCTCCTTCCTCCTGAACACTTTTGCCGATCTGTTCCGTAGCGCACAGATCAACGATGTTGCTGGTTGTCGCCGGGCGATTTCACTGGCATACTGAGTATAGAACATCGTGTTCAGTAGTGAACAGTATGCTCAATAAAGGAGAATCACTCGTGTCTCAGACAGTTTCGCGTCATACTCATGCCGAAGGGATGGTCATTCACTGGGCGACCCGCTATGATCTGCTGGTCCAGGCGCTCACCCTTGGGCAGGCGGGTCGATTTCGGGCGCGCATGGCGGACCTCTTGCCCACGAAGCCGGGCGACGCTGTGCTGGATGTTGGCTGTGGCACAGGCGACCTGGCGCTCGTCCTGGCGCGGCGCGTCGGTTCCGGCGGGACGGTCACGGGGATCGATGCGTCCCCGGAGATGATCGCCCGCGCCAGCCAGAAAGCCCGGCGGAAGGGCGCCGCGATTGATTTTCGGCTTGAGCCGGTGCAGGCGCTCTCGTTCCCCGATCAGTCCTTTGATGGCGTGATCAGCAGCCTCGCCTTCCATCACTTTCCTGCGGACCTGCGCGGGCAGGCGCTGGCGAACATCGCGCGGGTACTCAAGCCTGGCGGGCAGGTGTGCATCATCGATATGATGCCGTCTTCCGGCCATAGGCAGTGGCACGCGGCCACTATGACGGGCATGCACGACCTCGCGGAGATGCTGCGCGCGGCGGGGTTCACGGAGATTACCAGTGGGCGGCTGAAGTTCTCGGCGCCGAGCTTGCTGGGACTTCCGGCGCTGGGCTTCGTCTCCGCGCGGAAGGCTGGCGGCCAGTAGCCCCAAATGTCCCTATTGCTTGACAACAGATGCAGCGATAGGCTACTCTAGAACCAGGCGCTCCCCATTGGGGGAGCGCGCAGCACATTTCCAGCAACAAGGTATGTCTGACGCGGCAGTGTCAAACTCACTCACCGCGCCATACCCCAAGCCTGCGGATTGGACAGGAGTGGGGCTGAAGAGGATTGTATCACCTTTCAGGTCGATCTTTTGCGGCCACCTTCCTGTCGGATTGGGGCTTGTCTGTCGGGTGTGCGGGAGCCGCTGTGTTGGGCGATTCGCTCAACACAGCGCGTCCTCCTCGCGCGTGCTGGCGGGCAGGCGCGTGTCCTTCTGGGGGTGGCCGCTTCGCGTCGGGCAGCGTGTTGCCGTTGATTGACGCGAATGAGGAGGATCGACCTATGCGCGGCGCATCTCTGGAACGTTGGACGGCGTTTGTTTTCTGGCTTACCTCTGGCATATCGGGCATCTCGCCCGCCACGCTGCGTTGGACGCTGGGGCCAATCGGGCGGCTCTTGCCGCAGGCGCGGCAAGCCGCGGAGGCGCTCGGCCCCTGGCTGCGCTCTTTGCTGGCGGAGCGCCAGCGGCGGGGGCTGTCTTGCGCGGCCTCTGCGCCGCAAGTGGAAGAAGTGGAGGGCAGCGCCCTGGCGCGCCTGCTGGCGGCTGATGAAATGGTAGACAATCCCGCCTGGCTGCCCTGGCGGCTGGGCGCCGAACTGCGGCGGCTCGTCTGGCTGGCGGAGGCGTCTCCGGCGCAGCTTGCTCATTCCGGCTGGCTGGCCTGGGAGGTGCGCTATTGGGCGCTGGCCGGCTGCCTTCTGCGCATCGCCCAGCTTCACGCCGCGCTGGCGCGCCGCCAGGGGAGCGCGCAGGCGCGCCAGGCGCTGGAAAGCGCGGCAGCGCGCCTGTGGGACTAGACGGCGGGCGCCACGCCCCTTCTGGGCCTCTGCTCGTTGTGCGACAATAGAGGGTGATCGAAACTCTGTAGCGCATCGTTGAGAAAGCGAGGTCCATCTATGTCTGGCGTACCATCCACAGGTGATCGAGGTTCTTCTTATAGACAACATCCGCGCTTTAGCGCGTTCTTCAACTGGACGGCAGGCAGAAGCGCGGCGCGGCGCTACATGGAGCCGCTGCGCCGCGAGGTTGTTGGGCAGGCGCGGGGCGTCGTGCTGGAAGTCGGCGCGGGTTCCGGGCTGAACTTTGCGCTCTATCAACCAGGGCAGGTCGAGCGCGTCGAGGCGATTGAACCCGACGAGACGATGCGGCGCTTCGCGGAGCCGCGCTGCCGGGCCGCGCCAGTGCCCATCAGCTTGATGGCGGCTCCGGCAGAGGCGCTGCCTTTTGCCGACGCGAGCTTTGAGAGCGTTGTGGCGACGCTGGTTTTTTGCTCGGTGAACGATCCAGAGCGCGCGTTCGCCGAGATCAGACGTGTCCTCAAGCCGGGGGGCGCGCTGCTGCTGTACGAGCATGTGCGCGCCGAGGCGGCCTTCGCGGTAGGCATCCAGATTCTGATGACGCCCTTAACCACGCGCCTTTCGGGGGGCTGCCACTGGAACCGCGACACGGCGGGCATGGTGGCTCAGGCGGGCTTTGAGATCACCCGGCTGCGCCGCGTGTCGGGTGGCCTGCACACACAGATCATCCTCCAGGCGACGCGACCTTAATATCCCAGCAGTTCCTGCAATTCTTTTTCGGATTGTTTGCTCAAGGGGACCTGCGTTTCCTGTTTGTCGTCCAGTTGCAGGGTATAGCTGTTGCGCGTGAACTGGATCACGGCCTTGATGTGCTGGAGGTTGACGAGATAGGCGCGATGCGCCTTGAAGAAGCCGCGCCCGGCCAGGCGCGTCTCCAATTCTTGCAGGGTGAGGTTGGTGGTGGCCTCTTCGCTGGCCGTGCGCAGGATGGTCTTGCCGTCGCGGCTGGTGGCGTAGAGCAGGTCGCCGGGGTCATAGAGGACAATGCGATCCTCTTTGCGCGCGGGCACTTTATAAGGAACAAGCCGTTCCGGCACAATTGACCCCTGGTCAGTTTCCAGCGCGTAGCTGTTGGCGACGCGCCCACCCTCCAGTTCCACCACGCGGCTGGCGCATTTCGTTGCCCACGAGAGGTCTTCGTCGGTCAGCAGGATGCCCGCGCCGTTGTCCGCCGCCTGGGTAATGAGTCGGGCAAGCAGCGCCTGGGTATCCAGGTCGGCGCGCAGCGTGGGCTGATCAAGCAGCAGCAGCGGGGGCCGCGCCAGCAGAGCGCGCGCAAAGGCCAGGCGGCGCTGCGCGGCGGGCGCGAGCTTGCTGGCGCTGGTTTTGATCTGGTCGCTCAGCCCCACGAGGGCCAGCAGTTCCCTGGCGCGGCTCCTGGGCAGGCCGTGAAGCTGGCAGAAGGTCTCCAGATTGCCCAGCGCGGAGAATCGCTCGTAGAGCAGGTCTTCCTCGAAGAGCAGCCCCATGCGCGCGCGCACGGCGGGCGCGCGATGGACATCCTGCCCATCCAGCAGGACCGTGCCGCCGCTGGGCACGACGATGCCAGAGAGCAAGCGAATAAGCAGCGTCTTGCCGCTGCTCATGGGGCCAATGACGGCCACAACCTCGCCCGCCGCGACATCAAGCTGCTCGATGGAGAGCGCGGTGCGGTTCTCGCTGATCTTTTCTAGCCGCCGGACTTGCAACATGTCTGGGAACCTCAGATCACATCCGGTTGAACCCGCGCGCTGGCGCCAGCGATTGCCCCACCCCGGCCAGCAGAGACGCTGGCGGTACAGTCCCACCCTTCTGCGCGAGCGCGCTTGCCATGCCGACCTCATTGTAACATAGCGCCATTCATCCCTGTTTTGGCTCCATTCGGCTTTGGGGCCATCCAGTGACCCGCCATTTTGCGCCGCTTGACCCGCTCCAGGCTCCTCTCAGCCGATTTTTGTAGCGCGGCGCGGAGGGTCATGTTACAGTTTTCTCAGCGGGACCGAGAAGGTCTGATAGCAAAAAGCACGCGAGGAGATACAGATGATGAAACCTCTCAACGATCTATCCAGCAATGAATTGTGCTGGGTTCGACCAAAACGAAAGGGCCAGATATACGAACTGCGTTCGCAAGATGAAGTCTTTGCGACAGTGACCTGGAAGGGTTGTTCAACGGCAGCCGTGTTGGTCGAGAGCGCAAGCGGCAACTGGACCATTACAAGACAGGGTCTCACCCAGACCATCAGGATCAAAGATACAAGCTCCCAAATGGACCTGGCAGCCGTCAAGCAGGGGATCAGTGGGAATGTCACGCTGTCTACTGCTGATGGCCGCGCGTTCTTCTGGCGTTGTCGAAGCTTCTGGCGCGGCATCTGGAGTTGGGACGATGCGGCTGGTCGTCCATTGCTCCATATAAAGAGAAGTTCATCTGTCCAGCTTGAAGGGGGCGCGCAAGACCTGCCGGAACTGGCTCTGCTCCTTACGCTTGGTTGGTATCTTTATAAGCAGCAGGATGAGGAAACCGCTTTCGTGGGGGCTATGGTTGCCATCATAGGGTAGACGGCGCGAACCGGGGAATCAGCGATAGGAAGTGACAGAGTATGAAGAACACATCTCAGGTAATGATCGAGGCCAACGACCTGCGCCGCAGCTTTGGCGCAAAGGAGGCCGTCGCGGGCATCAGCTTTTCGGCCAGGCGCGGCGAAATCTTTGGCCTGCTCGGCCCCAACGGCGCGGGCAAGACGACGACGATTCGCATGCTGACCGGGCAGATCGATCCCAGCGGTGGCAGCGCGCGCGTGGCGGGCTGCGATGTCGTCAAAGAGCGCGCGCAGTTGAAAGCGCGCATCGGCGTCGTCTTTGAGGAGCAGAATCTGTACGAGCGGCTCTCGGCGCGGCTGAACCTGGAGTTCTCCTGCTGGCTCTACGGCGTCGATACGCGCCGCGTCGATGAGGTGCTTGATCTGGTGCGCCTGCGCGACCGGGCCAAAGACCCTGTTCGAGCCTTCTCGAACGGCATGCGCCAGCGCCTGATGATCGCTCGCGCCCTCTTGCATCGGCCCCAGGTACTCTTTCTGGACGAGCCGGGCCGGGGACTGGACCCCATCGCCGCGCGCGAGGTGCATGAGACGGTGGAGCAACTGCGCCAGGAGGGCACGACGATTCTGCTGACGACGCATCTCATGGAAGAGGCCGATCAACTCTGTCAGCAGGTGGCCTTCATCGTCAATGGGCGGCTCGTCGCCAACGACACGCCGCGCAACCTGAAGCTGGCGCATGGGGAACGTTCGCTCGTCGTGACGCTGGAGGCCAGCCAGTTCGGCCAGCATGGTGATCAGCCGCTGAAGGAGGTCACGCTGAGCATGGATGATCCTGAGGATCAGGCGAAGCTGGCGGAATGGATGGCGGCGGGCCAGGTGCGCGCGGTCCACTCGCGCGAGGCGACGCTGGAAGAGGTCTTTATCGAAGTCGCGGGCGTGCGCCCGGCGTAGTGAAGAAAAAGAGAGAGCGTATGCACCCACGAGTGATTCGCGCGATTGCGCGCAAAGACGCACTGGACCTGCTCTTGAATAAGCAAACCCTGGTCATGCTGATGACCCCTATCTTCCTGGCGATCTTCTTCGTCGTGATCGGCGTGCTGATTGGCAACAGCACAACGGATATGCTGGTCTATGACCCTGGCTATCAGTCCGGCCAACCGTCAGGCGTGGAGCAGGTGTTGATGAGTTCGTTTTCCAACGCGCACATCACCCAGGCCAACTCGGCCCAGGACGTGGCCGCCGCCTTTGGGCCAGACGGCGCGCAAAAGAAATCGTCCTATGCCCTGGGGCTGGTCGTGCCGCCCAACTTCGAGGCCAGCCTGCGGGCGGGGCAGCAGCCATCGCTGCAACACAATAACAATGGGGATGACATCAACAACCAGCAGAGTGTTCTCTTGCAGAGCGCGCTCGCCAATTACAGCCGCGCGGTGGTCAGCCCCGCGCCGGTCGGCCTGAGTACGGCGACGATCAATCCGCCCGGCCCGAACAGCAACCTCACCGACCTGACGGGGTTTTACGCGCTGGGGGCGCTGCTCTCGTCGTTTCTGATTGGGATGGCCGTTGCGCCGGGGCTGCTGATTGAGGAGAAGGAGAAGAAGACGCTGCGCATGCTGATGGTTTCCCCGGCGTCCTGGGCGGATGTGATTGCCGCCAAGCTGCTGGTGGCATTCGGCTATCAACTGATCCTGGCACTCATCGCGCTGGCAATTACGCAGGGCTTTATCGGCCAGATTCCGCTGGTGCTGCTCTTTGCGCTGCTGGGGTCGATCTTTAGCGTGGCGCTGGGCGCGCTGGCGGGCAGCATTTTCAAGACGCAGGGCGCGGCAGGCGCCTTCAGTGGCATTGGCGTCTTCATCTATATCATTCCCATCTTTTTCGTTGGCTCAGTCGGTTTGTCACTGAACAATCCGGTGACACAGGCGGTCAAGGTCTTGCCGACGTACTGGCTGGCGGATGGGGTCGCCAATGCCTTGCAGAATCGCGCCGCTATAGGGAACACGCTGATCGATGTTGCCATCGTGGTGGGCAGCGTCCTGGTTCTCTTTCTGCTGGCGGTCTGGGGGCTGCGCCGCCAGGCATCAGTCGTCAGCACCATCTAGCATTCGTCCAGAAGATCATGGCCTGCCCGGCGGGGACGAATGGGCCTCTGATTCTTTGGCATCCGGCGCGGGTTCTTCTGGAGGGATGCTGTTGGCTGAAAGCGTACTCTCTCTGTACGCCCGGCGAATGTCTGGCGGGATGATACCTTTGACCGAATGCGCCGAGATGTCTGGCGACCCCTGCGGAAGCTGGCCGTGAATGATGGCGTGATGCCACACGGTGGGCACGTCTTCCAGCGTCTCGCGGTGGCCCTCCAGCCAGGAATTGAACTCCGCGCCAACCAGCAGCAGGAAGGCGAAATAATAGAAGAAGGAGAGCAGGAGGATCAGAAAGCCTGCGGTGGCCCCGTATTTGCCCGGACGCAGCAGCGCGCTGGCAAGCCAGGGAAAGATCAATTCATAGAGAATGAGCAGCGCGGCTGCCAGCGCCGCGCCCGGCCAGCTATGGCGCAGGCGCGCGTGCTGCGTGGGAATCAGCATGTAGATGATCAGCAGCCAGAGGAACGCCGCGAGATAGGCGCTGATGAACCCGCCAACCTGCGCCAAACTTCCCGGCGTCTGCGTCTGCCAGACGTGTTGAATCACCTGATTGGCAAGCACGGCAGGCACGGCGGCGGCCAGAAACATGATCGGCACGAAGAGGATAAAGAGCAGCGTCATGCCCAGCGCCATCCGGTTGCGGCCCATGATGGTGCGCGGCTTCACGCGATAGATGATCGTAAAGCAGTCTTCGACGGTGATGAAGAGCCGCGAGCCAAAGAAGAAGGCGGCGATCAGACCCAGAATCAGGATGGCCCCGGAGGAGTGTTCCAGGTCGGAGGTGACGCCTTGAATCAGCCCGCCGGAGATTTGCGGCGGGAGCGTGCGCGCCACCTCACTGGTGAGATGCTGCTGTGTGTCGGGGGCCAGCCCCTGGAGCGCCAGCCCCAGCCCGCCGATCAGCAGCAAGAAGAGCGGGACCATCGCCAGCAGGAGGTTATAGGCCAGCAGCCCGGCCAGGTTGAAGATCCAATCGTTCAGCCCCTTCATCACCAAGCGCACGAAGGTCTTCTGCTGGATTGCTGACCAGTTGATGCGAGGCATCGCCGCGCCCTCCTTCCCCCTCCTGCTGGCGCTCCTGTAACGTCGGTCAAGTCATCGCCAACGCCGGGCGCCTGGCGATTAAAATCGCGGCTAGAGGCTGCGCCTCCGGCGGCGGGCTAAGACGAAAACACGCTTGCTTGACCGATGTTCTAGGAAGCGAGATAGAGGCGCGCGATGAACTCGGCGACGCAGCCGGGTTTGCTCTCGCCCTCGATCTCGATGGTCTGCTCGTTGATGATCTGGATCACCTGCGGCGCCACTTCCTCGACGCTTTGCAGCTTCGTATGCAGCCGGATACGCTTGCCCACATGCACGGGCGCGGGGAAGCGCACG
Organism: Ktedonobacterales bacterium; assembly: GCA_046704085.1. Classification (GTDB taxonomy): domain Bacteria; phylum Chloroflexota; class Ktedonobacteria; order Ktedonobacterales; family DATBGS01; genus DATBHW01. The sequence goes on along the minus strand of JBJKSJ010000217.1, from coordinate 687 downwards.
CGGTTCAGGCCGTAGTTCACCGCCATGCGCACCGGAAGCTGCATCTCGACGCCTTCGCCCACGCCCGACAGATAGGGGATGAGCGAGAGGGTGAAGAAGCCGTGCGCGATGGTCCCGCCGAAGGGCGTTTGTTTGGCGCGCTCCGGGTCTACGTGGATGAACTGGTGGTCGCCGGTCGCATCGGCGAAGGCGTTGACACGCTCCTGGGTCACGTCATACCACTGGCTCACACGGGTCTCCTGGCCGATCATGCCTTTGAGTTCCTCGACGTTGTGGATGGCAGCGCTCATGCGTAATACCTCTTTCCTGCATCGTTCATGCCCGACGGCTTCAGAAGGCGCGCCGGGCAAGGTGGTTCTGGTCTCCTTCTATTGTAGCAACTGGCAGCGCACTATGGCAAGCAGCCATATGGCGGGCGGTAGAAAGAGGTTGCCGCGCAGCTTTGATCGCGCCCGCGCAGCGCTCCCCGGCACGGAGGCCGGGGCTACACGCGGGCTGACCGATGCGCTAACTGACTCTGGGAGCGGAGCGCACCGGCTTGTAGCACGTCGTCGCAATGGCAAAGGCCAGGAAGACCAGGCCGTAGAGCAGGATCGTCCAGGTCGCCCCCGCGCTCTGCAAGAGGATACCTGCCAGTGCCAGCCCCAGCGGCTGCCCCACGCCCGCGGCCATCAGCCGGTGCAGGCT
>JBJKSJ010000216.1:0-3752 GCA_046704085.1 Ktedonobacterales bacterium | reverse complement strand
AAGGCTGCCTGCCCAGGCTAAGACGAAGACGTAGCCGGTTTGAAACAGGAAACATAAACAACCGCGCCTGAAGCCGTCGCGCGCGTGGGGCAGCCTACAGGCGCGGGCTGGGACGAAGCGCGCGGTGAGTGGCCTACCAGGCATGCCTGGTAGGCCACTCGCCTTTCAGTGTGGCCTTCACCACCCATCGGCGAATGAATTCGCCGCTACGGGCGTTCCGCCAGAAAGTCGGCGGAGCCGACTGCTCGCCCCAGGCAGAGTAGGCAGAGTGGGCATTCTTGTTCTCGCCTGCGCGAACTCCCCACCCCTGCCGCCAGGGATGGCGGCGCTACACGTGGCGTTCGTCCCAGCCTGCGCAGGCAGGCTTCGTGGCAGCCTCTGGCTGCCCTTAGGCGCGGTTTTAACCGCCAGCCACCTCTTGACAAACGCAGCAAGAGTCTGGTATAGTTGCTGCATCCCTGGTGATTGATGATTGTTTGCCCTGAGAGGAACACACACCACCTTTAGCAACAAGTGAACGGCTGGCACAGCCGGTGAGAACAACACCGGCCCTGCCATAACCCCACATTCGGCTCAACCAGATATGGGGCTGGGAGCTATTGTACCATCGAGACCCCCGGCGACCATATCTGCGAACTCATCGGCCCAGACCGGGCCAGGGTTCCCCGATGTGGTCGTTCCATTTTCGTTGTCGCCAACGACAAGAAAAGGAGTCTCTGATGGGCGCCTCTGGTTCCACCTCCTGGTATCTCGCCCCGGCGCGCGCGTTTCCGGCCAAGGTCTGGCTGGAGCAGCGCTTTCCCTTCCGCGTCTCGATCCCGCCTCACACCCCTGCTGGCTGGAAGCCGACGGTACACATCCCCGCCCCCACGACTGAAGTCGCCCCGCCCCAGGTTCGGCGATTACAATCGCCGCTACGGGCCTGGGGGCCAGGTAGTCCCACAGGGACCGGTACGCCACAGCCACCTGCCGACGAGCCGTAGACGGCACGAAGGGAGCGGCGGCCCTTCCCGGCGCTGGTCTGGCTGGAGCAGCGGCGCGCCCTGTAGCGCCAACGCGCGCTGCGGCCCAGCGTTGCCCGGCGAGACGCCGGGGCGACACGCGCCGCTCCCTTGTACCCCCGGCTTCCAGCCGGGCCGTCCTGGGGCAAGGGGGTGCAACAGCCCCGCGTTGCCCGGCACGGAGGCCGGGGCGACACGCCGCGTCAGTCCCGCAGGGACTTCCTGGCCGCCTGGCCCGTAGCGGCGAATGAATTCGCCGACGGGCGGCGGCCCGCCGCTGGCCGGGCGAATGGATAAAACTTCATCATTCGCCGACGGGCTGGTGGCGGGCTCTGCACGCGGGCGATATTCGCCGAGGGGCTGTAACGTTTTACCAGTGATGAGCGATGAAGGGGATGCAATCGTGAAGGATGCGGAGCCTGGCTGATGAAAGTACCGACATCTGATGCGTGCCCAGACCCGGCGCCTGCTGCGACGCTCTATGAGCAGCACGCGGCGGTGATCTTTGCCTATCTGCATCGGCACACCGGCTCCTGGGAGGATGCAGAAGACCTGCTGCTGGAGGTCTTTGTGGCGGCGCTGGAACAGAACCAGTTGTCGGCCATCCCGGAGGGCAACCGGCTGCCCTGGTTGCAGCGCGTGGCCCAGCGCAAGGTGGCCGACCACTATCGGCGCGCGGCCCGCCGCCCGGTTATCCCTCTCGATCAGGCGCCTGTCGGCCTACTGGAAGATGAGGCGCTGGTTCCTGAGGAGGTGGCGCTGCGCCACGAGGCACAGCGAGAACTGCGCCTGGCGGTGCAGCGCCTGCCCGCCCAATACCAGGAGGTGCTGCGCTTGCATTTTGTGCATGGACTGCGCGGCCCGGAGATCGGCGCCGTGCTAGGCAAGCAGGAGGGCGCCGTGCGCACGATCCTCTCGCGGGCGCTCAAGCTCTTGCGGGCGCGCTATCGCGAACGCCAGGAAGGAGCGGGCAATGGCTCACGATGATGAACGGCTCAGCGCCAGGGAAAACGAGCAGATCGACGAGTGGGTCGAGTACGCGCTGCGCGAGCGCCCGCGAGAGGATGACGCCAGGCGCGAGCCGCCAGTGCCCCCGCTGATCCAGGAACTCCAGCAAAGCTATCAGGCAGAAGCCCAGGCGATTGAGCGCCGAATAGAACGGGTTCGGCGCCTTTTGGATCAGCGCGCCCCCGCGCAGCGCAGCGGACAGGAACCGCTGCTTGGCGCGGGCGCCGCGCCAGTCTCCCCAGATGAAAGGGAGCATCACCCGATGCGCAATCCATTGTCTCGGCTCCACGCCCCCAGGCGCTGGGCCACGCGCCTGAGCGCGCTGGCCGCCGTCGCGCTGCTCGTGGTTCTGGTGGGCGGCCTGACCGTCGGGCTGATCCTGGTGCGTCACGGCGGCACAGCCGCGCAGTCAACACCTTCGCCGACGGCAGCTTCTACCGCGATCCCTACGCCGACGCCGACACCGGCTGGCAGCGCCAACGTCTCGATCACCAGTATAGCGATGAAGGACGCCGAGAGCGGCTGGGCAACAGGCTACCCGAACCCCTTCACGCCAGGCGTCTCGACACACATCCTGCATACGTCCGATGGCGGCCTACACTGGCAGGATGTCACTCCAAAGGGCGCTTCGCTGCTGGCGCAGATCAGCAATGCCCTGGCGCGCCCGCTCTCCAACGGGGCATCGGTGCGCACCGAAGATTTCCTGACTGGCTCCGTCGCCTGGGTACTCAGCCTGCCCAATCAGTTCTTCGTGACGAGCGATGGCGGCCAGACCTGGCAGCAGAAGGCCGGGCCGGGGGGCACGATTCGCCAGTTTACCTTTCTGGATGCCCAGAACGGCTGGGTGATTACGCAAGTCTACGGGGCGGTACTCGTCTTTCGCACGACGGATGGCGGCGTGAGTTGGACCAGGGCACTGCGCGGCGGCAGCCCCTTCTCGCCCCAGGACGCCTTCTGGGGTGTGAGCTTTCTGAATACGACCACTGGCTGGGCCGCTTATATCAATAACACCGCCGGGAGTTCGGCGACGATCTACATGACCCGCGACGGCGGGGCCACCTGGCAGCGCCAGAGGTTCGCCCTGCCGCCGGGGGTGATTGGCCCGGTCTTCGTTGCCGCGCCGATCTTTTTCAATGACCACGAAGGCATAATGGAGGTGATGTTTGCCGGGCTGGGTCATCTGCGGCCCGCTGCTGCGAACCTGCCCGCCAGCGGAGGCGGAGCCGAAGCCCTGTACGTGACCCACGATGGCGGCGCGACCTGGCAAGGCCCGATGCTGCTGACCGGATTGGAGTTCCCCGACTTCATTGACGCCCTGCATGGCTGGGCGCTCAACAGCACCGGCTCCGGCCTGCTGACCACCAGTGACAGCGGACTCCACTGGACTGATGTGCAGACCAGCCCAAACTTCAATCAGATGAGCGACCCCAACTTTGTGTCAAGCGAGATTGGCTGGGCGATCAGGTATGACCCGGCGGGCAGCTTCCTCCTCAAGACGGAGGATGGCGGCCAGACCTGGACGCAGCTTCCGCTGCTTATCTCGAACTGAGGGGGAAATCTCACCCAATGGCAAAGCGAGTCGGATTGATACTTCACTGTAACCGCTCTCTTCCGGTTCTGCTCCCCCGGCAGATTATTCTCTCCTTGAGAAAAGGCAAGAAATGTCTTGTCCGCTCTAGAGTCATCCGCAAGAACGGGGGCAACAGGGGGCAACCTGTTTGCGTCTGTCCCCTCTAGAAGCGA
>JBJKSJ010000215.1:0-13259 GCA_046704085.1 Ktedonobacterales bacterium | reverse complement strand
TCGATCAACTCTGCCGCTGAAAAGATACCAGAGGCGCTCCCCGTTGGGCCAGAAATTGGCCCGAAGGACGCCGCTCCGCTGGCAGCAGGGAATGGCGGCTTCTCTGCGCCCAGACCACGCATCCACTCTGGCAAGCTCGCTTCATCCACCAGCGCATTGCCCGCAATCGTCTCAGCAGGCGGTCGCGCAAAAGAAGCGGATGGCGGTGTCGTTGAAAGAATCTCTTCGATATTCGCAAGCGGCGATGTCTGGGCGGCCTCGCGCAGCCAGGTGGGCACTACCCGCTCATCGACCAATTCCGACGCCGAAAACCCTGGCGCCTGGGGTGGACTCGCCGCTGCTTTTTCTCCGCTGAGTGGTAGCACCTGCGCCTGCGAGTACACCTGTCGCAGCCATTCCGGCAGTTCCTCCTCATCTGCTGCGCCCGCTCTCGCACCAGCAGGCGGGGTATCCGCTTTGCGCTGGCCCTGCTCATTGCCGGGGTTCTTGCTGCCCACCGAATTGGAGACGGTAAACGGCAGCGGTAGCGGCTCCGTCTGGTTGCTGGTCCGCAGCCAGTCGGGGAGCGACTGTTCATCGACCAGAGACGAACCATCGAAGGGCGAAAGCGGCGCCGATGGCGAGAACGCTGCCATGTTGTTGCCTGATTGCGCAGAAGCGCCTGTCGCCATTCCTCTCGCCCGCAACGATTCCGACGCCTCAGCCTTGTGATTCGGCTGCGCAGCCAGCGACCACCCTGGCAGACTCCCACCCCGCTCCCCCGTGCGCAGCCACTCTGGCAAAGCCTGCTCATCGATCAACGAGCCTGCCGAAAGGCGATCTCCGGCTGGGGGCGCAACATACCCAGATCGGTACTCTGGACGCGCTCCACCCAGCGACCCGTCGCTCTTTTCAGCCTTCTGCGGCCCGGATGACGGAAAACTCTGATCTCTGAAGGCTCCTGGAAAGGCATCATTCCGCCTGGGGGACTGACTAAACGGCGAGCGTGATGCAAAGGGATCGGGATCGCCCGTAACTGGCTGCGCCGCGCCGGAACGCCCGGCGCCTAAAGCATCCAGCGGCGGAAGCGCCGCGTCAACCCGGCTGATGCTAAACGGATCAGTGCCCACTTGCGGGCCACCCGGCGCATCGCGTTTATTCAGCGGCGTCGGGCGGTTTGGAGCCGATGGCCCATTTGCTCCTGGCTGCGAGCGAAACGACGAACTGAAGCGACCAAGGTCGGGAGGCGCTCCAGGGTCCAGGGCGCGCAGCCAATCCGGCAGATTCGCATCCATATCTCTATCGGCAGCGTGCGAACTCAGGCTACCGCTGGTGCGCGGAGCCACCGGAGGCACGGGTCGGGCCGCAGGGGCGCTGTTTTCAGCCGGAGGCGTCGCAGAGGTGCCTGACCGTTCCTTGCGAGGCGAGAGCCAATCAGGAAGTTGGGTTTGATCGATCAACGAAGACGCGGCGAACAAATCATCAGTTGAGCGCCTGCCCGCAGAATAATAAGGCGAGCCGCCAGGGCCAGCACGAGTGGGCGAAGTCGGCGGGCGCGCCGAGGGAGGCGGCACAGGTGACGACTTAAAGGGCGACCTCCCCGCGCCTGGTTGGGCGCCCTGCCGCGCGCGGCCCGTTGGCGGCTGGGCGCGCTCGTTTCCAGCCCCTGCGCGCCCCCCATCGTCCGGCGACGGCTGATGTAACCACGCAGGAAGCTGCCCCGGATCAATCAGCGAAGTGGCCCGCCACTGCCCGGCGTTCCCCATTCCTCCAAAATCGGGAGGATGAACTGGCGCAGGTGGGGATGGCGCCTCAGATGAGGGTGAGGGTGGAAACCCAAAGGGATCGGGAGCAGACGACAACAGAGAAGAGTTCCACTTCTCCTGGGCGCGTTGGCGCGGCCCCAGCGGTCCGGCGGCGCTGCTGCCTGGCATGACGCTGCGCACCGGGGCGCCACAATGGTGGCAGACAGTGGCAGATGCTGCCAGCACTCCACCGCAACGATTACAAGTGGTCACGAGCGCTCCTCACTTTCGGCTCCCATCAGCCAGACCTCCTCCAACCGCCCATCTTCCCCCACCAGGGCAGGCTGACGCAGAGTGCCACAGTCAGGCATAGTATCAACCACCAGATAGCTCCGCGCATAGAGCGCCCGGCTGATAAAGCAGTTCTTTCGCGGAGACCAGCCGGGCAGGAAAGCCTGGGGCGCGGCCCCAGTTGTCTATCGCAGACTCTTCTCTGTTGCAATATACCCAAGTGTATCATCCTTTGTTCACCTTGGCAACAGGGAGATAGGCCAAATGGCCTATCTGGCTCCCTTTTCTTGACCCTGCCCAACAGGCAATGCTATCATCAGGCTCAGATGATTTTGTTAGTAATCTCTAGTAATCTCTTGATGAAACGTCTGCGCGGCAATACCCTCTACGGATGGGAGCGTCAGGTAGCAGGAGGTCAAAGCATGCGAATCCAATGTCCAGAGTGCGGTATATTGCGGCCAGCCGACGCCAACCCGTGCCCTTCGTGCGGAGCAGACGCCCCCCCCAGCGGAGGAACCCGCGCAGGCGGCGGCACATCGCTCCGGCAATGGAAAGAACGCTATCAGACCGGGCAGCTTCCCGGCATCAGCCCGGACGCCTCCGGTATGGGCACAGGCCGCCAGTTGAACCGCCGGACCAGTGGCTCGCTGACGGGGGGCCAGGGGCAATCCAGCCCCGACTGGAATACGCGCTCGAATCCCGACTGGGGCAACGAATCGCCCGCCAGTTCCATCCCCCCCAGCGGCGGTCTGACGGGCCGCCGCTCTGGCTCCCTTACGCCGCCTCCTGGCACGCTCCCACCCACGCGCAAGTCGGGCAATCTCTCATCGCCCCTCTGGCAGCGCGCCACCGACCCCACGCCGCCGCCGCCGAGCCGTTCCAGTGGCCTGCTGAGCAACGCCGCGCGCAACAGCGGCAGCGAATTTGGCAACACCTCCACATCCTGGAAATGGCCCAATCAGGACGCGCCCGCCAGCGGGCGCGCATCGGGCCAGTTGCGCAACCCTGCCTATGACGACCATGATGACTATCGGAACGACGCGCAGGCAGAGCCACCCAACCAGCCATCCGGGCGCTCCCGCTCCAGCATGCTGCCCGTCCCCTATCAAGCCAATCGACAATCCTGGGACCAGACGGGCTATGACGACGAGAGCGGAAGCTCAGCCAACCTCCCCATGTCAATGGGCCGCCAAAATAGCATGGCCTTTCCCATGATGGAGGACAGCGGACGCCATGAGCTTCCCCCTGGGCGCAAACCACCTGCTTTCATTCCGGCCACCCGCCAGCGCCGTCCCTATCGCCTCAGCCAGTATCGCATCGTCAGCGGCACCATCAGCGTCGTGCTGGTCGTCCTGGCGCTCGCGGGCACGCTGGGCTTCCTGGCCGTCCACTTTGGCCTTGCCCAGCACATCTTCGGCTCAACCACCCTGTCGGCCCGCCAGAATCCATACACCCAGCAAAACCTGCCGACGCTCTCTGGCACGCCACAGGCCACCCCCTCTGGCAACACCGCCTCCCAGATCATCGTCAAAGTCGTCACCGCTCAGCACTACAGCAGCACCTATGATCCCATCAGCCCAACCACCATCTTCCAGACCGGCCAGAACGGCAACGTCTTGTGGCAAGGCAAGCAGGGGAAGGCCAACGATGTCATCTCGGTGATCTGGTATCAGAACAATAGCGCCATCACTGAACCCAACTCGCCCAACACCCAGGAGAAAATTACCAAAGCCGGGCCGATCTATAACGGCTTGTTCGCGCTCTGCTATCCCACCAGTGGACTGGGCAAGGCCGAACTCTACTGGAATGGACAGCTCGCCCAAACGATCATCTTCGTCGTCAAGGGCAATCAGGCGTCCTGCTCTGGCAGTTGACGCGCTGAGCGCCAACTCGTCGCCTTGTCGTCGGCTTGATGCAGCATAAAACGAACCGGCGCCAGAGAGGTATCTGGCGCCGGTTCGTTTGCCCACGCTGGGGGCTGTACCGTCGGCTTCCAGCCGACAGGGGTGGGGCAAGGTCTCAGATACTCCAAAGGCTGCCCTGCATCGGATTATTGGGCACAGGCAGGTCCAGATGCTCATAGGCCAGGCGCGTCGCAATGCGCCCGCGCGGTGTGCGCGCCAGAAAGCCTAGCTGAAGCAGATACGGCTCGTAGACATCCTCGATGGTTTCGCTCTCCTCGCTCGTGCTGGCTGCCAGCGTCTCCAGACCCACCGGCCCCCCATCGAACTTTTGAATAATGGTCAGCAGCAGTGTCCGGTCGCTCTGGTCCAGCCCCTTCTTGTCCACCTCCAGCGCGGCCAACGCCTCCTCGGCCACCGTCCCGGTAATCCGGCCATCGGCCTTCACCTGCGCGTAATCGCGCACGCGCTTCAGCAGCCGGTTGGCAATACGCGGCGTCCCGCGCGCCCGGCTGGCAATCTCGCGCACGCCCTCCTCATCCATCGGCACGCGCAAGATGGCCGCCGAGCGCCGCAAAATCTGCTGAAGCGCCTCGGTCTCATAGAAATCCAGCCGATAGATCGCCCCGAAGCGATCACGCAGCGGCGCCGTCAGCGCGCCCGCTCGCGTCGTCGCGCCGACGACGGTAAAGTGCGGCAGGCTCAGGCGCAAGCTGCGGGCGCTCGGCCCCTTGCCGATCATCAGGTCCAGCGCAAAATCCTCCATCGCCGAATACAGTCGCTCTTCCACTGCCCGACTCAGGCGATGAATCTCATCGATGAACAGCACATCCCCCGGCTGCAACGCGGTCAGGATCGAGGCCAGGTCTCCCGCATGCTCAATCGCCGGGCCGGAGGTTGTTTTGAGGTTGACGCTCATCTCCGAAGCGATGATCATGCTCAGCGTTGTCTTGCCCAGCCCCGGCGGCCCATAAAGCAAGACATGATCGATGCACTCATCGCGCCCTTTGGCCGCGTCGATCAGAATGCGCAGATTGGCCTTCACCTTGTCCTGGCCGATATATTCTTCCAGTCGGCGCGGACGCAGACTGCTGTCTAGGATGGCTTCTTCCTCGCTCACCTGGGGCGAAAGGATGCGGTCGGCCACGACAACATACTCCTTCTGAAACTGGTGTTCTACTTTCCGGCTCTCTCATTATACCAGATCAGGCCAACGCAGCAAAGCAGCCAGAAAGGCGCGCGCATCAGCCCACGCTCCTGCACAAGCATGCTATACTATACACCCGGCCCCACACTCATCGGCGCTCTCACCAAGGAGAAGCAAGCGTATGCAGATTCAGCGATTCCATCTGATTGACGCTGCGCGGGCGCGTGGCGTGGTCATCGTCATCGATGTCATCCGCGCCTTCAGCGTCGCCGCCTATGCCTTCGCCAGCGGCGCGCGTGGCCTCTGGCTCGTGCGCACCGTCGAGGACGCCCTGGCGCTGCGCCAGCAGGAGCCAGCCGCGCTGCTGGCGGGCGAAGTCGGCGGGCGCCTGATAGCAGGCTTCGATTTCAATAACTCGCCCGCGCGCATGGCTGAGGCCGATGTGCGCGGGCGCCTGCTCATCCAGCGCACAGGCGCGGGCACGCAGGGCGCCGTCGGCGCAATCAACGCCACCCACCTGCTGCCCTGCGCGCTGGTCAACGCCCGCGCCACAGCGGCCTATGCCCGGCGCCTGGCCGAAACCACCGACGGGCTGATCACCCTGCTGCCAACCGAATCCTCCGATGGGCTAGAAACCTCGCGCATGGAGGATTATATCTGCGCCGACTACGTGGAGGCGCTCCTCCAGGAGCGCCCCGACGCGCCGCAGGTGCTGGCCGATGGCATCGCCCGGCTGCGCGCATCAGGGCGGCTAGAAGTGTTCGAGCAAGGTTATCCCGATTTTCCCTTCGAGGACATTGCCGCCGTCCTGGCCGCAGACCGCTTCAACTTCGCCATGCACGGCGACCGCGCGCAATGGAACGGCATCACGTACATTGCCGTGCGGCGGGTTGAAACGCCAGCAGGCGCAAACTGACCAACACCCAAAGCCTGGGGGCAAACATCATCTTCAGCGCAAGACTGGCATCCGACGCGCTTTTCAGGTAATATGGATAGTACCACCTCAGTGTTGTCAGCCAGATTAACAGCCGTCCTGGCAGTGGTGTCTCATACAAGAGGCCAGGAGGCAGGAGGGTCATTGTGGCGCAAAAACCACGCATCGAAGAGCAGTTTGTGACCTTGAACGGACGTAAGTTGCATTACGCAGTCGCTGGACGACCAGATCGCCCGGCAGTCCTCCTGGTGCATGGCGCCAGTCCCTCGCTCACCTGGAAGGTCTGGGACCAGAATATCGGCGCGCTGGCCGAAGATGTGCAGGTCTTTGCCCTGGATATGCCCGGCTACGGGCAATCGGCGCCACCTGAAGGTGGCGCCCTGGAACCGTACCCGTATGAGCCATTCGCCATGACCCTGGCCGATTTCGTCGCCGAACTGCGCATCGGCCCGGCCACGCTCGTTGGCTCCTCCGCCGGAGGAGGCGCGTGCCTGCTGGCGGCGGCCAACCACCCCGCGCTGGTCCACCGCGTCGTGCTGGTTGATAGCGTCGGCGCAAAAAACGATCTCCTGCGCAAGAGCGCCGCCGAGGTGCGCTCGCCTACCCTCTTGATCTGGCAGCAAGAGGATCAGGTCATTCCGCTGGAGCGCGGCCACGAACTGGCGGCGCTGATCCCTGGAAGTCGTCTGGAGATTCTGGCAGGAGTGGAAAATCCTCTGCCCGATCACCACCATTATCATCATCCCCACCGGCAGAACCCTGAACGTTTCAACCGGCTAGTGCTGGACTTCATCACCACACCATGAACATCTCTATTCGCTACTTTGCGCGTTATCGAGAAGTAACCGGGCGGTCCACTGAGCAGTTCAGCCTGGCAGACGGCGCCACCGTCACCCAGGTCGGCCAGGCGCTGATCGCCCGCTATCCCGATCTCGTCGAACTGCTGCCGCGCTCCATCTATGCCGTCAATCGCCAGTACGTGCCCGCCGAGACACCCCTCCGCGAAGGCGACGAACTGGTCTTCATCCCGCCGATGGCTGGCGGCGAGGAAACAGCCATGCCGTTGATCCGCATCACCCACGATCCCCTGGACCGCGACGCGATCATCGCCGCCGTCGCCCATCCAGAAGCAGGCGGCATCGTCACCTTCGAGGGCGTCGTGCGCAATCACGCGCGCGGCAAACAGATTCGCTACCTCGAATACGACGCCTATCCCGAAATGGCCGAAGAGCAGTTCGCCCGCATCGCCGCCGAGGTCGAGCAGCGCTGGGGGCCAGCGCGCGTTGCCATCTGGCATCGCATCGGGCGGCTGGAGATCGGCGAGGCCAGCGTGATCATCGTCGTGGCGACGGCCCATCGCGCCGAGGCGTTTGAAGCCTGTCGCTACGCGATTGACACGCTCAAAACGACCGTGCCCATCTGGAAAAAAGAGGTCGCCGAAGATGGCGAAGAGTGGGTCGAAGGCTAGCGCATCAGGGCCACAAATCGCGTCTTCGTCTCAGCCCGCGCAGGCGGGCTTCGTGGCGCAGCCTCTAGCCGCGACTTTAGTCGCCAGGCAGCTTGCAATCAAACCAGACCGTGCCCGTCTTGCGGTCGGTCGTCACGCGCAATATCTCCAGGCTGATCTGATCGCCGACCTTTTGCGGAATCTCCTCGACATCATAGATGCGCGCGTGGCGCATCACTTCGGGGGCATCCAGCCGAGAGATCGTCGCGCGCACGTAGGGGCGCTCAGTTCCCTGGAAGCTGGCGCGCAGACCTCCCTCTTTCTCGACAATCGTTCCCTCAAGCGTCTGCATAGCTACCTCCCTTGGAGGGTATCTCCTTCGCGCAGTCTTCGCTGCCAGCTCCCGGCGCGTCGGGGTTTGGTCTGAACCCGCGCAGGCGGGTTTTGTGGCCGCAGGCCCATAGGTGCGGTTTTAACCGCCAGCCTTCAACTGCCAGCCACCTTGAAGCCCCAATCCAGCAGCAGGCGCGCATCACGAAAGCGCGCAGCGTCGCTGGGCGCGCCCAGCACCACGCCCAGCAGGTCCGTATTCGTGTTGGCGGCGGCAAAGACCAGGCAATCGCCCGCATTCCCCGTCGTGCCCGTCTTCACCCCCTCCGCGCCAGGATAGCCGTTCGGCCCCAGCAGTTCATTCGTATTGATCAGATCATAGGCTTTGTGCTGGCTGGTGGCCGGAATGGTATATTGGTATGTGGCGACCATCGACGCAAACACGCGCAGCGTCAGGGCATATTCCGTCAGCGTGATCAGATCGCTGACCGACGTATAATGCCCGGCAGCATCCAGGCCATCGGGGTTGGCATAGTGCGTGTGCTTCAATCCCAGAAACTGCGCCTGGGCATTCATCATCTCCACAAAGTGTGGCACATTCCCGCCAATCGCGTCGGCGACTGCCACCGCCGCATCATCGCCTGAAGGCAGCAGCATCCCATAAAGCAGGTCGCGCAGCGTCAGCCGCTCGCCCTGGCGCAGCCCCATCCTGCTCGCGTCCCCCGACCCTTCGGCCACTGCGTCCGCGCCAACCCTGACTACCTGATCCAGATGTCCATACTTCAGCGCCAGCAACACCGTCATAATCTTCGTCGTACTTGCCATCGGCAGTTCCTGGTTGGCATTTTGGGTGAAGAGAACCGCGCCCGTATTGGGATCGACCAGCATACCAGCGACTGCCTGGATACCTGGAGCAGGCGGCGGAGTCGGCGTCGCTGTCGGGGTAAAGGTCGGCGTCGCCGTTGGCGTCGGGGCGAGTGCCGTCGCATGGCTTGCAGGCAAAAGCATCACCCCGCGCACTGTCAGCCCGACCGCTAGCAGCACCAGCACCGCCAGCAAGGCCATTAACCGCCGCTGGCGGCGTTTCCAGCGGCGGTACGTATCAGATGGCAAACGTGGTGGTTGCTGCATGGCTTCGTCTCCTGCATCCTCTGGCTGAGTCTCCTCCCCCCCGATCTTATACTACGATCCGCCAGGCCGGATGTTAACAAGTTCACACCATCACTCACACCTGATTGCGCGTCAGCCACCTCTGTGCTATCATGCCCGATGGAAAAGGTTGAGGATAGCGACACGGACCAGCATCTTCTGATCTCTGCTACCATTGATCCGCTCACTCTGGCTGGCATGCAGAAGGATGGTGCCCTATGAGCAGAACGCTCCCTCTCAGCTTTGGCACGCTTTTGAGGCGCTATCGCCTGGCCGTCGGCCTGACCCAGGAAGAATTGGCCGAGCGCTCCAGTCTCAGCGCCAACGCCATCAGCGCCCTGGAGCGGGGCGCCCGCCGCGCCCCGCGCAAAGAAACCATCCTGCTGCTCGCCGAAGCCCTCACACTCTCCGGCCCAGACCTTGCCGCCCTCGAAGCCGCCGCGCGCCAGCAGAAGACGCTCACCCCGCCCACGCATGTCTCCGCAGAGGGCTTGATGCCTCTGCTCGCTGCCCCCAACAGCGCCCTCCCGCCCTTCATCGGGCGCGCCCGCGAACTCGCCCTGCTCGAACGCCATTTCGCAGGCAGCGGACCACCCATATTGTTCTTGACGGGCGAACCAGGCATTGGCAAAACACGCCTGCTGCAAGAGGCCGCCTGGCGCGCCGAAAACAGCGGATGGAGCGTCGTCCAGGGCGGCAGGCGCCTGCGCGGCGGTCAGGAACCCTACGCGCCCATCCTCGTGGCCCTGGAACGCGCCCTCGCCCAATTCGCGCCAGCGGAACGCCGCCAGGCGCTTGAAGGCTGCGCCTGGCTCGCGCGCCTGCTCCCCGAACTGGCCGAGATGGACGTTGCCCCCGCGCCCGCCTGGGCACTGCCCCCAGAGCAAGAGCGTCGCCTGATGTTTGCAGCAGTCGGGCGCTTCCTCACCAACATTGCCGGACCCAGCGGAACCCTGCTGGCCCTCGACGACCTCCAATGGGCTGGCGCCGATGCCCTCGACTTGCTGGCGAGCCTGCTCCGCTCCGCTGCTGAAATTCCCCTGCGCATCGTTGGCGCCTATCGCAGCACCGAAGTTCGCCGCTATGACCCCCTCAATGCCTTCCTGGCTGATCTGGCCGCTGACGGTTTAGTGACACAGATCGCACTGGACTCGCTGACGCCCCAGGAGGCGGGCGAACTCCTGAATAGCCTGCTTGAAGACCAGGCCAGTGACGCCGCCAGACTGGCAAAGCAGGTACTCCGCAGGGCCAGCGGCGTTCCCTTCTTTCTGGTCAGCTACGCCCGCGACGCGCAGGTCGGCGCGCTGGACCAGGCATCGCTCGAAGCCATCCCCTGGGATGTCGCCCAAAGCACCCGCCAGCGCCTCGCGGCCCTGCCAGAGACCGCCCGCGAACTCCTCGCCCTTGCCGCCGTCATCGGCGACGGCATGCCCGCCAGGCTCATGGTCGCGCTGGCCGCTCAGCCAGAGCAGGACGTGCTGGCAGCCCTGGAGATCGCCTGCCAGGCTGGCTTGCTGGAGGAGACCAGCGGGGAGAGCTACCATCTGGCCCATGATCTCATCCGCGAAGTCGTCCTCGCCGACCTGAGCGCCGCCCGGCGCAAAAGCCTGCACCGCCGCGTGGCCGAAACGCTGGAGCAAGAGCCAGGCGATCCGTCTATCGAGCAACTGGCCTATCAATACAGCCGCGCCGGGGAACCGGAAAAAGCCATCCTCTACCTTGAATTGGCTGGTGATCGGGCGCGAGCCGTTTACGCCGCCGCCGAAGCCGAGGCGTACTATCGAGAACTCATCGCCCACCTGGAGAGCCTGCACCGCTTGCAGGAGAGCGCGCGGGTCCGCGAAAAACTGGGCGCGCTGCTCTATGATGTCGCCCGCTACGACGAGGCCATCGAAGTGCTGGAAGAGGCCGCCTATACCTATCGCGCGGCAGATGACCTCGAAGGCCAGCGCCGCGCCGTTGCGCAGATTGCCCATGCGCACGGGCGGCGCGGCAG
Organism: Ktedonobacterales bacterium; assembly: GCA_046704085.1. Classification (GTDB taxonomy): domain Bacteria; phylum Chloroflexota; class Ktedonobacteria; order Ktedonobacterales; family DATBGS01; genus DATBHW01. The sequence goes on along the minus strand of JBJKSJ010000215.1, from coordinate 2,340 downwards.
CGCCGACGATGGGCTGGCGCGGCTCTCGCCCCTGCTCAATCTGGCGGGGCCGCAGCAGCCCTCGCAAGGACTGGCAGCCATCTATACCGCCCTGGCCTCCCTCACCTACGTTCGGGGCGCCTTTGACGAAGCCAGCAGCGCAGCGGACCAGGCCGTCGCACTTGCGCGCGCGGCGCAGAACCAGCGCGTGCTGCTCGAAGCCCTGCACTGGCGCACCATCATCTTTCAAGGCCAGGACCACATCGGCGCCTCCATCAGCGGCCTGGCCGAAGAGATCGACGTGGCTGAGGCTGTCGGCGACCTCTGGAGCCTGACCTACGCACTCAATAATCTCGCCCTCATGTACGTCTACTGGGACCAGGGCATACCAGAGCAGGCCCAGGCCACGCTTGAGCGCGCCCTTCAGGTCGCCGAACAACTGGCCGATCCCAAAATGCTCGCCTTGATCTGGTGTAATGCTGGCAAGCTCGCCTTTCTGCTGGGCGATTGGCAGGACGCGCAGCGCAACTTCCAACGCGCCGCCCCCCTGAGCGACCAGATGAGTTCCTATTGGAGATCGGCGCTGGCTGGGGCAATGGGCGCCCTCGCGCTGGCCGAGGGCCAATGGGCAGACGCAGCGGCGCGCCTGGAAGGCGCTTATAGCATCGCCGAACGCATCAATCATCGCTGGATGCTCTGGCTGGCGCAAAGCCTCCTGGCAGAACGCGACCTGCTGGACGGACGCGCAGCCGACGCCCTGGCGCGCTTGACCGCCCTTCAGGCGCGCAGCGATCAATCCCAGCGCGATCCGGCGGTCTTCCTACCCACCCTGGCCTGGGCCGCGCTGGAATGCGGCGACGAGACCCAGGCGTCGGCCCTCCTGGAAGAGAGCCGCGCGCAAGCCAGAACCCAACAAAACCGCCTCGCGCTCGTGGAAGCGCGGCGCGTCCAGGGCATCCTGGCGACGCGGCAGCGCCGCTGGCCGGAGGCCCAACAGGCGCTGGAGGACGCCCTGGCGCTCGCCCAACCCGCACGCTGGCCCTACCTCGAAGCCAAAATCCTCTACGCCTCCGGCCTGCTGCATCAACAACAGCGCCAGCCCGACCAGGCGCGGGCGCGGCTGCGGGCCGCCCAGGCCATCTTCACTCGCCTGGGGGAACGCATGTATGCCTCCCACGTCGAGCAGTCGCTGGCAGGGCTGACGGGAAGCTAAGTTCCAGATTGCCATCTACGGTTCGGGTTCGGGGCCATAGTGCCCGCTGGCGAGCAGGTCCGTCCCCGACCACATGCGCGCGAAGATGTCCACCGCTTCGGCTTGCGAGACCAGATTCGGCTGGCAGCGGTCCATGATCACATAGGGGACGAAGCGAATGCTCGCCAGCGTGGTCCCGCGCCAGTACAGATGCAGCATGCACCCTTCGAGCGTCTCGCGGGACCAATCCTGGTCAAAAACGAAGTTGCCCAGGCAGTAGATGATCAGCCGCCCCTTGTACGATTCGATGGCCTGCACCCAATGGGGATGCGAGCCGAGTACCATATCCGCGCCAGAGTCAATCGCCAGGTGCGCGGCCTTTTGCTGCGTGGTGGTCGGGTCTTTGGTATACTCGATGCCCCAGTGGAAGAACGGGATCACCAGATCGGCCTGCTGGCGCGCGGCGGCAATATCCTGGGGCAGCGTCGCCAGGTCTACAGGCGCGACTCCGGGCGAGTTCGCATGGGCGTAGGGACCGCCAGGGGGAATCTCGTTGTAGGCCAGCAAGGCAACGCGCGTGCCCTTCACGGTCTGGATGGCCGGCTGCCGCGCCTCTGCCAGATTGCTCCCGCCGCCGCAGGTCGCAATGTTGTTCGCGTGGAGCGTGTGGATCATGTCCACAAACGCTTCCACGCCGCCATTATCGGCATGGTTGTTCGCCAGTGAGAGGGTCTGGATGCCCGCGTAGACCAGTCCATCTACGGCGCGCTTGGATGTAATGAACGTGAAGGTCGCGGGGTCCGTTGGCGGCGCCACCAGGTCCGTGATCGTGCATTCGAGGTTGGAGACCCGCCAATCCGCGCTCATCAACTCATCGCGCACCTTGCGGAAGGGATAGAGATAGTCGTGGTACGCCACCATCTTGTTGTTGACCCCGCGACCCAGGATAATATCGGCAGCCACGAGCATATCAAACGTGGGAGTCGTCGCAGCCAGCGCCGACGCCAGGCTTGCCGCGAGATGACGCACATCCAGCCCCCGCGCCACTAGCGTGTTCGCCGCCCCGATGCGCAAGGTCAGCGGAGCAAAGGGGGCAGGCGTCACATCACCGTGCGTTGGATAGTGGCCGTCAATGCCCAGGTTGCGCACGCTCCAATCCGCCAGTTCCA
>JBJKSJ010000214.1:0-12078 GCA_046704085.1 Ktedonobacterales bacterium | reverse complement strand
CTGCGGCGCTGTTGATGGCGGCAGCAAATCCATCGGCTGCAATATCGAACTGCCGCACGAGCAGGGCGTCAACGCCTACGTGCAGATTTCGATCAACTTCCGCTACTTCTTTGTGCGCAAGACCATGTTCGTCAAATACGCCGAGGGCTTTGTCATCTTCCCCGGCGGTTTCGGCACCATGGACGAATTGTTCGAGGCGCTCACGCTCATCCAGACCGGCAAGGTGGAGATGTTCCCCATCATCCTCTTCGGCTCGCCCTATTGGGCAGGATTACTAAGTTGGATCAAAGAAACCATGCTGGCCGAGGGCAAGATCGCGCCGGGCGATCTCGATCTCATGCAGATCACCGACTCGCCCGAAGAGGTGAGTCGAATCATCCTGAGCAACTACCACGCCCGGCAGAATGGCCCAACAGCAACGCCCGGCTCGCTGCGCTGAGTGCGCGTAAAAAAACAGGCAGCCTGAAGCGGGATACTGGCTTCAGGCTGCCTTGGCAAAGTGAAGTGTATATCTGAGGAATTATCACCGCGCGCGCGCCACCACGACACCATGCTCCTCGTCGTTGGGGTCTGCCGCGCCAAGCTCCATCGCAAATAGACCTTCCAGATCAGCAAGCTCGCGATCAAGCCTTTCGGCCTCATCCTTTAGCCATTCGGCCACCAGAACGCAGGCTTCCGCTTTGGTCGCGGCGCGCACAACGGCGCGATCCAATGCCAACACGGCATGAGAACTAATGTCCTGCTCAACGAGATACAGGCTCAGCCCGCTCACTTGACTAGCCTCCGCCTCCTGGCGCGTCGCTTCGGGCAATGGACGCAGCACCAGATCGGGACCAAAGAGAACGACTTCGCCATCCCAGGTCATCACCGTCATATCAGCCGTGAGGCGGCGCAGTTCCATGACCATCCCCGGCCAGCACTCATCTTCCGCAACGGCCCACATCTCGCGCCCCAGGGCCACGCGGTGCTCCACATGCAACTGACGGCCAATGCCAGGTAGCACAGCCAGCATGCGCACAGGCATTTCTACAGAAACAGGCGTCTCTTTGTCCTCAAAGAGAGCAGCGGCGCCAGAGGACATCTCCCCATCCTCCTCATCTAGCAGCGTATCTAGCATAAGATACTCTCCTCACGAAGACCTGCTTGCTCATGGGGTCTTCACTGATATTATACCTTCTGAGGAGTCGGTTTTGCTACGGCGTAGCTTACAAAGTTTCAGCGGTGGTCCATCCGCTTGACCTGCCCAAAGTGGTTCGCTATACTCACAGGGGAAGATTCATACCGCTCAGCACTGCTGAGGCAAAGGATCCGTTGGGATGGAGATTAGCGAACCGGCTGAATATGCCTTGCTAGGGCTGCTCTGGAATGGCCCCCGTCACGGCTACGAACTGCATCGCGCGTTTGCTGCCGATCAGGAGTTAGGGGCGATCTGCCGCCTGGAGCAGAGCCAGCTCTACGCTTTTCTTAAGAAACTGGAGCAGCTTGGCTACCTCGAAGGTCAGCTCGAACCCCAGGAGGGCCGTCCGCCCAGGCGCGTCCTCATCTTGACAAAAGCGGGCAGGCAAGTTTTCCGCCAGTGGGTTGAAGCCCCCACGCCCCGGCCACGCGAGGTGCGGTTGCTCTTCCTGCTCAAGCTCTACTTCGCCCGCTCCTTTGGCACAGAGACGATCCTCACCCTGATCACGCGCCAGATGGAGGCATGCCAGGCGTTCCTGAAAAAGCTCCAGGAGACCCCAGCCGGCCCAGAGAGAGGGACGGCGCCCTCTCCCCTGGACAACGCAACGCTCCAGGACTTCCGCGTCATCGTCCACCAGGCGCGCATCCGCCAGATCGAGGCGACGATTGGCTGGCTGGCAGAACTGCGCGAGCAAGCAGATGCTATCGCGCTTGCGCCCGCTGAAGAGCAAGGCGCACAATCACTCTGACCTGAACAGCATAAGCAGCTACACCTTGCTCAAACCTCTAAGAAGTAGGAGCAGGGTGTAGCTGCTTCAGTAAATATCTGCTGTAGCAAGCGTCGGAGATAGTTCAGGTCGGCAAGCCAACCTTGTTATCGCCCGAAACGATGGCATACGCCCACAGCCCGGCAAACCCCAGGCAAGCGATGCCCATAAAGGCTGCAACCGAGACACCAATCCATTTAGCCATAGCGGCTCCCTTTCCAGGACAAACAGCACACCGATACAGATGCCGCCTCACCGTCCTTCACACGGACTCAGCAGAGCATACAGGCAGGCCAGTATTGCAGGCAGCGTATCAATATACTGCACAAAGCGCGCCATGCCCCGTTCAGCAGCACTCAACGTGGCCGCCAGATGTGTACACCAAAAGCTGGCAAGACGAGATCAAGCGCAGCATCTGCGGGCTGCGCTCCACTCAGCACCGCGCTGGTGTCGCTCAATGCTTCTCTGAGAGGCAGCGGTCCAACCAATCCAAGACCTTCTGGCAGGGTAATGGATACCGACGACTGATGATTGGCGTAATTGACCACAACCAGCCGCCAGTCGCTCTCCAGCGCCCAGCACCACCCCAGGACATCCCCTGTGCTGTTAGCAGCATGAGCGAGCGACATAAATAGACCATCATGGTAGATAGGCTGGCGCAGTTCGCCGAGCAGCGCGCGATAGAACGGTTCAATAATCAGGTCAGTTGCTTCTTCCAAACGACGGCCAAGCTGCACTGGCACTTTGAGGCGCCACCCGGCAAGCTGGCCCTCATGCAGCAAGCGCGCACCCGGAATCAGCAGGCTGATCGCCGCAGCGGCCAGGCTGCGCTGCGCGCCAAACGCCATCACCGCCCGATCTTCGTCGTGATTCTCGATGAAATGCACCAGATGCGCCTGAAAGGATGGAGGTCGGCCCAGAGCGGCGCGAACGGCTGCCAGTTTGCCCTCCCGCAGCACATCGTAGAGACCCTTATCATAGGTATAATCGAAACCCAGCGCCAGCAACTCAGCTTCCGTATCCCAATACGCCTCGGCCATGAAGACAAAATCAGCATGCGTGGCCTTAATCGCCGGGATGATCTCCTCCCAGAACTCTGCCTGCGGCGACGGCCCCACAACGCCAGGCCAGGTCGTGGCAAAAATGCGATTGAGCAGCAGCATCGCCATATCGCAGCGCACGCCATCGCACTGATCGGCCAGTTCCTCAAGCGTGCTGCGGGCCAACTCGCGGGCGACAGGCGCAAACGCATTGATCTGAGCGGTATCGATCCAGGCGGGAAAATAGGGGTCACGGCCATGCGCCACCACATCGCCGCGTGGCCCCTGGAAAAACGTCGCCGGATCGGCAGCCAGCGCCCGCTCGTCGCCATGCACCACCGCATCCGGCTGCTCACTAAGCCAGGGGTGGTCAACGGCGACATGATTGGGCACATAATCCAACAGCAGGCGCAGCCCACGCCTGGCGAGTTCTGCCCGGCAATGCGCCAGGCCATCCGGCCCGCCCAGATACGCATCGACCACGTAGCGATGAATGGCATAGGGCGATCCAACGGCATCTTCTGGCTGGAGATCGGGCAGCGCAGGCCGATATTCATCAAGCACCATTGGGCGACGGGCCAGGTCACGCGCTGCCGGGCTGCGCTCCCACACCCCCATCAGCCAGATGGCATCGAACCCCCAGGCAGCCAGCGCGTCATATTCTTCGTCTGGGATGGACTCTAGAGTAATCGGGCGGCCATAGCGCCGACTCAGCGCAGTCAGCCAGGCCCAGGTATTGATCTCGTAGATCAGAGGATGTGTGCGTATCCTCAAAGAGTTCTCCTTTGCATATTGTTTCTCTCCATTGTATTCCATATTGCCCAGGGCAATACTGAGAGCCGCTGCCGGCAAACGCACCGCTCAGGAATGATGCGAGAACCGCGCCACACGCATCGCCTCATCCCGATACAGCAAGAGGAAGTTCCAAAGCGCCAGGGCCGCAGCGGAAAGATGCCTGCCGCGCCTCCGGACAAGCGACCAGTGGCGATGCACCGGAAAGCCCGCGACATCTAGAATCATCAGCCGCCCGACAATCAACTCAAGCTCCAGCGCCCGCAGAGGCATAATGGCAATGCCTAAATCAGCCGCTACTGCCTGCTTAATCGCGCCGCTGCTGCGCAGTTCCATGCCCACATGAATAGGCACCCCCCTCCCCAGAATCAGCCGCTCGACATCGGTTCTCGTCCCCGAACCAGCCTCGCGGAACAGAAAGAGTTCCTTGCTCAGTTCCTCCAACGGGATATTTTTCATCCCTGCCAGGCGATGGCGCGGCGAGGCAATCACCACCAGTTCATTGGGCACAAACTCGGCAACCTCCAGATCATGCGCATCCTCAATCAAGCCCATCACGGCCATATCGACCTCATCGTTCAGCAGCCGCTCTTGCACGGTGAAACGATTGACCACATCTAGCGTCAGCTTTACATCGGGATTCTGGCGATGGAACGCGCCCAGCGCCGCCGGAACAATATAAATGCCCGCTGACGTGCTGGCTGCCACCTTCACTGTGCCACGCCGCGCGCCGCTCAACTCTTCCAGCACCAGTTGAGTTTCATCCATCAGCGCAAAGATGCGCTCACTATAGTTGAGCAATTCCTTCCCCGCTTCGGTCAGGCGCAGCGTGCGGCCAACCTTTTCAAAGAGCGGCAAGCCAATACTCTTCTCCAGCGCCTTGACCTGCAAAGAAACGCCCGGCTGGCTGAGGAACAGCACCTCTGCGGCACGCGAATAGCTGCGCTGCTGGGCAACCGCCTGGAAGATGCGGAGTTGATGCAAATTAAGCAGCATTTAGTTCCCCTTATCCCTGGATAAAAAAGTGTTATGGAAAAATTATACCGGATGCAGGCCAGGGTTGCCAACTATAATAGAATATTTATCGAGACGATTAAAAACTCTAATGAATCATTATACCATGTGACCCTGTTTTTCCCGTGATAAGCAAGCTGACGTTCTGCCTACTTGCAAACCTTCTCCAGGGCTGCCCTCACAAGCTGAATGGTTCCGCTGAGATGGCCTTTTTACGCCATTTGCCTGGCAGTTCAATAACTTTTTATTTATGCTTATGATAAGAAACAGATACTAGACATTATGCAAAAAAGCTGGTATCTCTCTTAGTAAGAACGTTGTGTGCCCGCTGCTTTGGGCGCTAGCGGGCCAGTGTCAGGCAGATGCTACGTAAAAGAACACAAGAAAGGACGAACCTTCCCGATGACCCAACAACATGCCGCTGAGCTGGCTGCCACCTGGAGAGAAGACCCGCGCTGGGAGGACATCACTCGCCCCTATTCAGCAGAAGATGTCTTGCGCCTGCGTGGGTCGGTTCAGATTGAGTACACTCTTGCCCGCCTGGGCGCTAAGCGCCTCTGGGAGCTTTTGCACACGGAGCCATATATCGCTGCGTTGGGCGCGCTGACTGGCAATCAGGCCATGCAGCAGGTCAAAGCGGGCCTCAAAGCGATTTATCTCAGCGGCTGGCAGGTAGCGGCTGACGCCAACCTCGCCGGGCAAATGTATCCCGACCAGAGCCTCTATCCCGCCAACAGCGTCCCGCAGGTGGTGCGCCGCATCAACCAGGCATTGCAGCGTGCCGACCAACTTCACCACGCCGAGGGCAAGAACGGCATGTACTGGTTCGCGCCGATTGTCGCCGATGCCGAAGCCGGCTTTGGTGGGCCGCTCAACGTCTTTGAGTTGATGAAGGCGATGATCGAGGCTGGGGCCGCTGGTGTCCACTTCGAGGACCAGCTTGCCTCCGAGAAGAAGTGCGGCCACATGGGCGGTAAAGTGCTGGTGCCCACCGCCAGCGCCATCAAGCATCTGGTCGCCGCGCGCCTGGCCGCTGATGTCATGGGTGTGCCTACGCTGATTATCGCCCGCACCGATGCCAACGGCGCAAACCTGATTACCAGCGACATTGATCCCCGCGACCATCGCTTCCTTACCGGCGAACGCACCGCCGAGGGCTTCTTCCGCGTCCACAGCGGACTGAACGCCGCAATCGACAGGGGTCTTTCCTATGCCCCCTACTCCGACCTGATCTGGTGCGAAACCGCCGAACCCAACCTCGAAGAAGCCCACCGCTTCGCCAGTGCTCTCCATGAGCAGTTCCCTGGCAAGCTCCTGGCCTATAACTGCTCTCCCTCGTTCAACTGGAAGAAGAAGCTGGACGCGCAGACCATTGCTACCTTCCAGGAGCAGCTTGGGAAGATGGGCTACAAGTTCCAGTTCGTCACGCTGGCAGGCTTCCACGCGCTCAACTACAGCATGTTCGATCTGGCGACCGAATACCGCCAGCGTGGCATGGAGGCATACTCCGAACTGCAACAGGCCGAGTTCGCCCGCGAGGCCGATGGCTATACCGCGACACGCCACCAGCGCGAAGTCGGCACAGGCTACTTCGATGAAGTCTCGCTGGCAATCTCCGGCGGCGAGTCTTCGACGGTTGCCCTGGCAGGCTCAACCGAACTGGCGCAGTTTCACGGCTAAGCCACTTGCGCCTCTCATAGCCTATAATGGATACCAGAGCGATGTTGCTCTGGTATCCTGCTGTAGCGCCAGCCTCCGTGCTGGCGAATGGTCAGCCGCCTTCCAGGCAGCGCTACACGCAGATGAAGCGCCTGCTGGCAGAAAGAAGCATGCTATGGTCACATCCCCCGATCTTCAACACGCGCTTGATGGCGTGGAAATTACCGGCCCTGTCTCCCCGACGTTTGCGGAGATTCTGACGCCGGAGGCTTTAGGCTTTGTTGCCCTGCTCGCCCGCACCTTTGGCGCGCGCCGCGAGGAACTGCTGCGCAAGCGTGTGGAGCGCCAGGCCGCGCTCGACGCGGGCCAGCTACCCGATTTTTTGCCCGAAACGGCCAACATCCGCAGCAGCGCGTGGACGATTGCGCCCACACCGCCCGACCTGCAAGACCGCCGCGTCGAAATCACGGGGCCAGTCGAGCGCAAGATGATGATTAACGCCCTGAACTCCGGCGCGAAAGTCTTCATGGCCGACTTTGAAGACGCCCACGCGCCCACCTGGGAGGCAACCATCGAAGGGCAGATCAACCTGCGTGATGCCGTCAACCGCACGATCAGCTATGTCAGCCCGGAGGGCAAGACCTATCGCCTCCAGAACCAGATTGCCACACTCATGGTGCGCCCGCGCGGCTGGCATCTGCCCGAAAAGCACATGTTGATCGATGGGCAGCCCGTCTCGGCCAGCCTCTTCGACTTTGGCCTCGCCTTCTTCCACAACGCGAAGACGTTGCTCGAAAAGGGCACTGGCCCGTATTATTATCTGCCCAAGATGGAGAGCCATCTGGAGGCGCGGCTCTGGAACGATGCCTTTGTGCTGGCTCAAGATACGCTTGGCATCCCGCAGGGCACGATCAAGGCGACGGTCTTGATCGAAACCATTCTGGCCGCCTTCGAGATGGACGAGATTCTCCATGAACTGCGCAACCACTCGGCAGGGCTGAATTGTGGCCGCTGGGACTACATCTTCAGCGCCATCAAGAAGCGCCGCAACGATCCCAACTTCGTGCTACCAGATCGCGCGCTGGTCACAATGACGACGCACTTCATGCGCTCGTATTCGCTGCTGCTCATCCAGACCTGCCACAAGCGCAACGCCCACGCGATGGGCGGCATGGCGGCGCAGATTCCCATCAAAAGCGATCCCCAGGCCAATGAAGACGCGATGGAGAAGGTGCGCGCCGATAAGGTGCGCGAAGCGGGCGACGGGCACGACGGCACCTGGGTGGCCCATCCTGGCCTCGTCGCTACAGCCACCGAAGCATTTGATGCCGTCATGCCGCAGGCCAACCAGATTGACCGCAAGCGCGAGGACGTGCATGTCGTCGCCGCCGACCTGCTGGCCGTCCCCGAAGGGCCCATTACCGAAAAGGGTCTGCGTACCAATGTCAGCGTCGGGGTGCAGTATCTCGAAGCCTGGCTCGGCGGGCTGGGCTGCGTGCCGCTCTACAACTTGATGGAGGATGCCGCCACCGCCGAAATCTCACGGGCGCAGGTCTGGCAATGGATTCGCCATCCCAAAGGCGTCCTGACCGATGGCCGCAAGGTAACGATGGAGCTTTTCCGCCAGATTCTGTCTGAGGAGCTAGAGAAGATCAAGGCTGCCGTTGGCGCGGAACGCTACGCCAGCGGCCACTATCAACTGGCGAGCGAACTCTTTGATCGGATCACGACTGCCGATCAATTCGTCGAGTTCCTCACCCTACCCGCCTACGAATATCTAGACTGATACCCAGGCACTTGCAGCGGCGGCATCTTGCTGGCAGGGGCGGGGGTGCGGCTGTAGCGCCTTCAGCCGCCAGCGATTCACCGCCAGCCATCATCCCTGGAGGCGATATCCAGAGGCTCCGGCTGATAGAGAAAGCGATAGTCGGTCAGGTTATTGTGCCTGGGCGATGTCATATCCACATATCCGGCGATGACCTGCTGGGCATAGGGGCTGGCCGGAAGCGTTGGCCCAGCAACCCGCCAGGAGCGATGTCCTGGCTGGTCGGCTGCGTCAGCCGTGATGCGCGCGCCGAGATGGTCCATGATGAGCATGTTGCGCCGCGCCAGCGCGGGGTGCGGCACAAACGCATAGGGGGCTGCCTCTAGCTCAGCCAGTTGCGCTGCAATCTGATCGGGCTGATGTCCATAGCGCGCACAGGCGGCGCGCACTTCTTCGCGCTGCTTCTCCGCTGGCAAGAGAAAGAGCGGATCAAGCGCGTGCAGCAGATTCATGCCCCGATTGAGCAGGACAAGCCGACCATGCTCCAGACGCCCGACCAGAGGGTTGGCCTCGCCCTGACTCCGGAGGGTTTCCAACTGCCGCGTGATGTCGGCAAAAGGCAGCGTATCCAATTTGCGCTGAAGAAATGCCACCACCTCGGCCACTTCTCCGGCCTGCCAGTCGCGCAGGAGTTCCAGGCAGCGCCGCCCCTCATACCGCGCCATCGTTTGAGGCACACTCAGCAAACGATCTTTACACTCACAGACCCAGAGGGAATGCAGATAGCGCGCCGAAGCATCGACCTCAAAGGCCGGAAAACGCCGCTGGCCCTGCACCTCCTGGACATACTGAAAACTGGCCTCAAACTCCGGTTGCAGCCGCTCAAAAGCACTGAGCTTCTCAGCGATCAGCAATGGCAGCGCCATATCCTCAGTCATAGCCGCTCCTCTTCGCTCCTGCTCAGTCAGGGGCTTTCCGTGAACTCTTCTCCGCAATTCGCCTACGTATAGTATAGTATATTCTGCTCGCAAAAGCAGGCGCACATGGGTGCTTCCAGAATATTCTGAAATACAGTATACTGTATGCGTCTGTTTACGCAAACGCTGGAATGGTGGCAAGCGGGGGAACAAATCCAACCAAAACTTAATCTGCTTATGATACGTATATTGCCCAAGAAACCACGCCATCTTAGTGTCCATTTCCCTGGATGGTCCGCCATTGGCAGAAGAAAGGTCGTGGAGACAAACTATTCCTCAGCAGAGGCGCGTTGGACGTCTCCGAGGAAGTGCAACAGGTGAGTAGATGAAGCTACAAGAAGAGCCTGCTCCTGAACAGCAGGAGCAGCAGAGGGATACACAGCCCAGGGGTCTGGCGGTCTTACGGGTGCTGCGGCATTCAGCAATGCTCCGGCTGTGGCTGGCTCAAGTGATCTATCTGAGCGTGCAGTCAGCAGCCAGCTATGGCATGATTGTGCAGATGACCGACGTAACCAACTCCGCCACCCTCGTCAGCCTGGTGCTGATCGCGCTGACACTACCACCGTTCATCCTGGGCGCTCCCGCAGGCGCGCTGGTAGATCGTCTTGACCGCCGCGTCGTCCTGTGGATCAGCAACCTCTGTCGCGCGCTGGCAACTGGCCTCTTTGTATTGGTGCTGCTGTTTGCCCCGCAGCAGTATTACTTCATCTATCTTCTCGCGCTGGTTTTCTCACTGGTGGGTCTCTTCTTTACTCCGGCAGAAGGCGCGCTGATTCCTACGCTGGTCGATGAGGAAGAACTCCTGCCCGCGCTCTCGCTCTATAACCTGACCTTGAATGTCAGCCAGGCGCTCGGTTTGCTGGTGCTTGGGCCTGTGACGCTGAATTTCTTGCCCACCATCATTATTCCAGTAGGCCAGACGCATCAGTTGACGCTCACGCCGGTTGGGACACTCTTCGCGGTAATCACCATCCTCTATCTGATCGCTGCCCTGCTCGTCCGCAGTATTCCCAAACATCGCCGTGCTGCTACACATCCTCCAGCAAGAGAGACCTCAGAACAGCAGGAGCCTCCTGAGGCTGCATACATCGGCCAGAACCTGCCGGGGGTAGCCGATCCGCCTCTCTCAAACTGGCAACAGTTCCTCACCGACATGCACGATGGCTGGCGGTTAGTGCGCGGCGATTCGCTCCTCTCCGATTCCCTGCTGCAAGCCTGTTTCGGCAGCCTGATGATGATGACGATTGCCGGTCTGGCAACCATCTTTGTGGAGCGCCTGCTGGACCTGCCCGTCAAGGACACCGCGCTGATCTTCACCCCGGCGGGCATCGGCATTGTTGTCGGCTCCCTGATCATCCCCGTCGTCGTTGCGCACCTGGGCCACACACGGACCATTATCGTCGGCATGATAGGCATGGCGATTGGCATCGGCATGCTGCCCGTCGCGCAGCATTTCGCAATGCTGGCCGACCCAGCCAACTGGCCGCACGCGCCGCTCTTCCTCCTGGCAGTCGCCCTGCTGACCACGCTGGTCGGCTTCAGCCTGGACTTCGTCATGGTGCCTGCCCAGACGCAAATGCAGGAGCGTTCACCAGACCACATGCGCGGGCGCGTGCTGGCGCTCTATCAGGCGCTCTTCAACGGCGGCTCGATCCCGGTCTTGCTCTTTATGGGCGCCCTGGCCGATCTTGTGGGCATCATCGTCGTCCTGTATCTGATGGCTGGCATCTGCCTGGCCGTCGCCGCCCTCTCCATCTGGCGGACACTCTCCAGAAAGCACAGCGGCGGGCCACAGAGCGGCTCGTTCCTGCGCCCCGGCCTCAACGGGCGGCACACAAGCCGCCCTCCGTCGGGTATAGACGAACGCGCCAGAGCCAGTGACCTGACCAAAGGAGCGCCGCTGTAAAGCCTCGCCGATCATCCGAGGAACCAATGCTGAACGTATTACTGGTGGAAGATAATGAGAAGTTGCGTCCGGCCCTGGGGGCCGGACTGGAAGACACAGGCGCGGTGCGCGTCGTCGGCTCTTGCGACAGCGGCGAGAAAGCTCTGGCGCTCTGTCTGGCTCAGCCGCCCGATGTCATCTTGATGGATGTGCAACTGGTCGGGGAGATGAACGGCATCGAGGCAGCCATTGCCATCCGCCGCGAGTTCCCGCGTATGCCCGTCGTCTTCTACTCTATTCAGGACGACGACGCCTACTACCGCGCCTTCCGCCGCTCCGGCATCCTCAGCCACTATGCCTATGTGCGCAAATCCAACTACCTGCTGCCCAAGATGATCGTGCCGCTGCTGCACGATGCCGTTGCCGGGCGCAGCTTTATCGACCCGGAGATCGAGTCGCGCGTCCAGGCGGTGCGTCAGAAAGACGAGGAATCGCCGATGGCCCTGCTGGAGCCGAATGAACAAGTCGTCGCCCGCATGTTGGCGCAGGGCATGAGCAACGAGCATATCGCCGCGCGGCTGGGCTTTCGAGACAAGCGCACCATCAGCCGCACCAACGGGCAAATCTACACCGCCTGGGGGCTGAACGAAAGCACGACGGATGAAAAAGTGGCGCGTGTGCGTGCCATGATTATCATCCGCGAAGGGCGCCTCATCCGCTGGGATGAGCATGGCGTACCCCATGTCCTGGATGCGCGCGGCCAGTGGACGCTCTACGATCTGGAGAAAGAGTAACCTTATGTTGCTCCATTATTTCCTGGCCTGGGTCATGCGGGCGGTCTCCTTCTTCAACACCATCACCCTCCTCTGGCTGGGCCTGACCATCCTGCTCAATGTCGAGCGGCGGCGCTGGGGCGCCTGGGTGGCCGCCGGAGGGTTGCTGCTGGGCGGCCTCTTCTTTGCCGGCCACACGGCCATTATCAGCCTGGCCTTTGGCGCCCTGG
>JBJKSJ010000213.1:0-16713 GCA_046704085.1 Ktedonobacterales bacterium | reverse complement strand
GAGAAGGCGTGTTGCCACGCGGATATTTTTCGTTATAGCCATCCAGCGTCAGGTAGAGCCAATCTACAGCATCAAGCGCACTCATCGTTCTCCTTGCACTGGCGGCTCGAAGCCAGTTTGCAGGATGTAGACGTTGCGGCGGGAGCCGCTGCTCTGGTCGAAGACGCATTCGGTGGCCGTGTAGCCTGCCTCAAAATAATGCTCGAAGAGCGCCTGAGTTGTCAGACGCCAGCGCAGGGCCAGGGGGCTGTCGGCGGCTTTGAGGCGCTGGAAGTCGCTAGGAATCTCCAGCGCCAGGGTCGGAGCGTGGGAGTTTAGATCCGGCTCTTCTGGAACTGGCAGGCCGTCGGGGCGGCGCGTGACCTGAAGAATGGGTGTGGCCTGGGCCAATAGATTGCTTGCCGCCTGCTGAACAGCGGCGCTCTGCGCGGGGTCTACATGTGCCTGGACGCGCGGGCTGCGAATCCACCAATCGACGGAGAGGCGGTCGGTGGGCAGACCGGCGTTGAGTTCGCCAAGAGTGTCGCCGTAGATGTTGCGGATGTAGTGGTGTGAAACGACGCCGAGCCTGGTGAAGTTGAGGGTAGCGTTGCGCGCTTCAAGGGGATCAAAGGTCCAGGTGATGAGATCCAACCCTTCGGCCAGGATGAGCCGACGCTGCTCTAGCTTGAGCGCCTGGCCGATGCCGCGATCTCGCGCTTCGGGGAGGACGCCCATCATGTGCGAGCAGTGCTTCCAGCCTCCGTCTGCGCTGCGGCCATAGAAGCCCAGCAGGAAGCCCAGCAGGACGCTCGTCTGATCGTCGAAGGCGCCCAGGACGAGGCCGCCGCTCTTGTGGATGGTCAGGAGGATGTGCAGCGGCGCGATGTCCAGGTCGCTGAGACCCCAGGCGCGCCGCTGGACTTCTTCTGCCGCTTTGTAGTCTTCAACGGTTTCAAGATGCCTGATGGTAAATCCACCATGTGCCACGTCACGCCCCCTTTCGAGGAATGCCGCCCCGCCCCAGCCGGCGAGACGCCAGCGCTACAAGCCCCCGCCCTTGCCGACACGGAGGTCGGCGCTACAAGGACCATGCTCTCGGCGCTCAGATGCGCCTGCACCGCTAGAAAATACCACTTTCATTATCAACAAGGTTCTATTACGGGCGCGGGGCGGCTACAGGTGTTTTGCTACCGGATGTGCCCATCTGTGCCAGGAGGGGCGAGTCAACAGAGTAGGTGGTGCGCTGGCGTTCCTGATGGGCCTCAAAGGCCAGTTGAATGAGCTTATCCACCAGGGCGCTGATGTTGATGCCCAGCGGCTCCCAGAGATAGAAGGCGATAGAGCCGGGCAGGGTGTTGATTTCATTGATATAAAGGGTTTCGGTTTTGGTGTCGAGCAAGAAGTCGACGCGGGCCACGCCTCGGCAATCGAGCATCTCAAACGATTGGATGGCAAGCTGCTGCACTCTTCTGGTCAGGTCGGCGGAGATGGGGGCGGGAATCTGGCGGGCCAGGCCCTTCATGCCGCTGGTTTTACCGCCGCGCATGTATTTATCTTCGTAGCTGAGGAAGTCTTTCAGGGCAGCGGGCTGCTCGCAGAGGGAGGCTTGCAGTTCCTGGAAGCCGAGGACGGCGCAATTGATGTCAACGGCACTGGGTACTGCGGCTTCGATCAGGAAGCGGCGATCATAATGGGCGGCCACTTCGAGGGCTTCGTGCAGGTCCTCGCGGTTTTTGGCCTGGGTGATGCCGATGCTGGAGCCGAGGTTGGCGGGCTTGACGAAGACGGGATAGCCCAGCGTCTGTTCGATGGCGCTGATGGTTTCGTCAGGGGCGTTCTCCCAGGCGCGGCGGGTGGCGGCATAGTATTTCACGACCGGCAGCCCGTGATCGCGGAAGACGGATTTCATTATAATCTTGTCCATGCCGACAGCTGACCCCAGCACGCCGGAGCCAACATAGGGGATGCCCGCCAGTTCAAAGAGTCCTTGAAGGGTGCCATCTTCGCCGTAGGTGCCATGTACGGTGGGAAAGAGGACATCCAGCGGCAGGACTTCTGGATCACGCGAACGCTTGAAGAGGCCGCCTTTGTCCTCGCGCCGGACGATCAAGCCGCCGACGGATGGGTCGGGGGAGAGTGTGACAGGGTCACAGCCAGCCAGCACGGCTTTGTCATCTTTGAAATTGGCGACATCAAGCAGTTTGGGGCCGGTATACCAGGCGCCAGATTTGGTGATATAGATGGGCGTTACGTCGTATCTGGACTTGTCCAGCGCGGCGATGACCTGCTGTCCGGTTATGACGGAGACCTCATGCTCCACTGATCGGCTGCCAAATACGACGCCTACGCGGGTTGTGCCTTGCTTCATCAGATGCTCCTGTAGTATTTCGTCTTTTGCATTCTTTTGTGGGGATGCTCTTGAGCGGGCGTGAAAGACGCCAGGCGGTGTGATTGCAAAGTCTGGGCCAGCGCGAGCGCGGCCTGCCAACATATCTGCTTCTGGCGAAGCAGTATAGCAGGGAGGTGCATGGAGCGTCAAATACCCTGATGGGCTGCGTGGCCGTGCGGCGCATGCGATATAATGGCGGGGAGGCTATCTCTCGCTGATGAGGATTGTCCATGCTGGACCGGATAGGCCGGTAGACGAGTTGAGTTATCTTGCCCTGGAGACGCGCCGCTGCGCCTCTCCCGGCTTATCTGCACGATAGAAGGAGTGATGATCGATGGATTTTCGCCTGACCGAAGAGCAACAACTGATCCGCGATACGGCGAAACGGATTGCGCACGAGGTAATCGCGCCGCGCGCCGCCGAACTGGATGAGACGGGGCAATATCCCGAAGATATTTTCCAGGTCTATAAAGAGGCGGGCCTGTTGGGGCTGACCTTCCCGGAGCAATACGGCGGCAGCGGAGCGGGAACGATGGGGCTGGCGCTGGCGGTGGAAGAGGTTGCCAAGGTGGATAACTCCTGCTCGCTGATTTTGCTGTTGACCAAGCTCTCGACCTCGGCAATTCTGAACTATGGAAACGAGGAGCAGAAGCAGAAATATTGCCGGGGCACGGCGCTGGGCGAACTGCGCGGGGCGTTTGGCCTGACGGAGCCAGGGGCTGGCTCGGATTCGGCGAATATCCAGACGCGCGCCGAGCGGCACGGCGATGAGTATATTGTGAACGGGACGAAGCACTATATCTCCGGCGCGAGCGTGGCGGATTTCTTTCTGGTCGCCACCAAGACCAATCCGCAGGCGGGCGCGAAGGGCTTCACGGTTTTTGTGGTGGAGCGCGAAACGCCGGGCTTCCGGGTGGGCAAGGCCGACCGGAAGATGGGCGTGCATGGGGTGCCGACCTGCGAGCTGATCTTCGAGGATGCGCGTGTGCCCGCGTCGCAGATTGTGGGGCAGGAGAATAACGGGTTCAAGCTGATTATGTGGAACCTGAACTCGGTGCGGCCTGTTGTGGCGGCGCGCGGCCTGGGGACGGCGGAGGGGGCGATCCAGTATGCTATCGAGTATGCGAAGCAGCGGCATACCTTCGGCCAGCCGGTGATTGAGCATCAGGCTATTCAGATGATGATCGCGGATGTGGCGATGCGCATCGAAGCGTCTCGGCTGCTGACGTATCAAGCGGCGATGCTGGTCGATGAGGGCAAGGCGGATAAAGATCACGCGCACTGGCTCTCGATGGCAAAGTGCTTTGCGACAGAGACAGCGGTTGAGGCGGCGGATAAGGCGCTTCAGATCATGGGGGGCATCGGGTATATGCAGGAGTCGGCGACGGAGCGCTTTTATCGGGACGCGCGGCAGTTGACGATTGTCGAGGGGACCAGCCAGGTGCAGCGGCTGCTCATCGCGCGAGCGGTAGCGTCGGACATGCTCAACTGGCGGTAAGGTTCAGTCAGTGACGCGGAGCAGGCGGCAGAAATTGGCTGTCGTCTGCTCCGCGATGGTTTCTATGGGCAGATGCTTGATGTCGGCGACGGCCTGGGCAATCTGAAGGATGTGGGCTGGCTCGGTTGTGCGACCAGGGAGCGGGTAGGTATCAGTTTCCAGGAGGAGGCACTCCATCGGGATGGCGGCGATGGCCGCGCGCAGGGCGGCGTTTTCCGGGCGAGTCACCGGTCTGCCAACGGAGAGCGCGCAGCCCAGGTCGAGCCAGCGGGTGGCGCTCGCCAGATCGCCAACGAAGTAGTGGACGATGACGAGGATACCCCACCCGTCTGTTTGCTCCCTTTCTTGTTGCATTTCCTGGAGGAGTGCCTGGCAATGAAGTTCAGCCTGCTTTCCCTGATGATGCAGGATCAAGGGCCGGTTCAATTCGCCCGCCAGTTCAAGCTGAAGGCGAAAGGCGACGCGCTGGATGTCGAGCGGAGCCTGGGCGTCAACAAGATCGATGCCAGCCTCGCCAATGGCAACGACCTCTGGCGCAATCGCCAGAGGTCGCAGACGTTCCCGATAGCTGGAGGGATCGCTGGTGCTGAAGGCCGCGCCCAGATAGGCAGGATGCAGGCCAACAGCGGCAGAGAGGCCGGGATGCTGGCGGGCGAGTTGGATGGCGCGCGCTGAGGAGGTGAGGTCTACGCCAACAGTGAGGAGGCGCGTTACGCCTGTCTCGTGAGCGCGCCGCAGGAGCGCAGCGACCTCTGCGTCGGTATAGCGATCTAGATGTACGTGGCTATCAGCGAGCATGGCTGAAGTGTATCACGCGCTGGCGCACGCTTTCAGGCGCCAGTGACGAGGGTGGAAAAGACGACGAGGCGCTGGTTATATTCCGTGCCGATCCAGGCGCCGGAGCAGGTGATCAGATTGAGGTTGGCGGTGGAGGCAGGGCCAAAGACTTGCTGAATGATCGGGTCGTTGGGGCCGCCATCGGGGTTGGCAAAGGCGGCGACGCGCGTCACGCGGAAGGTGAAGGTTTGGCCTGTCTGGTTAGTGATGCTGATCTGGTCGCCAGGCTGAATCTGGCGAAGGTTCCAGAAGATGGCGCGGCTGCCATCGTTGCGGTCCACGTGACCGGCAAGAACGGCGTTGCCTGGCTGTCCGGGCAGCGCGCCAAATTGCCACCAGAAGGCGGTCGCCCAGATGGGGTCGCTGGCTGGATGCCCTGCGCCTGGCGCTTCCATTGCGCCATAGCGGTCCATGCCGACGGGCATGATCGGCGCGTCCATGCCCAGGCTGGGGATGCGGATGCGCGCTGGCACGTTGCGCGCGATCTCTGGTTGGGCAGCCTGGCTGGCTTTCCCGGAGTTGGAGGCGCCTGGCCCGCAGGAGGCCAGGGCCAGCAAGACTGTGAGCAACCCAACGGTTGCCAGCTTGCGCGACGAGATGGAGGCAAGGAACTCAGGTGCTTTCATGGCCGCTCTGCCGCCTGGAAGGCGGCGCTACAAGGTAATCTCGATTACACCAGGCGCCAATGAGCGACGTACTCATTGGCGCTTGTAGTTTCTGGCAAGTTATGTGCCAATGGCGTCAGGTTCCTCTTCAGGTCCGCGATGGGCTGGTGAGCATTCAGCGCAAGCGCGGACACGGCGTCAGGAGTGGGGTGTTTCGTTGTTGGTTCAGCGAATAGAGGCCAGGGGTGGTGATTGCTGCGCTGCCAGTAGTAGGTGTTGGCGTTGGCTCGATCACCGGCGCGGGCGGCAGGAGATTGCCATCGATGCTGCTGATTTTCCAGGAGCCATCGCTTTGTTTGGTAACGACGAGTGCAACGTTGGCGGTGCTGTTGGCGCCCTGGTTGGTACGGGTCACAGTGAATATATATTGCTCATTATTGGCGTCAATGGAACTCGCGTCGGTCTGGGCATAGTTGGTGATTTTGCCGTTTTTATCGGCGTCCTGGGCCTGCTGGATAAAGGTACTCTCTTTGGGCAGAGGGAGTGTGCGGTCGTTGAATAGCTCCTGGGCATTGCTGGCGCAGGCGCCATAAGCGCCGCTATAATCCTGGCTTTTCAGGGCATCCATGAATTGGGTAACGACATCCTGGCCTGCTGGAGCGAAAAGGGTGGAGCGCAATTGGAAGAAGGCGACCAGTCCAACGACGCAGAGGACCAGCAGCACGCCGGTAAGGGCCACTGCGAGCCAGACATTGCGGGGCTTTTGTGGCGCGACTTTGGTTCGCGCGTGATCACGAAAGTCCTGGCGCAAGGCACGCAGGCGCTCAGTGCGCTCGAAATGCGCCGAGTTCGTTTCCTCGGCAAAGGGGAGCTTTGGGCGTTTCGCTGGTGGTTCTTCGGGACTGAAGGGCATGCGGTCGCGTGGCGCCTGACCTGGCCCGGCCATGCCAGAGCGAGGCGAGGGTTGTCTGGGCCGTCCGGCAAGTTCTGCTTGTGGGTCACGCGTGGATGGTCGGCCAGGGGCTGGTCGAGAGCTTTTGGGCCTGGGGTTGGCTCCAGGTTCGCGCGGCGAATCTCGCATTGGGGGTCTCCTCAACTCTGATGCTGCGATGGGGAGGCTAGAGTAATAGGCCATAAGTTGTCAGTTCCTGCCGGGCGCGTTCAGCGGCTCTTTCTGCTGCTCGTCTGAGTAGCTCGGCGGTGTGGCTACTATAGCGATGACGTTCCAGTATTGTCAAGGCGCTTTCAAGGCAGGCGTTGCGCCTGGCGGCGTTGCAGGAACGGCTCGCGGAGCAGAAGATAGGAAGTGGGCAGGGCATACGAAGGCTTTGCTGATGCGCGCGGTTGTAGCCAGGATGGGCTATCCGCTGAGGGCGCGCAGGGCAGGTGGCAGCGATTGCTCCAGCAATTCCTGACGCAGTTGCTTGATACGCACTCGATAGGCGTCTTCGGGTTGCTGGTGTCCAGTTTTCGGCTTGTCGCCCATACTCACATGCCACTTGCGGAAGGCGAGGCCAATCTGGGTCTGATAGAGAGCTTTGGCCGTCAGCCAGGGGCGCCAGCCGCGCTTGAAGAGGTAGTAGCGTTCCAGGCTGGTGCGCCGGAATGAACGCTGGAGGAGGAGGTATTCGTCGGGGGTAACGACGCCACGAAGCACCTCATCAGCCAGGTATTCCCGAATGACGGTGGCTTCGTGGTTGAGCGAGCGCATGAGGAGGTAGAGGAGTGTGCCCTGGGCAATAAAGGGAGGGATGTAGTCGGCGATGATGGCGATCAGGGCGAAGGTGGCGACGACATCGGAACTGGGTGAGTCGTGGACGGCAGCGTTGGCCTGGAAATCGACGAAGTCAAAGACGGTGTGCAGCAGAACGCCCACCCCAAATCCCAGCAGAGGCATGGCCCATTTTTGCCAGGGGATGCGCGTTTGGCGGGCATAACCCAGCCCGGCGCCCAGGCAGGCGGTGAAGGTGGAGTGGCCCAGCCAGCCGAGAACAATGCGCCCGATGATTAAGAAGAGCAGCGATTGGTTAGAATCCTGGGCGAAGTAGACAAAGTTTTCGACCATTGCAAAGCCAGCGCCGATGAGGGCGCCGTAGATGATGCCGTCGGTGACGTTATCAAATTCATCGCGCAGGGCGATGAGCAGAATGATCAGGCCAGCGCCCTTGACAACTTCCTCAGTAATGCCGGCATTGGCGCCAAACAAGAACGATCCCAGCACTTCGGCGGCGGTGCGCGAGAGCCAGCCGAAATGAAGGGTAGTGATGCCGTCATCGATGGTGCGCTCGATAAGGAGCGCCGGAGGGATGGCGATGAGCGCGCCCCAGAGGAACGCGGCCAGACGGAGCAGCCAGGGTTCGCGCTCGTAGCGATCAATGAGGTTGATGAGCAGAACGATGCCGAGCGCGGGGATGACCGGGATGGTAATGGCAGCCAGGACGTTGCTCAGGCCACCGTGTGAGATGACCTGCGCGCTCAATTGAGCATTTCTGAGGAAGGTGATATAGGCGCAGCCGATGAAAAAGAAACAGCCGATCAAGACGATGGCAATGGTGCTAATAGCCCAGAGGCGGCCCCGGTTGATTCGCTGGCGAAGGGCAAATTGCATGGTGACGCTGGGGCTGATGCTCAGGAGTCCGGCGGATTTTTTGTCCCCTTTGGCAAAGAGCGCCAGCACGGCTTCATCGATGTTTTGGGAGGATGTTTCTGGTGTCTGCTGGAGTTCTGACGCGGGCGTAGCGGATTGCTGCCCGGCGTCAGGGTGCTCGCTTTGGGTCTGCGTGCTGGTCTGTCTGGGAGGTTGATCGGGGAGCGGCGCTAGCAGTTGCAGGGTGGTTTGACCAAGCAGCAGCAATGCGCCAGGGCGTATCTCCCGCTGGCTGCCGGGCGGCATATTGACTTTATCGACATGCAGCAGGTTTTGCGCGCTCAGGTTTTCGATGAGCCAGCGGCCATTGCGCCAGGTCAGGCGGGCATGTTCGCGCGAGACGGTCGGGTCCATCAACACGACGTGGTTGTTCAGTCCCCGGCCAATGCTGGTGATGGATTCAGTGAGCAGATAGAGCGGGTCTGGGAGGCTGGCTGCGTTGCCCGTATAGCCGGGCAAATCCCAGGCGCCCAACCCAGCGCTTGCTGCGTCGGCTTCCGTGTTCTTCGCGGTGTCTTCCTCGGCATGCACCACGCGCAGCACACCATAGCTTGCGTTCATACCCATCCTCGGAAGGAGCGATGATTTCCTGCTCTCTCCCAACAAGCGCTTATGTCTTTGCGTGCCACTGCACTATAGCAGAAACCTGGACATTCTGCCAGTAGTGGCACAGAAGGGCGTTTGCCCAACCAATTCAAGGAGGTTTATTGCATGGTGAGGACCACCAGCCCGTGAAGTTCTCTGGAGCTATCAGCAGGATGGCTCCGGCATATCAGTCGCAGGGACAAGCGTTCTTCTGCCGGGTTTACTATACAGCAATCTCTGCCATTTTGTATAGTGCTTGATTTGCTCATTGGCGCTTTCCATGGGATGCTACGAAAATGGTAACAGGTCGTCGTTACTGGTCTGAGCATTGCGCGTTATTCAAGATGAAAGGAAAGGACACGTAGCGCGGCTCTGGAGTGCAGATTTGTAAGCATGTTGGTTGAAGTGCGTTCGTGGGGTGTGGATTGGTAGCGCGACATGGTAATGCGGATTCATAGCGCGTGTTGGTAAGGTGGTCTTTGGAGAGCGTTTGCGTAGGTTGTTCACGTAGGATATTTCCATAGCGCGTCTTTTTCTTTCAGGCGTCCCTTGTAGCGCATAGTGTTGGAGTGCGTTGCTGGAGCGCGTCAGCTTTTTCTCATTATCTGTTTTTGCCGGAGGCGAGAAGAGGAAGGCCCTCTTCTCGCCTCCGGCTTTGTGTCCAGTTGACACTTCCTCCCCAGCGGGCTATCATACCTGATGGAGGAATGATACGCGCACGATTCGATGATGCAAGCGGATACACGATGAATGAAGACGAAGCCCTGAGCATCTTTGCGGAAGCGGCCCAGGATATGGCCTCGGCTGGGCTGGAACTGGCGATAGGGCGGCACTTCGCCTGTGCTGATATATGCAATCAGGTGGCGGAAAAATCCTTTCAAGCGGTCAGCATGCTGCGCGAGGGACACCGCAGGATGTATGACCATGATCTGCGTGCCCTGGGTGCAGCGGTGGGCGCGCCTGCGGAGATTGTGGAAGACGCGGCAGCGCTTTCGCCCTATCACCCTGAAGCTTACTATGCCGAAACCCCCCCAGAAGAAGCCGATCAAACGATCAGCGCCGAAGACGCGCAGGTTTTGATGCAGCGGGCGCGGCGTGTCCTGCGCTGGGCACGCCACATTGTTGTCGAATCACCCTGATTATTTTATCGTGCTGGCGCGCGTACTGCGCGCTTTAGATAGCCAGACACTGCTGGATGAGGCAGACAACTTTTGGACATCCAGCATAGCAACAGAGGACATGTGTCTCCAGATGAGGGAGGAACCTGTGGCGCAGACTACCTATGCGACTTTTGAGGAAACGGTGCGGCAGGCGCCGCACAAGTGGGTCTATCTCTTTAGTGAGGGCAACGCGCAGATGCGCGATCTGCTGGGCGGCAAAGGCGCTGGCGTAGCAGAAATGACCAATGCTGGCCTGCCTGTTCCACCAGGCTTTACGATTACGACCGAGGCGTGTAACCAGTACTACAAAGAGGGCAAGCAGTTCCCACCAGGGATGTGGGACCAGGCTATCGCGGCGCTGCATTATGTGGAAGAGCAGACCGGCAAGGGCTTTGGGGATCGAGAGAATCCTTTGCTGGTCTCGGTGCGTTCGGGCGCGAAGTTTTCGATGCCGGGCATGATGGATACCGTGCTGAATCTGGGCCTGAACGATGAGACGGTGCAGGGGATTATCAAGCTCTCTGGTGACGAGCGTTTTGCCTATGATGCCTATCGCCGCTTTGTGCAGATGTTTAGCAAGATCGTGCTGGGGCTGAAGGCCGAGCCGTTCGAGCGTCTGATCGATCAGTACAAAGAGCAGACTGGAGCGGCCACCGACGCGGATATTCCTGCCGACGCGCTCAAGCAGATGACCCAGGATTTCAAGCATCTGGCGGAAGAGCAGAGCAAGGAGCCGTTCCCCACCGATGTCTATGAGCAGCTCAAGAAGGCGATCGAGGCGGTCTTCTCGTCCTGGAATAATAAGCGCGCGATTGACTACCGCAACTTCAACAAGATTCCGCACGATCTGGGCACAGCGGTGAATGTGCAGACGATGGTCTTTGGCAACATGGGCAGCCAGAGCGGTACTGGCGTAGCCTTCACCCGCGACCCCAGCACTGGTGAGAAGGTGCTGTATGGTTCGTATCTGGTGAATGCCCAGGGCGAGGATGTGGTGGCTGGTATCCGCAATACGTCGCCAGTAGAGCATCTGCAAGTAGAGATGCCACAGGTCTATCAGCAGTTCCGTGAGATTGCGGAGCGTCTGGAGCGGCACTACAAGGATGTACAAGACCTGGAGTTCACGATTGAGCGCGGGCGCTTGTATATGCTCCAGACGCGCTCGGCCAAGCGCACGGGCGCGGCGGCGGTGAAGACGGCGGTAGATATGATGCGCGAGGGCATCCTGAGCGAAGAGGACGCGGTGAAGCGGGTCGAGCCGCAGCATGTGGTGCAGTTGTTGCTGCCGCGCTTTGACCCGAAGGCGCAGGATCAGGCGCGCGGCGAGGGGCGAATGCTCGCCAAGGGGGTGAACGCTTCGCCGGGCGCGGCCTATGGCAAGGCGGTTTTTGACGCCGACCGCGCCGAGGAGATGGGCAAGGCCGGGCAGCGCATCATTCTGGTGCGCCAGGAGACCAGTCCCGATGATGTACATGGCATGCTGGTTGCCAAGGGCATCCTGACCAGCCGGGGCGGCACGGGCAGCCACGCGGCGGTTGTGGCGCGTGGTCTGGGCCTGCCTGCGGTGGTGGGCTGCGATGCGCTGGCGGTAGATTATGAGCAGCGTCTCTTCCGCGTGCGCGGTACAGATACAGTGGTCCATGAGGGCGACGATATTTCCATCGATGGCGCTTCTGGCGAGGTCTACCGGGGCACGATTCCAACAATGGAGGCGAACTTCAAGGAAGATAGAGACCTGCAAGAACTGCTCATCTGGGCCGACAAGTTCCGCCGCCTGGGGGTCTGGGCCAACGCCGATTATCCACGCGACGCCACGCGCGCGGTGGAGTTCGGCGCGGAGGGCATTGGCCTGTGTCGGACGGAGCATATGTTTATGGAGCAGGAACGCCTGCCCATTGTGCAGCAGATGATTCTGGCTTCTAGCAAAGAGGAGCGCCAGCAGGCGTTGGATAAGCTGTTGCCCTTCCAGCGCAGCGATTTTATCGGCATCTTCCGCGCGATGGTCAATCCGCAGACGGGCGAGGGCTATCCAGTGGTCATCCGCCTGATTGACCCGCCGCTGCACGAGTTCCTGCCTTCCTATGAGGAACTACTGGTGGATGTCACCCGGCTGGAAGCGACCAACGGTGATCAGCAGGAACTGGCGCACAAGCGCAAGCTGCTCGATGCGGTTGCCAGCATGCGCGAGGCGAACCCGATGCTGGGCCTGCGCGGCTGTCGGCTGGGGTTGCTCTTCCCGGAGATCAACGTCATGCAGACGCGGGCCATTCTGGAAGCCTGCGCGGAACTGGCAAAAGAAGGCAAGAAGCTTCAGCCCAAGATTATGATTCCGCTGGTCGGGCATGTGAACGAACTGCGCGAGGTGCGTCGCCAGCTTGAGGCCGAGGCTCAGGTGGTTGCTCACGAGTCCGGCACGGCGGCACAGATCGCCTATAAGTTCGGCACCATGATTGAACTGCCGCGCGCTGCGCTGACCGCCGGGCAGATTGCGCAGGTGGCCGAGTTCTTCAGCTTTGGTACAAACGACCTGACACAGACGACCTTTGGCATGAGCCGCGATGATGCCGAGGGCAAGTTCCTGCTGAAATATGTCGAGGGCTTGCAGGAGCCAGGGCTGGACCAGCCGGTGAAGATTCTGCCGACGAATCCGTTCCAGACGTTGGACCGCGACGGCGTGGGTCGCCTGGTGCGCATTGCGGTGGAGGAGGGGCGCGCAGCGAACGATCACCTTGAGGTGGGTATCTGTGGCGAGCATGGCGGCGACCCGGAGAGCGTGGCGTTCTGCCACGAGGTGGGCCTGGATTATGTGAGTTGTTCGCCGTTCCGCGTGCCGGTGGCGCGATTGGCGGCAGCGCAGGCGGCGCTGGCGCAGAGCGAGCGCGATAAATGAGCCAGGCAAACAGGCTCATCACGTATCTGTAGGACGAACCTGAACGTTCGGCGATGAGAGGTAAGGATGGGTTCCTGAGCGCAGGAAGCCATCCTTTTCTCTCGTCGCGTCCTTTATGGATCTGAAGGCGAGGATTCCTAACTGAACGCTGCCATCTCGGTAGCCTACTGTTTGGTTGCCTGGAAGGACGGCGCTACAAGGACAGTCTACGCTATGCGGTAGAGCTTGGTTGCTCAGGAGATTGACAAAGCTCATGCCGCCTGCTACCATAGAGCCTATATTGTTGCTGTGATCCTCACCATTACCGCAAGCCCTGAAGACAGATGAAGCGCGCTTCAACCGATCCTGACGTGTTGGCAGCCGTTCGGGCTGCTATTGATGATCAGCACCTGCTTTCTCCCACTGGTGTTGTGGTTGTGGGCGTATCGGGCGGGCCAGATTCGATCTGCCTGCTGCATGTCCTCACGCGCCTCTGTGGTTCGGATAGTCCCTTTGCTGGTGTCAGGCTGCATGTGGCGCATCTCGATCATAGGCTGCGCGGCGAGGCGGGACAGGCTGATGCCAATTTTGTAGCCGATCTGGCGGCGCGGTGGGGGTTGCCCTGCGCGCTGGGGCAGGCGGATGTTCCGGCGCTGGCGCGAGCTGAACGTCGCTCGCTTGAGGATGCCGCTCGAAAGGCACGCTATGCGTTCCTGCGGCGGGTGGCTGCTGAGGTCGGGGCGGCGCGGATTGCAGTTGCGCACCAGGCCGACGATCAGGTGGAGACGCTGGTGATGCACTGGCTGCGTGGGAGTGGGCTGGCTGGCCTGGCCGGCATACAGGCGCGGGAGGGCGACGTAATTCGCCCGCTGCTGGGTGTGAGCCGCGCGGAGATTTTGCGCTATTGCGAGCAGCAGGGGCTGATCTATCGTGAGGATGCCAGCAACCAGGATCGCCGTTTCCTGCGTAATCGCATCCGCCATGATTTGCTGCCCGTGTTGGAGCAGTATAATCCGAACCTGCGCGAGACGCTGCTGCGCAACGCCTCTGTGATTGCCGAGGAAGATGCCTTCATGCAGGCGCAGGTTGATGCCTGCTGGTCGGAGGTGATACCACGCGAAGCGGAGAGAAGCCTGGAGGGGAACATAGCGGCATACCGACGACTGCCGCTGGCGCTGCGCCGACGGGTGTTGCTGCGCGCGGCGCAGCGGGTTTCGGGTGGGGAAGTTCATCTTGAGCTGCGTCACGTAGAGGCGAGTGATGCGTTGCTGCTGCGGGCGGTTGGCGTCGGCGCGCTCCATTTGCCGGGTGGGCTGCGGCTGTGTCGCATCTATGGGCAGTTTGTGATAGCATCTGAGCTAAGCTCTGCCCAACTGACCCAATCGTCGTCAGGTACATCAGCACGTTCTGCGCCTGCTCTCCTTGCGGAGAAGCATACGACCACCATTCTGCCTGTGCCGGGCGAAGCCAGGCTGCCAGGTACGCGCTGGGTGGTGCGAGCGTATCTGCTGGAGGGAAATGCGACTCCACCGCCGGGCTACGAGCGGGGCGAGGATGGGCGGCGGTGGGGCTATATGGACCTGGATGCGCTGACGGCGTACCTGCCGCTCTCGGTGCGGACGCGGAGGGCTGGTGATCGTTTTCAGACGCTGGGGTTGCGCGCAGCGAAGAAGCTGCAAGATGTGCTGGTGGATGCGAAAGTGCCCCGCGCCGAGCGTGATACGCTGCCGCTGGTCTGTGGAGCCGATGGGACCATTCTGTGGGTGGCAGGCTATCAGATTGCTGATCCGGTGAAGTTGACGCCAGCGACGCGGCGGGCGCTAGCATTGGAGGTAGAGGCCATTGATGACCGTTCTGGGAGGTAATGTTCCTGTCTCCGCTCCGGCGCCAGTGAGGCGTCGGAATGCCTGGTTCTGGGTCAGGCGCGCTTTGCGCCTGCGAGCTTTTCAGCGTAAAGGGGGATTCGTGCATAGCGACATCGAAGAAGTGTTGATTAGCCAGAAACAGTTGCAGCACAAGATCGAGGAGTTGGGGCGACAGATCACGCGCGATTATGCGGGACGGCCTTTGCTGCTGCTGTGCGTCTTGAAAGGGGCGCTGATGTTTCTGGCCGATCTGGCGCGGGCGATTGAGTTGCCCCTGGAATTGGATTTTATGGTGGTGTCAAGCTATGGCAGTGCCACTGAATCTAGCGGGGTAGTGCGGATCGTGAAAGACCTGGAAGAATCTATCGATGGCAAGCATGTGCTGGTGGTGGAGGATATTGTAGATAGCGGCCTGACGCTGCACTATCTGCTGGACGTGCTGCGCACGCGTAATCCGGCCAGTCTGCGCGTCTGCGCGCTGATCGATAAGGTGAAGGACCGCGAGAAGGTGGTGCTTCCAGAGTATGTTGGCTTCCAGGTGGCTGATCGCTTTGTGGTGGGCTATGGCCTGGATTACGCGCAGCACTATCGGAATCTGCCTTATATCGGTGTCCTCAAGCCATCGGTGTATCAGACGACGCCTGACGGGTCTGGCGCCATCCGCGAGGAAGGATAGACGCTGCCTGGACGCAGTACATTCCTCCTGATTCTTTTGCTCTTATCTTTCTCATTATCCCTGTGAATGGCGGCATCCGATATGGCTCGATTGAGCGCGCATGATGGTGTATTTTGGTTGGATGGTCAGCCCTGGTTGTTGCGGGCGGGCGAGTTGCAGTATTTTCGCGTTCGGCCTGAACTCTGGCGCCCGGCGTTGGAGAAGCTGAAGGCGGCAGGCTTTAACGCGATCTCCAGCTATATTCCCTGGGTCTGGCATGAGCCGGAAGAGGGCGCGCTGGATTTTACGGGCAAGACGCATCCCCAGCGGAATCTGGTGGCATTTCTGGAGGCGTGCCGCGCTGCGGGGATGCCGTTCATGGCCCGGCCTGGTCCCTATATCTATGCGGAGTATCGCGGCTTTGGGCATCCACGCTGGCTGGGCGAGCAGTATCCCGATACGGTGATGCGTGGGCCGGATGGACGGCTGATTCGCGGCGATCATTATTTTAACTTTGCGGTGATGCAGGCGACCTATCTGGCAAAGGTGGAGAACTGGTACGCGGCGGTGGTAGGGGCGCTGCGCTCGTATTTTGACGATCCGGTCATTAGCTTCCAGCTTGATAATGAGACCGGATTGATGTATGGGGTGTCGCTGGGCAAGTTCGATTTCAACCCCGATACGGTGGGGCGCTATCGCATCTTCCTGCATGATACCTATGGCGAGCTTGAGCATTTGAACGCGGCCTGGGGCACGCATTTTACGGCGTTTGGGCAGATTCTGCCGCCGCGCGGCAGGTGGGGGCGCGGCGAGGCGATTGACTGGCAACGCTTTCTAGAGGACTGGCTGGTCAGCTATCTGAAGTATCTGCGCAAGATTGCTGGTGAGTTGGGTGTGCCGGTGCCGCTGGCGATTAATGAACCAGCTACGTATCTCAGCCCGGCGCATCCGGGCAATAAGTCGAAGCTGGCTGAGATCTACGGTTTTGATCTGTATACCAAAAGCAGCGGCTCTCCGGCGACCGCTGATTTTCCCTTCCTCTCGTCGCATGGCCCGGCGTTGTTCAATGCTTATGCCACGCCAGAGCGGCCTTCATCCTGTCTGGAATTGGGGGCGGGCTGGTGGGATGCGCGCGCGCGGATTGCCAATGAGGCGACGGTGCAGGCGATGTTAGGCTGCGTGGCCCATAGCACGCGCGGCTATGCTTTGTATGTTGTGCATGATGGCAAAGACCCGGAGGGCGCGCCCTATCGTTTTCAGACACTGCTGGATGAGGAGGGGAGCGAGCAGCCGCGCTATGAAGCGGTGCGCGGCGTGCAAGCCTTCCTGGCGCAGCACGAGCAGATGGTGTTGCAATCAACCGAGATGGATGATCCTATCGCCTATCTGCATTATCAGCCCTATAGCCGGTTCACCATCGATGAATATCTGCCCCGACGATTGATCCAGAACCCTTTGCCGTTTTTCGCCGCGCTAGGGTCGTTTGGCTTCTATGACCTGCTGGTGAGCGCGGGCTATCAACCGCGCTTCTTCGATCTGGAGCAGGTGTCGGATGACCAACTGGCAGCGCAGCGGGTCGCTATTCTGCCAACCAAACCCTATCTTGATGCGGAGTGCCTGG
>JBJKSJ010000212.1:0-12539 GCA_046704085.1 Ktedonobacterales bacterium | reverse complement strand
ATTAGACGATACGTTGCCTGATCGCCGTACACGCGCCCCAGGCCCGCTGACGCCTGTTCTCCGACCATCACCTGCGACGATTGAGACAGCAGACTCGTCTGATTCTGATAATACTGCTGGGCATCTGCTGGCGTCTCGAAGCGATCTACCAGCAGCACAAAGCGGAACGCGCCCTGGGCATCGCTCACGACCAGACCTGTGCCAAAGGAGCGGCCAAAGTGGTCGGCAGCGCCGCTCATATAGATTGTCCCATGCTTGCCCTCCAACGCCTGATACTGATCGTTGGAGATGCTCATCTGCTCACCCAACTGGTCGCCCGGTTGCAGATCGCCCTGGGCCAGTTCAAAGAAGCGCGCCTGATAATAGGCAGCCGCAGGCGTGGCTGTTGCCGTTGGCGTCGGTGATGCCGTCGGCTGCGGCGGGCGCGCGGTGACGGGCGTAGAGGCTGGCGGAGAAAGCGCGAGGTTCTGCTGGGTATGCAGGTCGCCAAAAGCGAAGGCAGCGCCGCCGATCAGGGTGAGCGCCAGCAGAAGCGAGAAGAGAACAGCCCAGCGCCTGCCCCTGTGCCGACGCGCGCCTCCTGGCCCATAGCCAGAAACGCTCGCAGGCCCGCCAGCGCCAGGCGCAAATGGCAGCGCCGACACGGTCAGGGACTCGCTATCCACAGTTCGCGGCCAGCCCAGCCAGGAAGGTTTGCCACCGCGCGGGCCGCCCTCGGCAGGTGGCCGCGCGGTGGCTGTTGGTCCGCTGGCGCGGCGCGCTGGGCCGGGTTGCGGGCCAGAGGCTGCCCCTGCTACGCCAGCCAGATGCAGCCTGGGAACGGACTCCGCCAGCGCCGCGCCAAACGCGGCGGCGCTTTGGAAACGCTGCGCTGGCTCTTTCGCCAGCGCCTTGAGGATGACCGCCTCTACCGCTGGCAAAATGGTAGGATTGACGCTGCGCGGCGCGGGCGGCGCTTCATACACCTGTTTGGAGGCCGTCGTGAAATGGTCGGTTGCGGTGAAGGGCACGCGACCTGTAAGCGCCTGAAACAGCACAATGCCCAGCGCGTAGACATCGGCGCGGTGATCGACGGCCTCGCCTCGCGCCTGCTCAGGTGACATATACTCGGCGGTGCCGATGCCCATGCCAAGCCGCGTCAAGCCCTGCTCGCGCGGATCGGCCAGGGCGCAGGCGATGCCAAAATCGGCCAGCACGGCGCGTTCGCCCGGAGCGATCAAGATAGTGGCGGGCTTGACATCCCGATGCACCAGACCA
The DNA here is from genome assembly GCA_046704085.1 of Ktedonobacterales bacterium. Classification (GTDB taxonomy): domain Bacteria; phylum Chloroflexota; class Ktedonobacteria; order Ktedonobacterales; family DATBGS01; genus DATBHW01. Next base: position 11,282 of record JBJKSJ010000212.1, on the reverse strand, counting down.
TGCTGGTGCGCCTCGTGCAGCGCCTGCGCTATTTGATAGAGGATCGACGCCGCCTCGCGCAGCGAGCAGGCGCCGCGCTCAACAATGCGGTCGCGCAGCGTGCCGCCCTCGATCAGCGGCATGACCACATACATCACGCCGTCCTCTTCGCCAATATCATAGATCGGCATGATGTTGGGGTGGTCCAGCCGCGCGACCACACGCGCCTCGCGGCGAAAGCGTTCCAGAAAGCCGGGCTGCTTCGCCAGATCGAGCGGCAAGATTTTGATCGCCACCTCTCGATCCAGGCGAGGGTCGTGGGCGCGATAGACTTCGGCCATGCCGCCGACACCCAGCAGGGAGAGCAGCCGATATGGACCAAGCGTAGAGAGAGTGAGGTTGCTCATTCTGCCCCTTTCTGCTTCATTGCGTATCTCGCGCACGTCTCGCAAAGTATAAAAGGTGCAGTTGTGATTACACAAGAGCAGTAGTACCATCGGCCCAGAAAGAAGGATAGAATGACAAGGGGCGGCCTTCAGCCGCCAGACAGCTTTTAGAGAAAAGGAGGAAGCAATGGCACAGTGGAAACTCGCGCTTTCGATCTTGCCAGAAACCTTTGCAGTCTGCCGCCTGGAGGCAGGCGGGGGCATTCCAGGCTGGGCAGTGGCAGGCAGCTTTTACTCGATCACGCGCACGCCGGAGGAAACCTCTATCGTTTGCCCGCAGGCGGATGTGCCCGCCGGGGTCATCAGCGAGCAAGACTGGCGCTGCCTCAAGGTAGAAGGGCCGCTGGATTTCAGGTTTACCGGCGTGCTGGCCTCGCTTGCCAACCCGCTCGCGGCGGCAGGCGTCAGCATCTTTGCGATTGCCACCTACGACACCGATTATCTCCTGATCAAGGAGCAAGACATGAGCCGGGCATGGCTGGCACTGATCGACGAGGGGCATCAGATGCCGCCGCTGATCGGGCATGGATCGGCCTTCTTGATGGAAGATCAGCGGGGGTGATGCGCGCAAGGTCGTTCTGCGGTATAATAAGGGGAAGGTAAAGTGACCTGGCATCCGATCATCTCTCCAGGCGAGACAGGCCAGAGGATCGTAGAGCGGAGGCCAGGCAGCGCGCCACGCGACGCCCGCCGGGCGCAATATCATCACCAAGAGGAGGGTAGACGCGCGCATGGACCCACTCTTCTGGATAGCATCGGGCGTTGTGGTTGGCTGCATCATTATGATCCCCATTCTGTGGCGGCTGGAAGTGCAGGCGGAGCGCCGGGCCGCCGGGCGGAAGAAGACGGCAGAGGAATCAGCCGAAGTGAAGGCCGTCGATCCGCGTGCTGTGCTGGAAGAGATGGAGACACGCCCCATCCCGATAGCACGAGCGGAGCGCCTGACGCCAACGCCGCCGCCAGAACCCTCCCTCTCCGATGGCCCAGCCGACGAGGCGCCGCGCGACAGGCCGACGGAGCGCGCCGCCAGCAATCCAGCGCCCGCCGCGAACACGCTGCCCTTGCCAGGCGTCCAGATTCGCCCGAAGCCAGCCGCTGCGTCCACTGAGCGCGCGGGCCAGGAGCAGGCCATCCAGGCGAAAGGAAGCCACCCAGCGCGCGCGCCCGACCAACCCGACGAGCCAGCGCAGCCCAGCGTGCCGCCGCCTGACCAACTCGACAAGCAAGCGCAGACCAGTGAGACACGGCCCAGCGCGGACCAGCCCACGCAGAAGCTGCCAACTAATCCGCAGGTTAGCTTGAATGGCCGGCAAGACCGAGAGCCGCCCAGGCCAGCCCCAACCACGCGGCCCCTGCCAGCGCAGCGCGCGCCAGAGCCAGCGGCTGAAGCGCCCACACTGGAGGCACAGACCGCCGCGCCGCCCAATCCGCCCAAAGCCTCCGGCTTTCGCCGCCACTCGCTGGCCCGCGTCGAACCGGCTGGCGCACATCAGCCCGCGCCTGGCGCGCCGGGAACACCGGAAACATCTACTTGAAAAAAACAGAGGTCTCTCAAGAAGAAAACGCGCTCCCGACCCCGCCACATTCCCTCGGACAGAGCATCGCGCGGGGCTTCATCGCTCTGCGCCACCGCAACTTCCGGCTCTTCTGGTGCGGCCAGTTGGTTTCGCTGATCGGCACCTGGATGCAGGGGCTGGGCCAGCAATGGCTGGTCTACGTGCTGACCGGCTCGGCCTTGAAACTGGGCATCGTCAGCGCCTTTCAGACATTGCCTGTTCTGCTCTTCTCGCTGGTTGGGGGCGTCGTCGCTGATCGCGTACCCAAGCGCGCGCTGATTATCTGTACGCAGACCGCCTCGATGATTCTGGCCCTCATCCTGGGTTTGCTCACCTGGGCGCATGTCGTGCAACTCTGGCAGGTCTATCTGCTGGCCTTCCTGCTGGGCACGGTCAATGCTTTTGACATGCCCGCGCGCCAGGCGTTTGTCGTCGAGATGGTCGGGCGCGAAGACCTGATGAACGCCATCGCGCTCAACTCGTCGATCTTCAACGGCTCGCGCGTGCTGGGTCCGGCAGCCGGAGCGTATGTGATCACGGCTGTGGGCATTGCGGGCTGTTTTTTCTTAAACGGGATCAGCTTTATTGCCGTGATTATCGGGCTGTTTCTCATGCGCCTGCCGCGCCGGGATGGCCCGCGCCCGGCGCGGGGCAATCCCGCCCGCCAGATCGGCGAGGGGCTGGGCTATATTCGCCAGGATCGGCGCGTCTCGCTCGTCTTCCTGCTCGTCTCGTTTGTCGCCATCTTCGCCATCCCTTTCTATACCACGCTGATGCCGATCATTGCCGATCAGACGCTGCACGTCGGCGTGACGGGCCTGGGCACGCTCTCGGCCTTCCTGGGGCTGGGTTCGGTCATCGCGGCCATTGCGCTGGCCTATACCAACACGCCAGAGCAGCGCCGCTTCTTCCTGATGCTTGGGGCGATGACCGGCTCGGCGCTGCTCATCTTCTTCTCGTTCTCGCAAATCTTTCTGCTCTCGCTGCTCACGCTGGCGGGTGTGGGCTTCTGCGTGGTCGCCAACAACGCCACCGGCAACACGATCATTCAATCCTACGTCCCCGACCACCTGCGCGGGCGCGTGATGAGCGTCTGGTCGCTGGTGGTCGTTGGGCTGGCGCCGATAGGCAGCTTCTTTGCCGGGTCGCTGGCTGACCGAACCAGTTCGCCCATTGCCATCCGCATTGGCGCGCTCATCTGCCTGGCGGCGGCGCTGATCATCGTCCCGCAGATGCTCGGCTGGCATCCATTCAGGCGCCTCGCGCCCGGCCAGATCGTGACTATCGCGCGGCCAGACCTGGCCGCGCAGACGCTCGTCGAAGGCATCGCGCCTGAGCAGGATGGGATGAGCAGCACGGATGGGCCTATTCCGATGATTGAGCATGAAGGCGTGCAGACGGGGGACTAAGGAGTATCCATGACCAGGCATAACAGGCGGATCGTCACCATCGCGGTGATGCTGGGCATGGCGCTGACCGGCTTTGGCCTGGGCATCCTCTCGCTGACCTATCTGATCGCCGTGCAGAACAATGTCTCCTGGAACCAGCGCGGCGTCGCCAGCGCCTCTAACCAGTTCGCGCGCACGATAGGCGGCGCGATTGGCGTCTCGGCGCTGGGGGCCGTCCTGAACGCGCAACTTGGCAGCCGACTGGCCGCCACCGGCATCAACCTGAGCGCCATCGCCGACCCCACGCAGCCCGGCCAGCATCTGACGATCAACGCCCTGCTGCGCCCGGAGACGCGCGCCGCGCTGCACGCCGACCTGCTGGCGCGTCTGGTCGGCCCACTGAGTGCATCGCTGCACATCCTCTTCCTGATCATGTTCGCCCTGGCCGCGCTGGGCATCATCTCCGCCTGGCTCTTGCCCAGCGGCGCCGTCAGCAGCACACCAGCCAGCGCCGCCCATCAGCCGCCCCTGCCCGGCGAAGCGGTGCTGACCCAGCCCAGCGTGAAAGCTGCTGGCGCCGTGCCAGCGGATTGATCTACTACCCCCTCGCCAGGCTGCTGTGCTATACTGATAGTGATACACCAATGGCCTGGCGGCATGGTTCGTGCGTGCCAGAGGTAGTTGGCGCGCCTGTGAAACTCTCCCAGGGGTCCAACCGTATTATTGGGCGAGATGAAAAGAACAATTGAGACGCGACGATTGGCATCTGAGGGGGAAGACTTAGAGCGATGATGCGCACCTGCCCGCACTGCGGGACGCTCAACCGAGATACGGCTACCTATTGCAACCAGTGCGGCGCGCTGCTGGCGACGGCAGGCAGCCCGGCGAGTGTGGCGCACGGAGCCACCAGTGCCTCTGGGCAGGCGGCTAATGACCCTGCCGCCACGCTCGTCACCGTGACCAGCCCCGATGATCCCAACGCGACCAATACCGGCCTCTCCTACGCGACGGGCGCGCACACCACCCCGCATATCAGCCCGCGCACGGGCCTGCTCCCGCCCCAGACGCTGCTGGCTGAACGCTATCTGATCGTGGAGAAGCTCGGCCAGGGCGGCATGGCAGCGGTCTACAAGGCCAGGGACGAGGCCAAACGCGGCGAGCCGCTGCGCGCCATCAAGGAGATGAGCCAGGGCACGCTCAAAGACAACGAGCGCGAGCAGGCTATCGCTAACTTCGACAGCGAAGCCGAACTGCTCAAGTCGCTGGACCATCCCAACCTGCCCAAGTTCTATGAGCAGTTCCAGGAAGAGGACCGCCACTATCTGGTCATGGAATATATCGAGGGCGAGACGCTGGAGGATCGGCAAGAGCGCGTGGGCAAAGGGCTGCCAGAGTCCGAGGTGATGGCCTGGGCGAAACAACTGTGCAGCGTTCTCACCTACCTGCACGAACGCCGCCCGCCGATCATCTTCCGCGATCTCAAGCCGGGCAACATCATGGTCACGAAGCAGGGCCAGATCAAGCTGATCGACTTCGGCATCGCGCGCATCTTCCGCCGCGACAAGACGCACGACACGCAGGTGCTGGGCACGCCGGGCTACGCGCCGCCGGAGCAATATGGCAAGGGCCAGACCGACCCGCGCTCGGATGTCTACGCGCTGGGCGTGACACTGCACCAGTTGCTCACCAACTATGATCCGTCATCGACGCCCTTCTCGCTGCCGCCGGTTCACACGTTCAATGCCGATGTCTCGCCGCATGTGCAGGCGGCCATCGAGAAAGCTACGCGCCTCAAGCGCGATGAACGCTTCGAGAGCATCTCTGACTTCCAGGCCGCGCTCTTTGCGCCCGATGTCTTCTTCTTCCGGGGTGGTCAGCGCGCCACCAACGTGGCCGAACTGGTCACGCTCAGCCGTCAATTGCCCCAGGAAGCGGAGGAGCATCTTTATGCCGGGCGCTACGAGCAATGGCTGCGCATCGTCGGCGAGCGCAAGCTGGCAAAAGTGGCTGGCCGCGTGCGCGGCAGCATCAGCAATCAGGCCGAAGGGCTGGATGTCTTTCTGCGCGAGGCCGACCCGTCCAGCGCGCAGGCAGACGCGGGAGCGACCAGCACCAGCGCCACCCGTCCCAGGCCATCGGTCCTTACTGGCGGCAGCCTTCAGCTTCAGCCGGGCGCGCTGGATATTGGCCCGGTCCTGCCAGGCCAGGCAGGCATCGCGTCGTTTACCATCTCTGGCTCTGGCGGCACGCCCATCAACGGCGAGGTCAAAGCGCTGACCCCCTGGCTGCACGTCTCGCCCGCGAAGTTCAACGGACCCAGCACGCTGATCGAAGTGCGCGCCGACACGCTGACCCTCCCCGGCTCGCAGAAGCACCAGGGCAGCGTGCAGGTCAGCGGCATGGGCCAGCGCCTGATCATCCCGGTGAGCGTCGAGGTGCTGGGCAACCAGGGAACGGGTGTCCTGGTCGGCGCGCAGTTGAAGACACGCAACCGGCTGATCAAGTATAGCTGGCCGCCACTGCGCCTGCCGGAACTGGTCCAACAGGCGAATTCATTTGCAATGGCCTTTGGCATCGCCCTGAGCGCGCTGCTCATCGTCCAGCGGGCGATCACCTTTCACGGTCTGACCAGCCTGCTCGGCAGCGCCTACTTCCCGCTGCTGCTGGTCGGCTGGGCGCTGGTCACGACGGCGGGCGCGCTCATTGGGCGCTGGGGCGCTGGCCTGGAGCGCAGGGCACTCACCAGCGCGGTCTGCTCGCTGACCATGCTGGGGTTGATCGCGCTGCTCTGGGCGAACTGGGTTCAGCCCAAGCTGCTCTCTGGCGTCGCGCACCCGGAGGCGCTGCTTGTGACCACCATCGTGGCGTGCGCGCTTGTCGCCGCGCTGGGCGCCGCCCCGCGCGTCAGCAACCTGATCTTGCGTATCCTGGGGGCCATCGCCCGGCGCGCGACGCTCCTGGTCTTCATCGGCATGCTCTGCCTGGGCGGCTATGTCGGCTATCTGCTGACCAGCGGCTTCGCGCTGCATATCGTCGAGCCATTTGCCATCGTGGCCGGCATCATCCTGGGCGCGGCGCTCGCCATCCGGCTGAACCGCTATATCCGCCGCATCCAGCAGCGCCAGCCGTCGGCCAAACCATGAGAAGCCTGGCGATTGAAATCGCGGCTAGGGGCCTGCGGCCACCAAGTCCCTCTTCAGGGACTCCCCCTACCCAGGCAAGCGCAGCCGACAGGCTCAGGATGGGCACCCGGTCTTCCGACAGGGAGGGGGGAGTCCGCGCAGGCGGACTAGGTGGCGCCGCAGCGCCCGTAGGCGCGGTTTCAACCGCCAGCCCCACGCTGCTGCCCCAACACATCCCTCTCCTCGTTCTGGTCGGGCCGACGGCCAGCGGCAAAACAGACCTGGCAATCGCCCTGGCGCGGCGCCTGAACGGCGAGATCGTCTCCGCCGATTCGCGCCAGATGTACCGAGGCATGGAGATTGGCACGGCCAAACCCACGTCGGAGCAGCGCGCCCTTGTGCCCCATCACCTGCTGGACCTCATCACGCCAGACACGCCCTACACCCTGGCCGACTATCAGGCCGACGCCCAGGCGGCCATCGCAGAGATTCATGCGCGCGGGCGGCTGGCCCTGCTCGTGGGGGGCACGGGCCTCTACATCCGCGCCGTCGTGGATAACCTGGCGATTCCAGAAGTGCCACCGCAGTGGGACATGCGCCACAACCTGGAAGCGCAGGCGGCGCGAGAGGGTCCGGCGGCGCTGCACGCGCGGCTGGCCGCGCTCGATCCCGTCGGCGCGGCGCGCATCGACCCGGCCAATCTGCGCCGCGTCATTCGCGCCCTGGAGGTCACACTGGCAACGGGCCAGCCCTTCTCTGCCGCGCAGGGCGCGCGCCCCTCACCTTATCGCGCGCTCATGCTGGGTCTGACCTGCGAGCGCGCCCGGCTCTACGAGCGCGCTGACCGGCGCGTCGATGCCATGCTGGCCGCCGGGCTGGTCGATGAAGTGCGCGCCCTGGTCGCGCAGGGCTATGACTGGCGTCTGCCCGCCATGACCAGCCTGGGCTACGGCGAGATCGGCACCTATCTGCGCGGCGAGACCTCCTTGCAGGAGGCTGTTCAGCAGTTCAAACACCACACCCACCGCTATATCCGCCGACAGTACACATGGTTTCGCCCAGATACGCGCATTCGCTGGCTGGAGAGCTGCGCCGCCGGACTGGAAGAGGCCGCGCTGGCAGCCATCCAGTCGTGGCATGCAGCAAGCGATACCTCAGAATAAAGATAGCTGGAGCGTGCCCAGGCTTGCTCGCAAAGTATGAAAATACACTTGCCAGGGGAAGGAACCTCAGATATAATCGCCTCAAGAAGTCGTCAGTTCTCGTTGTGCGTGTGATCTGGTTGATTCGGAGCCAGATGCAGAGGGACATATCGTTCAGCTTATTAGTAGTCGGGCTGTGCCAGGGAGGAGTTGTTTATGGGGGCGCCAATAAACGGTGGAACCAGTATGATCCGGTTTGTCGATGGCCCGTTGGCCGGGCGGACCATTCCGCTGAACAAGACGCAGTTCAGCATTGGTCGTGAACCCACCAATGATATTGTCATCAACAATCCAGCGGTGTCGAGACAGCACGCCAGGCTGGTCTCTGGACCATCCGGCTGGGGCATCGAGAAGATCAATCCCCAGAACACCGTCCAGGTCAATGGGCACGAAGTGGCGCAGGCGCCGCTGCACAATGGAGACACCGTAGCGGTTGGCCCGGTCAACTTTCAGTTCCTGGAGACGGCCCAGATGTCTACCGTTGCCGTCGGCCACCCGCAGGCGGGCGCCACCATTGGCGCGGCGCCCGCGCCCGCGCCGCTGACTCCACCACCCCCATCCTACGATTCACCGGAGATGCCCACTATCGGCAGGCCAGAAGGCTACAATGCCGCTGGCGGCTTTGGCTCTGGCCCGTATCAATCGCTGCCGCCCTCGGCCAATCTGCCCAGCATCCCGCCAGGCATGCCCTCGCTGCAAGTGATCATCCACGAGGGCCGCAACGAGGGCCGCAACCGCTATCCGCTGACCAAGCCTGTCACCACCATTGGCCGTGACCCTGGCAACGATATTGTCATCCACGCCGGGGTCGTCTCGCGCCATCACGCCGAGGTGGTGAAGCAGGGCAACACCTTCCAGATCGTCGATAAAAACAGCGTTAACGGCATCTATAACCAGGGCCGCCCGATCACGCAGAAACAACTGGCGCATGGCGATCTCTTTCGTATCGGCGACCTCAACGGAACGCTCGTCACGCTCATCTTCGACTCTGGCAGCGGCGCGCCGCTCGATCAAGCGCTTCCGCCGATGCAGCAGTTCACTCTGGCCGACGCTCCTGCGGTCGTGACGATTGGCCGCGCGCCGGCCAACACCATCCTGCTCAACCACCCGCTGGTCTCGCAGCGCCACGCCGAACTGAACCGTGATCCGCGCGGCGTCTACTTTCTGACCGACCGGGGCAGCACCAACGGCACCTTCGTCAACGGCCAGCGCATCAGCGGGCGCATCCGCCTGGACCCTGGCGCCGAGGTGCGCATCGGCCCCTATCGCTTCGTCTTCAACGGCACCGAACTGACCCAGCACGACGAGAGCAGCAATATTCGCGTGGACGCCTATGACCTCTTCAAGGTCGGCGATGTCGGCGGGCTGAAGAAAGCCTTTGGCGGCGGCAAGCCCAACGTTCTGCTCAACCACCTCTCCTTCAGCATCGCGCCGCGCAAGTTTGTCGCCCTGGTCGGCGGCTCTGGCGCGGGCAAATCAACGCTGATGGACGCGCTCAACGGCCTGCGCCCCGCGCAGCAGGGTCTGGTCCTCTACAACGGCAACGATTACTATCGCAACCTGGCCTCCTTCAGCACCTCCCTGGGCTACGTCCCCCAGGAGGATATTATTCATAAAGACCTCACCGTCGAGCGCGCGCTCTACTATGCCGCCAAGATGCGCCTGCCCGACGACACCACTGACGACCAGATCGAGCAGCGCATTAAAGACGTGCTGGCCGATGTGGATATGACGCATCGGCGCAAGCTGCTCATCAGCAAGCTTTCCGGCGGCCAGCGCAAGCGCGTCAGCATCGCGGTGGAACTGCTGGCGAATCCGAGCCTCTTCTTCCTGGATGAGCCGACCTCTGGCCTTGATCCGGGCCTGGACCGCAAGATGATGTTCCTGCTGCGGCGCCTGGCGGACCGGGGCCATACGATCATCCTGGTGACGCACGCCACGAATAACATCAGCGCCTGCGATTACGTCTGCTTCCTGGCGCAAGGCGGCAAACTCGCCTATTTCGGCCCGCCGGACGCGGCCAAACACTTCTTTGGCAAGACCGACTTTGCCGAGATTTACAGCGAACTGGAACCAACCGACGACCACCCCAACGCCCCGGCGCAGGCGGAAGAACGTTTCAAAGGTTCGCAGGACTATCAGAAATACGTCACGCAGCCCTTGCAGCAGTCGCAGGCCGCCGCGCACAACGCGCAGATGCAGCACACCACCTCGCTGCCCCAGACCAAACGCGGCAGCCCGTTCCGCCAATTCGGCCTGCTCTCCCGGCGCTACACCGAACTGCTCAAGAATGACACGGCCAACCTGATCATCTTACTCTTGCAGGCGCCGATCATCGCCGCTATCCTTATCCCGCTGACCAAGTCCGGCATTTTCGCCAATCACACGATGGCAAACGAGATTGACGCGCAGACGCCGCTCTTCATCATGGTGGCCGCAGCCGTCTGGTTTGGCACGATCAACGCCGCCCGCGAGATCGTCAAGGAAGCGCCGATCTATCGGCGCGAGCGTACCGTCAATCTGGGCCTCTTCCCTTACGTGATGTCGAAAGTCTTCGTGCTGGGCCTCCTCTGCCTGATTCAGAGCTTCCTGCTGCTGGTCATCGTGGGGCTGGTCGGCGGGTATCCCGACCAGGGTTTGATCCTGAACCCGTTCCTCGACATGTATATCTCGCTCTTCCTGACCTCGCTGGGTGGTCTGCTGATGGGTCTGGCTGTCTCGGCCATCTCCCCCAACACGGACAGGGCGATGAGTGTCGTGCCGCTCTTGCTGATCCCGCAGATCATCTTCGCGGGCAGCACCTTTCAGCTCAGCGGAGCAACCGAATGGATCTCCTATGTCATCGTGGCGCGGTGGGGTCTGGTCGCCCTGGGCAGCATCGACAACCTGCATTCTCCGTTCTGCCCCAATGACCACAGCAAAACCGGAGATTGCGGGGTAGACGCTCATGGGCAGCCTATAGGAACCGTCAATCCAACCCAGACAACGCCTGCGGGCTTCTATGACCATACCGCCTCGCATTTGCTCTTTGCCTGGTTGATACTGCTCTTGCTGAGCGCAGTCTTCCTGGCGCTGACGCTCTACTTCCAGAAGCGCAAGGACGTGCGCCGGTAGGCGCCAGAGCGCGCAAGATTGTGTCCAAGGGGGCGTGGCAGGCCGCGCCCCCGCGACTTCAGCCACCCGCCCTCATGCTATAATGAGTAGGCGCGTCTTTGCGCCCGGAGCAGGCGCTGCTGGCGCGGCATCTTCTTGCTCCCCCACATGACGAGCGTTCTGTTTCAGTTCAAAGGAGAACCGTCAATTATGGCTACGACAGCCACCGAGATGCAAACTTACAAAAATTATATCGGCGGGGTATGGCGCGAGTCAGCCTCCGGCGAGACCTTTGTCGATACCAATCCCGCCCATACCAGCGAAGTGCTTGGCCGCTTCCAGAGGTCCACCGCCGCCGACGTAGACGCGGCGATTGGCGCGGCGGAGGCCGCCTTCCCCGCCTGGCGCGCCATGCCCGCCCCGCAGCGCGGCGAGATCATCCTGCGCGCCGCGCTCCTGCTGGAGCAGCGCATCGACGAATTGGCCCGTCTGATGA
>JBJKSJ010000211.1:0-3663 GCA_046704085.1 Ktedonobacterales bacterium | reverse complement strand
ACGTCGCTGACAAAGGCCGTGCCGCCCGGCAGCAGACGCAGGTCAGCCGTCGGCGTGTGGGTATGCGTGCCCAGCACGGCGGCCACCCGGCCCGCCAGATGCCAGCCAAGCGCCTGCTTCTCGCTGGTGGCCTCAGCTTGCAGGTCTACGACGATGATCGCAGCGCCCGCAGCCTCCAGCGCCTGCACGGCCTGATCCGCTGCATCAAAGTACGATGTGACCCTTGGCCGCATGAAGACCTTGCCCAGCAGATTGACGACGCCCACGCGCGCCCCGGCGGCCTCGAACATGCCCCAGCCGCGCCCCGGATGGGCTTCCTCGAAGTTGGCCGGGCGGATGATGCGCGGCTCCTGGTCCAGAAAGGGGCCAATCTCGGCCTGATCGAAGGAATGGTCGCCCAGCGTCAGAAAATCCACGACTGAGAGCAGGCTTTCGGCAATCTGGATGGTGATGCCAAAGCCGTTGTCGGCGGAGTTCTCGCCGTTGGCGATCACGGCGTCCAGCGCCAACTCGCGCCGGAGGTCGGGCACAAACGTCAGGATGGCGGCGCGCCCCACCGGCCCGATCACATCGCCGATGAAGAGCAGGCGAAACGGCTGATCCATAGTCCTCCTCTGGCTACGTATTCGTCTCAGCCCGCGCAGGCGGGCTTTGTGGCGCGGGCGCGCGAGCGCAGCGAGAGTGCGGGAACCCCGTTCCCGCAAGCCGTCCAAGGCCGCAGGCCCGCAAGCGCCCGCCGCCGCAGGCGTAGCCTCCAGGCGCGGATGTATCCGCCAGCCACGTTTCATTACAAGAAAAGCGCCTGTGCCAAAACACACGCATTTTATCATATTCCCCTCTTGACAAATCTGCCAATCCCATGTATTATTGCACTATCTTGTTAGTTATTTAGAGAGATAGTGCAATAGCGAAGCAGAGGCATGGTATGATTGAGTTTCATCTGGATACCCATTCCGGCGTAGCGGCCTACCTTCAGATCGTGCAGCAGGTCAAGCAGGCGCTGCGTCTGGGGCTGCTGGAGGTGGGCGACCAACTGCCGACCGTGCGCGAGGTCGTCGCGCAGGTCACGATCAACCCCAATACCGTCCTGAAAGCCTACCGCGAGTTGGAGCGCGAGGGGCTGGTCGCCAGCCGCCCGGGCCAGGGGACGTTTGTGCAGCGCACGCTGGCAAGTACGTCGCTGGCGAACCACGCCGCCCTGCGCCGCAGCCTGGCGCGCTGGTTGCACAGCGCGTATGAGGCCGGCCTGGACAGCGAGAGCGTGCTGGCGCTCTTCATGTCCACCTTTCAGGCCACCCAGAAAGAAAACGAGGAAACCGCATGAGTCAGGCGCTGGAGGCGAACAAACTCAGTAAACGCTACGGGCGCACCTGGGCGCTGCAAGACTGCACCTTCGCGCTGCCCGCCGGGCGCGTCGCCGCGCTGGTTGGCCCCAACGGCGCGGGCAAAACGACGCTGCTGCATCTCTCGATGGGTCTGCTGGAGCCGACGGCGGGCAGCGTGCAGGTCTTCGGACTTGCGCCGACGGTGCAGGTCGGCGAGGCGCTGCCGCGCCTGGGCTTTGTCGCCCAGGATCACCCGCTCTACAAAGGCTTCAAGGTCGAGGAACTGCTGACGCTGGGGCGCAAGCTGAATCCGCGCTGGGATGACGCGCTGGCGCGGGCGCGCATGCAGAAGCTGGGTATTCCACTGAACCGGCGCGCGGGCAAGCTGTCCGGCGGGCAGCAGGCGCAGGTGGCCCTCGTGCTGGCGCTGGCGAAGCGCCCGGACCTGCTGCTGCTGGATGAACCACTCGCCAGCCTGGACCCGCTGGCCCGCCGCGAGTTCCTGCGCACGCTGATGGACGCGGTGGCGGAAACGGGGCTGACCGTCCTGCTCTCGTCGCATATCATCGGCGATCTGGAGCGTGTCTGCGACTACCTCATCATCCTCTCGGCCTCACATGTGCAGCTTGCAGGCGACATTCAGGAGATTGGGCAGGCGCATAAGCGGCTGATCGGCCCGCGCCAGGATGTGGAGGCCCTTGCCAGCGTGCATACGGTCATCGAGGCCAGTCATACCGAACGGCAGACAACGCTGCTGGTTCGTGCCAACGGTCCCATCTTCGACCCCGCCTGGACCGTTGAGGAGGTATCGCTGGAAGATGTTGTACTGGCTTATCTGAGCCAGCAGGAGACAGAGTGGCTGCCATTGCCCCCCTCGGCGCGGGAGCAGCCTGGAATCGAGGCGCTCAAATGACCTGGGTTGTCTGGCGGCAGCACCGCACCGAGACCCTGATTGCGTTGGGTGTGCTGGCGTTGCTCGGCGTCTTTCTGCTCATCACCGGGCTAAATATGGCAAGTAGCTCACAGCAGCTTGGGCTGACAGACTGCCTGGCTCACGCCACGGATCGCAGCGTCTGCGGCCCCCTGGAGGAGGCATTCAACAATCAATATGGCACGCTTGTTGGATTCGCTGGCTTTCTGATACTGCTGCCAATTCTGCTAGGCGCCCTGGTAGGCGCGCCGCTGGTGGCCCGCGAATTGGAGCAGCGCACACACCTCCTGGCCTGGACACAAAGCATTACCCGCATGCGCTGGTTGACTACGAAGCTGGCGCTGGTGCTGGGCGCGAGCCTGCTGATCTTTGGCGCGCTGATGGCGCTGCTCATCTGGTGGTTTAGCCCTGTTGAACAGTTCAATGGGCGCTTTAGCGGCGGCTCCTATGACTTTTCCGGCCCGGTGTGGATCGCTGAAGTGGTGCTGGCCCTGGCATTGGGCATTTTTGCGGGCACGCTGACGCGCCGGGTGGTCCTGGCGATCTTCCTCACCATCGCGTTGTTTGTAGGCATCCGACTGCCAGTTTCGTTATTCTGGCGCCCCAACTTTGAGCCAGCCATCACCGTGACGTGGCCGATTGGGCAGGATACCCCGCCCGTCGCATTGAGCAATCAGGATTGGCGGGTTGCTATGGGCTTTCTTGATGCGCAGGGGAACAAGTCCAACAAGCTGGAATGCACCGCGAACCAGACCCTGGAGCAATGCCTTCAGGCCAACGGCGCGCAAGCCAACTACCTGACCTATCAGCCAGCCGACCGCTTCTGGACGTTCCAGTGGATCGAAACCGGCATCTATCTCACCTTCTCGCTGCTTGCCCTGGGCGCGACGGTCTGGCTGGTGCGGCGTCGGCTCAGTTGATGCTTCAAGCGAAAGGAAGCACTGCAATGACCTGGGTTGTCTGGCGCCAGCATCGCGGCGAGGGTTTGATTACGCTGGTGGTGCTGGCCGGGATCGGGGTGTTTCTGCTGATTACCGGGCTGGAGATGACGAACAGCTTTCAGCAGCTTGAGCTGAACAACTGCCTGGTGCTGACCTCAAAGGGCGGCCCATGCGCCGTGCTGTATCAGGCGTTCGACAACCAATATGGCTTTGTGCGGGGTGCCCCTGTGCTGCTGGCGCTGCCGCTGCTGCTGGGGGCGCTGGTGGGCGCGCCGCTGGTCGCGCGGGAAGTGGAGCAGCGCACGCATCTGCTCATCTGGACGCAGAGCATCACGCGCACGCGCTGGCTGACGGTGACGCTGGCGCTGGTGCTGGGCGCCGGTCTGCTCGCATCGGGGGCGCTGCTGGCGGTGCTGAGCTGGTGGAGCAGCCCCTTGGCGCAGATTCACGGCTCGTTTGACACCAG
>JBJKSJ010000210.1:0-2985 GCA_046704085.1 Ktedonobacterales bacterium | reverse complement strand
CAAGACGCGATATAATATGTGTAGGTACGAGGCATGGATATACAGAATTACCAAAGCTGGCAGATCACCTACCACTTCGTCTGGGGGCCGATGCGTGCCAAGCCGTGTCTCGTTGGTACGATAGCGGAGCGGTTGCAAGCCCTGATTCGTGAAAAAGCCACTGGCGCAGCCTTTGAGCCAATGGCAGTCGTAATTCTGCCTGATCGGGTCTATCTGGCTGCCGCCGCGCCGCCAACCCTTGCTCCCCATCACATCATCTGCCAGGTGCGCGCATATACCTCGCGGGTGCTGCGTGAAGAGTTCCCTGAACTGACCCGCATTCCCACTCTCTGGACACGCGCCTATCTGGTGATAGCCGGGGAGGGTATTTCCATCGAGGAGGTGTTCCGACGCTATGAAGCCATGCAACGACCTCGCCGACCACGAGGACGGCCACGCAAAGTAGGGTCTTCCTGTGAAGACAAGCAGAGTGCTTTACCGTCCGAACCCTAGCGGATCTCCTGGACCGCAGCTTTGGACAGAAGTACAACAACCAGACCAATTATCGAAAGAATAGGGATAGATAGACAATGCAAAAATGTGAACGCTGCCAGACCAACGACGCGCGGGTCCGCCTGGATACTGTCGTCAATGGTCGCCGAGAGCAGCACTACTTCTGCCAGCAGTGCGCCGAAGAGTTACTGGGAACCGACCTGAACAGCCTCCCCGGCGCGGGCGGTGGCAACCCCCTGAACGGAATCTTTGGCGGCGCTGGCGCCCCAGGCGGCGCAACCCCGTTCGGCTTCCGGCAGGGTGGCGCTGGCACCAGCACTGCTCAGCGAACCGCCGATAAACAGAGCAAGACGCCTACCCTCGATCAGTTCGGGCGCGACCTGACCGCCGAGGCCCGCGACGGCAAGCTTGATCCTGCCGCCGGGCGCCAGCGCGAGATTCGGCGTGTACTGACCGTACTGGGCCGGCGTCAGAAAAATAACCCCGTCCTGATCGGTGAGCCAGGTGTGGGCAAGACAGCCATCGTCGAAGGCATTGCGCGGCGCATCGCCGAGGGCAACGTCCCAGGCAATCTGCGCAACACGCGCATTGTGTCGCTGAACATCGGCGGCGTGGTCGCGGGCGCGATGTTCCGGGGCCAGTTCGAGGAGCGCATCAAGCAGGTGCTTGAGGAAGTGCGTCAGTCATCCAACGTCATCCTCTTCATCGACGAACTGCATACCGTCGTGGGCGCGGGCGCAGCCGAGGGCGCCGTCGGCGCTGGCGATCTGTTGAAGCCTGCCCTGGCGCGCGGCGAACTGCGCTGCATTGGCGCCACCACCTTGGACGAGTATCGCAAGCACGTCGAGAAGGACGCGGCCCTGGAGCGGCGCTTCCAGCCGATCATGGTCGGCGAGCCATCCGTCGAAGAGGCCATCGCCATGCTGCGCATCGTGCGCGAAAACTACGAGCGCCATCACGACGTGAAGATCACCGATGAGGCTATCGATGCCGCTGTGCGGCTCTCGGATCGCTACATCAATGATCGCTTCCTGCCAGACAAGGCCATCGACGTGATGGACGAGGCGGCATCATCGCTCCGCCTGGAGGCCATCGAGCGCGGGCTGATCGGCCCTGAAGCCATCAGCGATCTGGAGAAGCAGATCGCCGACATTCAGGCCGAAAAAGAGGCCGCCGCGCTGGCCGAAGAGTACGAGCGCGCCGCCAAACTGCGCCAGCGAGAAATCAAGGTGCAGGAGCAATTGGAAGAGGCGCGAGCCAAAGCCGGTCAGGTGGCGACCATGATGGTCACGCCAGAAGATGTGGCAAAGGTCGTCGAAGGCTGGACCAGCGTGCCCGTCAGCCAGATGCTGGAGGGCGAGCGCCAGAACCTGCGTCATCTCGAAGCTGACCTGCAAAAGCGCGTCATCGGCCAGGACGAGGCAATCAGCGCGGTCGCGCGCGCCATCCGTCGCTCGCGGGCGGGCCTGAAAGACCCGCAGCGGCCCATCGGCTCGTTCCTGTTCCTGGGTCCGACGGGCGTCGGCAAGACCGAGCTAGCCAAGGCGCTAGCCGCCACCATCTTTGGCAGCGAGGACGCCATGATCCGGCTGGATATGTCGGAGTACATGGAGCCTCACACCGTCTCGCGGCTCTTCGGTAGCCCGCCCGGCTATGTGGGCCACGACGAAGGCGGCCAGTTGACCGAGCAGGTGCGGCGGCGTCCGTATAGCGTTATCCTGTTGGACGAGGTGGAGAAGGCGCATCCAGAGGTCTTCAACGCGCTGTTGCAGATTCTGGACGATGGCCGCCTGACCGACGGCCAGGGACGCACGGTGGATTTCAAGAACACCGCCGTCATTATGACCAGCAACGTGGCAACCGCCGAACTCAAGCGCGCTGCGAACATCGGCTTCCTGGCACCGCGCTGGGGTGACGCCACCAACGAGCGCGACAGCGAGGAGGCGCAGCGCAAGGCCAAGGCGATGGAGGGTCTCAAGCGGGCATTCCGCCCAGAGTTCCTCAACCGCATCGACCAGATCGTCGTCTTCCACGCGCTGGGCCGCAACGAGCTACGCCAGATCATCGATCTGCTGCTGGCGAAGGTGCAGGCGCGCCTGGCTGAACAGGCCATCACGTTGGAGTTTAGTGACGACCTGCGCGACTTCTTGATGAAAGAGGGCTTCGATGAAGAGTTTGGCGCGCGGCCTCTGCGCCGGGCGATCCAGACCTACATCGATGATGCGCTGGCCGACGCCCTGCTGGCAGGCACGCTCCAGCCGGGCCAGACGGCAGTACTGACTGTCCAGAACGGCGCGGTGCAGGTGAGCGCGAGCGGCGAACCGCGCATCACCGTTCAGGCTGAGCCAGCCAGAGCGGCATAAGTCTGAATCCCGGCATCACATCCTCATGTCGGTGCCCTTCGGTTTTTTTACGAAGGGCCCCGCCATATTTTTTTAAATATCTCTTTGGGGCCTGGTTATGTCAGATTGGAGGGTGATACTAAAAACTGGA
>JBJKSJ010000209.1:0-5932 GCA_046704085.1 Ktedonobacterales bacterium | reverse complement strand
GTTCGGATCAGGCTCGATCTTCTGGCGCAGGTGGTGGATATGCGTTTTGATGAGGTGAGCCTCGTTGCCCTCGTAGCCCCAGATGCGCTGTATGATGGTGTTGACAGGGAGAACCTGGCCCGCATTGGAGACGAGCAAGTGCAGAAGCCGCCCTTCAGTCGGCGTCAGACGGTAGCGGCGGCCATTGCGCATTACCTCGTGGCGCGCCAGATGCACGGTGGTTGGGCCAATCGTGATCTGGCTGCTCTCCCCAGCGGCGGCCATCTGGTGGAGGCGGCGTCCGAGGGCGTTGATGCGCGCCTGCAACTGGCGCATGGAGACGGGCTTGGGCAGGTAGTCATCCGCGCCCGCTTCCAGCGCGCGCACCTCCTCTTCTTCGTGCAGAGGGTCGGTCAAGACGAAGATAATCCCCACGCCTTCCTGCCGCAGAGCGCGGCAAAACTCAGGCCCATTGATCCCTGGCAGCGCCAGGTCGATCAAGGCTAGTTCTGGCGCGCGCTCACGCCAGAGCTTGAGGGTTTCATCCCCGCTGCGGGCGATCAGCAGGGTATGACCATGACTGCGTAGCCAATAGGTCAGGATGGTCACAAACTCGTGATCCGGGTCAGCGATGAGGATATTCATCAGGTGGTCCTCTCTTCAAGCCTTCTGTCTGCTCCAGCAGGGCGTACCAGGGAACATTTGCTCCGATGCCCCGCAAAGCCTTTCCCAGAGAGAAAACGCGCGCTGTGGCACATTTTAGGGATCGATTGTTGAGGACATCGCTTCTTGCGCCCAGATGACCATCTGATGCGGGCAGGATAACCTTGTGTCTGCTGGAAACACAGCGTATACTCAAAGCCTGGAACTCTGACATTTGGAGGGGGAATACCCATGAAGCAGCAACTCCCAATCTGGTGGACAGTGTGGTGGGCGGGGGCGGTACTGCTGGCGCTTGGCTTGATCGCGCTGAACGTTGTGCGGCGGCGGCGCCTGGCGCGTGGCGCTGATACATCAACGCAGGCCGCGCTGCCCACGCTGCGCGAGGATGTGCTGTGGGGGGGGCTGGCGCTCCTGGGTGGTGGGGCCGGTCTGTGCGTCATCCTCTGGCTGCTGATCGGGGCGCACACAGCCAGGGCGCTGCTGGCGGCGGCGATCTTTGGCTTGCTGATGCTGCTGGGACTGGTCATGCTGCTCAAAAATGGGCTGGCGCCCAATGATGTTCTCCAACTGGATGATGCAGAGCCGGGAGAGGACATGGCTGCTGAGGCCGAGCCACAGGAGGTGGAACCGAACATGCCCTGGCGGATCGGCCCAGGCGTGTAGCCGGGGCGCCAGCCCTGCTCAGGCGCCCGGCGCTTGCAACTGCTCGATGATCTGCTGCTGGAGCGCGCGATTGCCTGCGGCCACCACGCGATAGCCGCTGGTGAACTCGACCGGACCAAGGGGCTGGCCGTGTTCGTCCCCAAAGCAGCCCCCCGCCTCTGAGATGATCAGGGCGGGCGCCAGGAAGTTTTCAGGGGTGAGTCGGAAACGCAGGTCCACATAGCCCTCGATGGCCCCCTGGGCGACGTAGCACAGATCGAGAGTGGTCGCGCCCAGGCGGCGCGCGGTGGAGATCTGGCTGATCAGCCGCCAGATTGCCAGCGGCAGGGCCGTCTGGCGAGGGTCATCCACATCGCCTGGGTTGCCGGGCACATGGACCCTGCCAATGTTGATCGAGAGCATGGCCCGTCGGAGTTCGGTCATGGCGGACCCCTGGATGGGCCTGCCATCAAGCTGCGCGCCACCCCCGCGCGCGGCGGTATAGATAGAGCCGCTGAAGATGTCGCCGACAAAGGCATACTCCACCAGCGCCGGGTCCAGCGCGGGCACGTTGCCCGCAAAGACGGCGACGGCAAAGCCCACGACGCGCAGACCGCGCCGATAATTGTTGCTGCCATCGCACGGGTCGATGACCAGCGTATAGGCTGGCGGCCCATCACCAAAGCGCAACTCGCCAGACTCCTCGCTCAGCACGCGGAACGCTGGCAAATGGGCGCGCGCGTAAGCCAGCGCGCGCTGCTCGGCCTCGGCGTCGAAGGCGCGAGTGGCCTCGCCCTTGGGATTGGTGCCCACTCGCTGGCTGTTTTCCAGCCCCTCGCTGAGCAGATAGGCTCGTACTTCCGCGAACATGCCGCGCAGGATGCCAGGCAGGTCTTCCTCCGGCGCTGATCCGGCTGCATCCCGTTGAGCATCTACGGCTCTCTGCGCGTTGGTGGGCATATTCTCTGGACTCCTGGCGTCTTGTGCTGGCATAAGAGGTGCAGTCCTTTCCTATCTCTGACTGAATAGTGACGCTTCTCGCGGAAAGCGCCCGGAAACCTTGCTCCGTATTATAGTACAACACGACAGCACAGCCAGAGGAGGGTGCTTGAGCAACCTCTGATGCCGCCAGCCCCTAGCCAGAGAGGGTGTGTGACGTGACGATAGGACGGAGATGTCCGTCCTACTTACGGAGGCTGCTGAGAGGAAGGTGGCAGTGGGAAGGCGCCATGTGGAAAAAGAGGGGACAGGTCGCTCGAAGAGTCCAATGTTGCACTCTTCAGGAAAGATGAGCCACGCGCCCTGGGTTTGCCTGCTCTCACCAGGGCGTTTTCTATTGTCGAGTATGCTGTAATTGGAGGAACAGTATCTTGGGTTTATTTGTGCAGGGAAAGCAGGACCAGCCGCTTGAGCGCCTGCGGCTGGCCGCCCGACGTGTCACACCGCGCCTGGCGCCGCAAGTAAAGCCAGGCGTGACGACTTCAAAGCCGGGGTGGTTGATCCTTTTCTTTGATCTGTGCTGGCTTGCAGGGCTGCTCATTCTCACCCTCTATATCTCCTGGGTCTATGATAAGCTCCCTGCTGGCGATCCAGTGATCTACCATACCTACGCGGTCGCGTTCTGGAAGGGAACACCGCCTTTCCAGCAGTTCCCCAGGGAATACCCGCCGCTCGCGCTGCTCCCTTTTTCGTTGACGCTCTTTCCCGCGTCTTCGGTGCATTTCTACTGGGTCTTCGCCGGTTGGATGGGTCTGATCGTCTGCCTGTCCTATCTCTGGTTTGCGCGGACCATCTCGCGCTCGAAGGCCATCGCGTATGCCATCTATCTGCTGGTTGGCGCGATGGGGACGCTGCTGATGCGTTTTGATCTGCTGCCCGCGCTGACGACGCTTGGCGCGCTGCTGCTGGCGGAGCGCAAACGCTTTGGGTGGGCCTACGCGCTGCTGGCAATCGGGGTGCTGCTCAAGCTCTACCCTGGCTTCCTGGCGCCCGTGCTGGCGGCCTATCAGTGGCGCGCGTCGGCGGGTCCCCAGCCTACCCGGACCGATGCGGATGAGCAGCCGGATGGCTTCCAGACTCTGGCGCGGCTCTGGGGCGCGCTGCGGGCCAGCAAGGCGGCGCGCCAGGCGCAGCGGCGCGAACTTTGGCGGCGTGCCAAAGCGCCGATAGTCGGTCTGTCTGTATTTACGGGCATCACCCTCTTTGGATTCGCCTTGCCCGCGCTGGTGAACTTGCAGGGCACGCTTTCTGAGTTCAAGTACGCGCTGACGCGGCCTATCCAGATTGAGTCGGCGCCCGCAACGCTGCTCTGGCTGGGCAGCTTTCTGGGCTATCCGGTTCATCCGAACGTCTCGTTTATCTCGCTGAATCTGGTCGGGCCGCTGGATAGTGTCATCAAGCTGCTCTCGATGGAGGCGCTGATCGGCGGGACGCTCTACGTCTGCTGGCGCGTCCTGCGGGGCAAACTCACGCTGCGGCAGGGGTTTGTCGCTCTGATTGGTGTGGTGCTGGTCTCGAATAAGCTGCTCAGCCCGCAGTATCTCATGTGGATTCTGCCTCTGGTTGCCTATGTCGAGGGATTAGACCCGCTCTGGCTGGTCATCTGCGCGCTGACCACGCTGATCTTCCCGTTCATCTACCAGACGCACCATCCCATCATCACGGTGCCAGAAAATCCGCAGTTTTTGCCGACGATTGCACTGCGCAATCTGCTGCTGGTGATCGCCACCGTGCGGGCCGTGCGTGGTCGGCGGCCTGCCCGGCAGAGGCAGGCGCCAACCGAAGCGGAGGCGCGTCCGAGCCTGGTTGTCTTGCCAGATGGCGCGCCTGCCAGGGCGCGCGCGCCGACCTTGCTGGACGACCATCTTTTGACCGGGAGCGGCAAAGGTTAGTTGTTGAAGCCCGGCAGGCTGAAGAGGCCGTATTTCATCTTGAGCAGCAGGATGCGCTTGACCGACTGGTTGATGCGGTCTCTGGTGATGCGCCCGGTATCAATCGCGTGATGCAGCGCCGCCAGCACCTGCTCCACCCCGGCGGGGTTGTAGAAGCTGGAGAGGATGTCGTTACCCGCGATCACCGCCAGCACCGCCGCCTCGGCCATGCTGTATTTCGCGGAGATCGCGCCCATGTAGAGGGCGTCGGTGATCAGCACGCCCTGATAGCCAAGCTGCTGGCGCAGAATGCCATTGATGATGATCGGCGAGAGCGAGGCGGGCATCGTCGGGTCAATCGAGGTCAGCAGCACATGCGTGGGCATGATCATATCGACGCGCCCGGAGGCGAGCAAGGCTTTATAGGGCGCGAAGTCCAGGCGGTCCAGGTCGGCGCGGCTGCGATTGGAGACGGGCAGGGCTTTGTGCGCGTCCACCGAGGCCCAGCCAATGCCCGGCCAGTGCTTCAGGGTGTCCATGATGTTCTGGGAGTGCAGGCCATCAATGAAGGCCGAGGCCATGTTTGTGACCAGCGTGGGGTCGCTGCCATACATGCGCTGCGAGATGCTGGGATCAGGAACTGTCTTGATGTCCACGACAGGGGCCAGATCGGCGTTGATGCCGACGGCCTGCATGTGCTGGGCATCCAGCAAGCCCCAGTTATATGCCTTCTGCGGGTCGCCGCTGGCGCCCAGCGAGGCTTCGGTGGGACCGCTGCCATAGAGCCGGTCCAGATAATCTACCTCGCCGCCCTCTTCGTCGGTAGAGATAATCAGCGGAATGTTGGGCGCGATGGCTTTGGATTGCAGGCTGCTGGTGAGGGCTTTCAACTGGCTGATGCTCTGGATATTATACCAGTAGAGGATGACCGAGCCGACATGCACGCGCTGAAGTTCGGCCTGCCAGTCGGGAGGGATGGTCAGTTCTGGCCCCAGATTTGGCCCGACAAACTGCACCTGGATCATCTGACCGAGGGCGTCGTCCAGCGGCATCTGATCGATATAGGTATTCAGCGCCTGCTCGAAGCGCTGGGCTTCGGTGGGCTGGCGCGGATACGTGCCGACAGTCACTCCTGGCGGCAGGGTGCTAATGCCCAGCGTTGCGGTGGGCGTTGGCGCGAGCGCGCCAGTGGTTGCATTCACCAGGAAGAAGCGGCCCACAAGCGAGGCGATCAACACGACGCCCGCCAGCGCGCCAACCACGCTGGCCGTCCAGAGGACGGCGCGCTCCCGGCGCGACCTGCGCCGGGCTGGTCTGCGCGGCGCGGCCTGGCTGGCGCCCTTGCCAGCAATGCTGCCCTGGCCTGCGCGCCGTCCTGGATTGCTGCCCTGGCCCGCGCTGCTGCCCCAGCCTGCACTGGACGCCGGGCGCGGTTTCTGTCCCGGCGCCCAGGCGTCTTGCTCTTCCACCTCTTCTGGCTCTCTCGTCTCGCGCATGCCCGTCGCTCCTGTGCTGCTGCTCTTCAGACTTCCTGCCTGTATAACGCATGGCGCTCCTTGACAGCAACATTGGGGCCAGGAGGGGTAGTTATTTGTACCGTCGGCTTCCAGTCGGCAGGGGGTGGGGTCTCTTTGTACTGTCGGCGTCTCGCCGGCTGGGGTGGTGGGTGTGGCGCTGGCTGTTCGGCTCCCCATCAGTGCGCTCTGCGTGTACCGCCGACCTCAATGGGGGCGCCGCGATTGGCAGCCGCAACTCTCCGGCTACAGGAGGCCCAGCTG